>NZ_JBHYPS010000040.1:0-68202 GCF_042746075.1 Streptomyces sp. NPDC058758 | reverse complement strand
CGCCACCATGCACAACCTCGCCCACACCGGGTGAACCGACAGGTCAAACACCCCTCCGGCCTGCCCGAAGCGGACCTTCTGCAACACCCTTTAGGCTCGCGGCACGAGTAACCGGTGTTGGTGATTGAGTTGGCGGAGTCTGTTCACGGGGCGTCGAAAACAGTCACGGTCAGTACCTTGTCCCACCGAGCAGCGGTCAGGTCGTCGTGGCGGATCATGAATTTCGTGTAGTACTCCGCGTAGCCCCGGGCTTCATTGGCGAGCGGTATCCATTCGCTCGCCAGCCGGAGCGCGTCTTCGTCCGTATAGGAAAGCCATTGTCCCTTCGCGAGGGTCTTCGCCGTAATGCTGCCGACCGTCGCCTCGTCATCGGCGTACCCGCCGATGACGAGGTAAGCGCCGGATGGCCAGAGGTCGTAGGCCAGAGACCGAAGTTCGTCCAGGTGCGGCAGTTCACGCTCCATGTACCGGGCCAGCTGCTGCTGGAAGGGGGACATGTCGTCCCACTCGAGATCCTCCCAGAACTCGTGCCAGTCCTCGTCCTCGTCGCCTTCCTCGAGCCAAAGAGGCAGGTCGGCTCTGAGTTCGGCGCAGACGTCGATCCGCTCGCTGGCGCATGAGGAGTCGGGGGGTTCCGCGACCACAGTTTTGATGCCGTCCGGTACATACACAACTCGCGCGTACTGGCCCGGATCGGCCCGCGATGTGCCGAAGTCCATCTCTTGGTGAACGAAGAAGAGCAGAGTTCCGTCCGCCGGCAGGCCAAAGCCCTCGATCCTCGGCAGCTCCCCACAATCGACGGAAAGGAGCAACGGCAACGGAACGTCCCCGGCGGACGGCCACTTCATGCCCACCGGCAACCGGGGCAATCCACCGATGTGCCCCACCGGAGAACCATCGCCGCCCCCGGACAGTCCGATCGCCAAACGAAGGTGCTGGCTGAACCTGCTGATCTCGTCGCCCGGGATGCCCAACTCAAGCGCTGCCCGGCGAAACTCTCCTCGATGATCCATGCCCCAGAAGGTAAACCCTACCCAACTCGTCTGTTCCATCGGGGTGTTGGTGGGCACTGGTTGTGCGTGGCGGATGAGATCGGTCGATCACCTACCGCAAGGGCGGCGAAGCGGACGGCCTCGACGTCCCGCTCGCCGGTGATGCTGACGCCTTCCCCGAGCGCGCGAACGCTGAAAAGGAAGGCACGGCGGCGAAAGCTTCTCCGCGAACGCCGCGAACGCCGCGGCCTCCCCGCCCTTCTGCTGTGCGCCACCCCGGCCGGTTACACCACGTTCAGACGAGCAGTTCCCAGGTGGTTGCCTCGATACGGGTCTCGCCTTCGCCCACGGGCAGGCTGATGACGCGGATGTAGGCGGTGCGGCCGTCGGTGGTCTGCAGGCAGAACCGGTCGCCGCGTTTGACTTCCGACGCTTTGCCGGCAGGGGACTTGAGCGCGTCCGCGCACTGTTGCTCGGTGGGCGGTTCCTCGGACGTCCACCGGGCCAGGGCGTTCGCCTTGCCCGAGAGCAGATCGGGAGCGGCGCCGGTGTGTTCCTCGGTTCGCAGGTCGTCGGTGAGGTCGCGGGTGTCGATCCACCGCTGCGCGCCGGTGGGTGGCAGCGTATCGAGTTCGAAGGAGTACGCACTGTGTAGCACGACGGGGCCGCTGCGTACCTTCGCGCTGTCCTTGACCTGCTCCTTGTTCCTGTCGCCCCCGGGCCACATCAGCGCTCCGGCCAGCACCGCCGCACACACCCCCGCCACTCCGGCAGCCACCGCGACGCGTCGGCGCCCGCCTGCGCGGGCGGCCTTGACCTGCGGGGGAGTCCCGGCCGCCTCGGGCCGCTGCATGTCTGTCGCCAGGATGGTCGGAGCGGGCCAGGAACGTTCCACCCACTCGGTGGCCCGCTCGGCATCCGCCCGCTCATCGCCGACCAGCCGCGCCAGCAACGCGGAGGCGGACCCGCGCAGGCCGGGATCCTTCTCCAGGGTCTGCTCCACCAGCTCGCGCAGGGGACCGTCGAGGCCGGCGAGCCGGGGCGGCTCGGTCAGCACCCGCTGGTGGACCGCGAACACGTCCTCGCCCGGGAACGGAAGCGCACCGGAAGCGGCATAGGCCATGACACAGCCCCAGGCGAAAAGGTCCGCAGCCGCAGTGACCGGCTCACCGCGCAGGACCTCCGGAGCGATATAGCCGGGCGTACCCGACAGCTGCGTCGGCTGAACAGAAACGTCTGATCCCTCCAGCGCCCGGGCGATACCGAAATCGATCACCCGCGGCCCCACCGCCGACAACAGCACGTTCGAGGGCTTCAGATCCCGGTGCACGACCCTGGCCGCGTGAATCGCGCTGAGGGCGGCGGCCATGCCGACCGCCAGCTGCTCCAGCGCGCCGCCCCGCAGCGCACCGTGCCGGGTGACCAGGGCCTGCAGGGTCGGGCCGTCGACATACTCGGTGACGACATACAGCGGGTGCACGTCCAGCTGCGCGTCGAGGACCGGAGCCGTGCAGAAGGGGCGGACCCGGCGCGCTGCCGTCACCTCGCGTTTGAACTCGCGGACGAACCGCTCGTCCCCGGCCAGGTGGGCGTTGATGACCTTGACGGCGACCAGCTGCGACGCCGCGTTCTCGGCGGCGTAGACCGTGCCCATCCCTCCGCTGCCGATCCGGCCCAGCAGGCGGTAGGGCCCCAGTTGCGTCGGATCGTTCGGTTGCAGGGCCGCGAACGCGGCGTGGTCGGTCATGATGCCAGCTCCCCCTTGACGACGACGGGACAACTCTAGGAGACCGGCCGGCGCAGAGGACAAGCAGCGCCGGGCCCCGCAGCGAAAAGCACAGCGACTGGTGCGCACGCGGCATGGGCAAAAGGTCAATGACCGGTGCGGGCAGGGGACCGTCGCGCACCGGACCGTGGCACAGGCTGTGGACAAACCGGTGTGCGTCCCGTGCCCCGCCGACGACATCACCCGCCTGGGGGGTATGCCGCGCCGCCCGAGCCGCCGCGGAAGCGGCCGTCCCCGAGGCGGAAGCCGTGCGCCCGCAGACGGAGCACCTCGAATCCCTCGCCCGTCAGGAGACCGCCGTCCCCAAGACAGACGCCGAGCCCGCCGCCGACAGCCGCCCCGCCCGGCACCCGCCCCGGCCGCTGCACTGAAGGCCAAGGCCCCTGCCTCACCCCTGTCGGGCGGGCCGTGCGCAAGGTCGCCCCGATGTCGGCCGCCTCGCGCGTCCCTTGGCTCCGACCCGCAGGGAGGAGCAAGCTCGTTGGAAGACCGCTCTGAACGCCTTCGACATCACCTTCGGCGGCCGGTTTTCCGGGGCCTGTCGGTAACCTCGACGCCCCAGTTACTGCGCTTGATTGACGGGTCCCATCCAAGGCCCCTGACTCATGCAGAGCCGGGGCCTTCCGGATGAGGATGTCTATTGCCGGTCAGGCCCGGGTGGCCTGCACCATGCGGATAGTGGCGGTGGTCTCCTCTTCCATGGCCCACCCGTGATCGGTCAGGAGAGTCTCCAGGCGCTGGATGGACTGTTCCAGGCCGTCGTGGTCGCCCAGGAGTGCCAGTGCGCGGAACCGGTGACGCCACAGTTCTTCTCGCTCGCGGGCGACGTTGAGCCCGCGGCCGGCTGCCCACAGCGCGCCCCGTCCGTCTCCGGTCTCCAGGAGCCAGTCGGCGAGCAGGGCTGCGGCGTTGACGACCTTGTCGTTGATCTCCTCTACGACCGGTTCGGCCCAGCTGTAGTAGGTGGAGCTGACGCCGGAGAACGGCCGGCCCCGGACGAGTTCGAGGGCGCGGCGCAGCAGGACCTGCCCCTGGGCGCGGGGGAGCTGGAGGGCAGCGTCGTGCAGGAGCTGGAACTGGAGCCAGTCGCACTCCACGCCGATGATCCGGTGCCCGTCGGCGTGCTTTGCCATGCGTCGGAAGTACGGCTGTCCCTCGTCGTCGTTGCCGAGCCAACGCCTCACGTCCCGAAGCCGGGTGTTGCGTGTGCTGGGGCTGGTCAGGCCGCCGCGCGGGGAGAGGACTTCGTCGACCTGGGGTGCGGTGGCGCCAGGGTTGAGGACGAGGAAGGTGGCGAGTTCGGTGGCGCGGGTACGGCGGTTTGAGTCGACGGTGCCGCGAGCGCCGGTGATCTCCACGGTGCCCAGGATGCTGATCAGGGGCTGGTCCTGGGGAAAGACGATCTTGGGAAGCTCAGGGTTCCTGCCGTCGTCATTGGCCGGCTCGGGCGGGGTGGTGGAGGCGGCGGCCAGCCGGACGGTGATCTGGGGCAGGGCCCGGGCAGCGGACAGCACGACGTGGCCGGGGGAAGCGGAAGCGGGTAGGACCGGCACCGCGTCCGTAGCGTCGCCGGCCGCCGTACCCGCCGTTCCTGAGTCCGGCGTGCTGGACGACCTAGCGGAGTCCACAGAGTCGGCCGGGGCTTCGGGAGCTGACCGGGCCCCGGTATCTGCGCTGTCGCCCGCGAGTGGCTGAGCGGAGGCCTCCTCGGAGGCGTCGTCGTCCTCGTCCTCGTCGTCGAGGTCGGAGAGGAGGGCCAGAAGGCTCGGCTTCCCGTCAGCCGGCGGCACGGGGGCCGGGGGCGGGGGGACGCTCACGCCTGCGGCGTCGGCGCCCGGGAGGAGCGTGTCGAGGGGGACGGGCGGCGGGGCAGGGACGCCGGTGGGGGAGTCCGCGGTCACGGCCAGGGTGAGGATGTCGGCGTACTCGTCATCGCTGCACATCGACAGCACGCACCGCAGGGGCGTGTTCGGCACCGGGAAGTCGTAGTAATCGGTGTTGATCTCCCACACCTCGCCCGTGCCGCGGGCGGCCCGGCTGCTGCTGGTGATGAGGGTGGTCGAGGACAGGGGCTCGTCGCGCAGGAGGACGTCGAGCTGCCCGGTTGCGTCAGAGCCGGGGCAGGTGTCGAGGTCGGCCAGGACCACCAGGGGGCTGAACTCCTCGGCCTCCGGCGAGAGCCGGGCGCGGGACATGCCCGGCAGCCCCGTATCGGCCATGAGCTGCTGCTGGCTGGTGTGGTGGACGCGGGCGCTGTCTGCGGTCGCCTGGAGGTCCGGGTGTTCCTGGACCCGCTGGGCGTCGAGCAGCCCCAGCCCGGGGGCGGTGTCCTCGCCGGCGACGGCGACATCGACCTGCCCGAGCGGGGACAGCGCCAGGGAGACGGCCAGGGTGCGTAGCATCTGGAGGTGGCGGCGGCCCGTCAGGTGGAGCGCGCCGAACTCGTCGAGGTCGACCAGGAGCAGGGCGCCGTCGGGGTCGCTGCCGAGGAGGACGAGTGCCGGGTAGGGGGCGGCGACGTCGGCGGCCTGCTCGGGGTCGAGGAGGTCGGCGGAGTCGGCCGGGCACCACCACACGCCGGGCCGTCCGGTGACGGCGGTGAAGGGCGCCGCCGGGGCGGCGTCGTCTCCGTCCTGTACGGCGTCGGACAGATGCAGCAGGACGCCCCCGTCTCCCAGCTGGACGGCCGCGAGCGCTGGCAGGTCTCGGTCCTCGTCCGCCAGGCGGGTGGCGAGCGTGCGCAGCGCGAGGTCCAGCAGGAGCAGTTCCGTACTGGAGTCCGCGCTGTGCAACGCCTTCTCGGTGGCGGCGGCGCTGCCGTCCGGCATGGCGATGAGGGTTCCCGGCTCGCGGTGGCGCCGTTGCAGCGCGCGCCGGCGCCGGAGCATCAGCACGACGCCGCCGGCGGCCGCGAGACCGCCGGCAACGGCCAGCACGATGCCCTCGGCGGTGTTCTCGGACGCCTGCCCGGCGGGCTCCGGCGCAGGGCTCGGCGGGGCAGGACTGGTGCGCCCAGGGGCCGGGGCGGAGGCGGTGTCGTCGACTGGTGCGGCGCTGCGCTCGGGGGCCGGCGCGGTTCGGGCCGGGGCGGCCGTTTCGGCGGCGGACGGGGCTTCCTCGTTCGTGTCGGCGGTGGGAGCGGGGGCGGCCGGGACGTCCTTGTCGGCGTCGGCGGTGGGAGGGGGAGCGGGGGAGGGGGAGGCGGGGGCCTTCGGGGCGTCGGGCTGTGCGGGCACCGCCGGTTTCGGCGCGGGGCGCTGGGGGGCCGTCGGCTGCGGGCCGGTGTGCTGGGGCAGGTCGAGGACCTGCCCGGGGTAGATCTTGTTCGGGTCGGTGAACGTTCCGCTGCCGGGGACGGCCTCGCCCTGGTTCGCTTCGTAGATCGCGGGCCAGTCCTCCGGGTCGCCGTGGGCGTCGGCGATCGACCAGAGGCTGTCTCCGGCCCGGACCGTGACCCGGTCCACCGCCCCCTCGGTGTCCTCGGTGTCCGCCGTGGTCGCCTTCGGGGCCGTGGTGCTGGTGGCTGGGGAAGTACCGACCCGGGTCACGGACGCCGGGGCCTGCCCGGCACTCCCCGCCGCCGGGGCCGCGGCCGCGGCGGGCCGGGCGTCGGCCGGAAGCTTGATGACGGCGCCCTTGGGGAGGTACTGGTCGCCCGCCGCGAGCTGGGGGATGTCCGGGTTGAGCGCGGCGATGTCCTTCCACCGCTTGCCGTCGCCGAGGTAGTCCTCCGCGAGGTCCCACGGCAGTTCGCTCGTGGAGGCGACCGTGTGCGTCAGGCCGCCGGTCTCGCCCGCTCGCGCGGAGACCGCAGAAGGGGCTCCGGTCATCGTGCCGGCCTCGCCCACGGTGTGGGTGGCGGTCGCCGCGACGGCCGGGGCGACGGTCGCGGCCGAGGCCGCGGTGGGGGCGAGGAGCACGATGCCGCCGACGAGGAAGGAGGCGAGGGACTGCATTGACCCCAGCCCCCGGATCTTGGGGGCGGACCGGCGGCGCAGCACGGCGACGAGTTCCACCAGCACCGAGAGCGTGAACGCCGCCCACCCGGCCCAGCCCAGGCAGGTCAGCACGACGAGGAACAGCCGGCCGTCGTCCTGCTCCAGCAGACTGAACCCGCCGTCGGCGAGTTCGGTGGGCTGGTGCCCGACGGCCAGCAGCAGGTAGGGGACGCCGGCCACGAGGGCGGCCAGGACGACGAGCCCGAGCACTGCCCGCAGCAGGAGTCCGGCGGTGCGCAGGGGAGCGGGGGTCATAGGGGGCTCAGCCTCCGGCCTGGGTCTGGAGATGCGCGGTCGCGGTGCCGGTCACGTGGATCGTGCCGACGCCGACGAACTGCGCGAAGTAGGTGCTGTAGCTGTCCTGGACGTTCACGGTGAGGCTGCGCCCGCCGCCGGTGATCTCCGCGCTGCCCTGGAGCCCGGCGGCCGCGAGGTAGTCTTGGGCGGCCGCGACCGCGGCGTCCGGGTCGAGGGTGATCGCGTCGCCCTCCATGGCCTGGGCCACGTCCAGCTGCTGACCGGCGGCCCGCGCGGCTTCCTGGGCGCCCGACGTCGCCCGGTTCGCCGCGTTCAGCGCGCCGCCGCCGTCGACCAGCAGGCCCATCACCATCAGCAGCGCCACCGCTACCAGGGCGAAGTACAGCGACATCGAGCCCCGGTCATCGGCGCGGGGAAGGCGGGCGGCCGCGGCCGCCCGCCACCGGGCCCCAGCCCGGTCCAGCAGGAGATTCACAGGGGTCACTGCCGCCCCCGGTAGGTGTCGAGAGGGCTGCTCCACGACGCGGTGAGCGTCTTGGAGCCGGGGAGGCCCGGCAGCCCGATGTCGGACAGGTCCGCCGTGCACGCGATCGTCGCGGTCACCATCGCCTCCTGCCCGATGTCGAGGGAGTAGCCGGAGGTGTCGACGACGACGCTGGACGCCCGGCAGGTGACGCCTTCGCCGTCGAGGCTTCCGGCCGCGGCGGCCTGCGCGCTGGCCTGCGCACTGCCCGCGTCCCGTTCCAGGGACGCCGCCCTGGCGGCGGCGCGGGCGGCGCCGTCCACGGACCCGGCCGCGCTGGTGACCCGCCCGAACGCGATCATCAGCAGCAGCATGCCGATCACCACCGGGGCCAGAACCGCGGTCTCCAGGGCGTAGGAACCCCGGTCACGCCCCGGTCCCCGGGTCGCCTGTACCAGCCGGGCGTGCAGAGTTCGGGTCATGGGGCGGTCACCCGCTCGACGGGAGCGTCCGCGTGCTCGGCGACGTCCAGCGTCAGGCCGGGGACCAGGGTCGCGACGTGGCCGCGGACCGTGATGCGGACCGTTTCCGCCGTGCTTCCGCCGGAGGACACGCTCGCGCCCCGGACGCTGCCGCCGAACCGGGCCAGATACGTCTGCGCCTGCGCCACGCCATCGCCCGCGTTGTACTGCCGCCCAGCCTCCACTCCCTGCCGGGCCGCGGACTGCGCGACGCTCTTGGCGTGGAAGTAGAAGCCGGTCTGGATGATGGTGAAGCCCAGCGCGAGGACGGTGACGGCCAGGACCGCCAACTCCACGCTGGCGAATCCGCGCTCACCACCGGTGCGCCGTATCCGTAGAAGAAGCTGTTTCACGTTCCCCCTCTGCCGAGGACGAGGTCGGTGGCTGGCCGACAGGGCCTGCCGAAGGCCGCGCTGCGCTGCTCGAATCCCGGTGGGAGCCAGCCCCGTTCCAAAAGGCGGGGGTGCGCAGGGAATCGAGTGAGTGCTGCGAGGACGAACATCAACGAGGCCCAGGGGGTGGCGATGCGCACCGCCATCTGGGTTCCGCTCGTGTTGACGAAGTGGGTGTGGAAGACGTCGGGTGCGACCAGGTCGATCGAACGCAGGCCGGACCAGTGCAAGAGGACCGATTCGGCCGGTTTGACGGGGTGGATGATGAACATCCCCATCCGGCTGACCGTCACCTCGCCGGGATCCCCGGCGACCCATCGGGGCTGAGCGTCGCGGGCGGCCGCAGCGCGTCGGGAGGAGTTGCCGATCGCAGAGCCGATGAGGCTGCCGATCACGAACGTCGGCGACCCCATCACGAACGTGTTGGTGTGGTGGTAGCTGCCATCGCCCAGAGCTATCCACTTGAACGGCCGGGCCGGGCCAGTGACCAGCGCCCGGTCGCCGGGGGGCAGTGGGGCGACGGTCGCGATGAGCGGGCGACGGTCGAGCTGCCCCTGGACGACGTCGGCGACGATCTCGCAGGTGTGCCACAGGTAGTCGTCAAAAGGTGTCCAGGGCGGCTGGCCGGTGGGGGCAGGGTGCTGGGTCACGGGCTCTCCTGATCGTGGGAAGTGCCGGTGGGACCGACGGCGTCTTAGCCGCCGCTGATGATGCCGATCTTCTCCAGGAGCTTGGAGCGGATCGCAAGAACCAGGAGACCAGCACCGACCAGCAACGCACCAGCAATCAGGGCGAGTTCGGTGGAGGTCTGGCCCGCGTCCCCGCGGTTCTTCAGGGCCTGGTAGTGGCTCTTGATCCACACGGTCAGCGTTTGGATGTCCATGATGGTTTCCCCCTTATGGGTGGGTTTTCAGCTTCCGAGGATGGTGATCGTGACCGGGATCATCACGAAGACGAGCATGAGGATGACGCCGGCCGTGACCGGCAGGACCATCGCCGCGGACGCCGCGTTCGCCTCGGCTTTCGCGTCGGACAGCAGCGCGATCCGCAGCTGCCGGGCCTGGGCCTGCAAGGTGGTGTAGACGGCGGCGCCCTCCCCGGCGAGCGCGAGGGTGTCGGCCGGGCGGGTCAGCTCGGGGATGCCGAGTTCGTCGCCGAGCTGCTTGAGCGCGTCCCACACGGTGACGCCGGCGAGGTCGGCCTGGTGGAACACCTGCCGCATCCGGGCGAAGATCCAGCCGTCGCCGACCTGCGCGGTCTCCGTCAGGGCCTGCGCGGCGCCGGAGTTCGCGATGCGGGCGAGCGCGACCCGCTCCAGGTAGGAGGCGGCCGCATGCCGCACGACCTGCCGGGCCGCGGCCGCGTCGCGCGCCACCTCCTTGCCCGGCCACAGCCAGAACAGCGCGGCCAGGGCCAGGGACACGAACGCGGGCATCACGAACGGCAGCGGAGCGCCGGCCAGCGCGAGGAGCCCCTGGAGCAGCTGCGGCAGCAGCAGCCCGTACAGGGAGAACAGCACCTTTTTGCCGAGGTGTTCGGCGAGGCTGATGCGCAGCAGCGCCAGGTCCTGGGCGGGAAGGGTGATGCGGCCGCCGAATTCGCCGAGAAGCCGGGTGCCGACCCGCTCGGGCAGGCTCCCGGTGGACACCGGGGCGACCGAGGCCACGGTGGGGCCGCCGGCCTTGGCGACGTCGAGGCGGTCGAGCGCGGAGGCCAGGTCCCGGCGGGCGGGCAGCAGCGCGCGGACGGCCAGTCCGATCAGCGCGCCGCCGGCCGCTGCGGGCAGGACGGCGTTCATCAGCATCACCGGGTGCCTCCCGTCAGGGCGAGCAGGGTGGAGGCGGGCAGCGGGTCGATCAGCCGCGGGTCGGGCTCGGTCCGCGCGATCGTCCGCAGCCACCGCAGCGTGTAGGCGAACGCGCCGCCGAGGCCCGCGAGGACGAGCTGCCCCATGGGGGACTGGTACCAGCCGGACCAGGCGTCGTTGAGCATGCAGCCGATGACGACCACGCAGATGACCATGGACACCATGCGGGAGGACTTGCGGACCTTCGCCCGGTCGGCCTCGATGTCGCGGGCGTCCGCGGCCTGCTGGTGGATGGTGACCGCGAGCGCTTCGAGGGCGTCCGACAGCCCGGGCCCCTTGTAGACGGCGTGCGACTGGAACAGCAGCACAACGTGGTCGCTGACGCCGTCGGCGAGTTCGTCGGCGAACAGCGCGAACGCGTCCTCGGCCTCCATACCGCTGCGGAGCCGGCTGGACAACGCCTGCACGTTCGCGGCGATCGGGGCCGGGGCGGCCTTCGCGGAGGCGCGGATGGTCTGCGGCAGGCTGATGCCCGCCTGGTGGATACCGGCGAGGTGGTTGAGCCACTGCCCCAGCGCCTCCAGCCGCTCGATCCGAAGAGAGGCGGCGGTGCCGGGGTTGAGGACGTAGGGCAGGCCCAGGACGGCGGCGCCGGCCAGCAGACCGTGCACGGGCCATCCGGTCCACGCCCACACCACCAGCGTGACGATCCCGGCGGCCGTGAGCAGGGGCCGCCAGCGGCGCTGCCACTTGTCCGGCAGACCCGCACGGGCCCGCTGGATCCGGCCCGCCATCCGGGACGCCGGCTTCGTCGGGTCGACGACCCGGCCGCGGGCCTCGCGTACGGCGGCGAACACGGCGAGGACCGCGACGACGGCACACAGCGCGGCGACGAGAGCGAGCTGGGAGGTGTTCACCGGCGCCCCACCGTCGCAAGCGGCCCCATCCAGGCCCCATAGGGGTTGTCGGTCAGCCACTCCCTGCGCATCAGCCCGGTCAGCTCCAGCTCGTCGATGAAGGACGGCATGCTCTTGTACACGGCGCGGATCTCCCCGCCCTGCGGCGCGAACAGTTCGGTCGTCACCGGCCGCCCGCCCTCGCCGACGACGTCGTGGACCTCGTAGATGTGCGAGACGAACCGGTGCTTCTGCCCGCCGACCGCGGTCTCGTCCAGGTAGGTCAGGTAGACGACCAGGTCGATGGAGGACGCGATCAAATGGTGGGCGGCCTCGGTCTGCATCCCGGCTTCCGTGCACAGCTGCACCAGCCGGCTGATGATGCCGTGCGGCCGCCGCACGTGCAGCGTGCACATCGACCCCGAACCGCCCGCGGACATCGCCTGCAGCATCGGCACGATCTCCGTGGAGCGGACCTCGCCGACGATCACCCGCGTCGCGTTGAACCGCAGCGCGGTCGCGAACATGTCGCTGATGGTCACCTCGCCGGCCGCGCCGCCGCCGCGGGTCTCGCCGTTGGACTGCCGCGCCTCGAACGCGAACGTCACCGGCCCCGGCTTCGGCCCCGGCTCGTCCAGATACAGCTCACGGTCCGACTCCAGCGTCACCAGCCGCTCCGACGGCGGGATCTCCCGCCCCAGCGCCCGCAGCAGCGACGTCTTGCCCGCGCCCATGTTGCCGACGACCAGGATGTTCATCTTGGCGTGCACGCACGCCGTCAGGAACCGCTCCAGCATGGGGTTGATCGACCCCCACTGCACCAGCTCGGCGATCCCGTGCTGACGGATGCGGTGCCGGCGGATCACCACCGACGGCCGCGTGGTCAGCAGACTCGCCGTCACCCGCGAACCGTCCGGCATCCGGAACCCGACCATCGGGGTCGCCTGCGTCAGCGCGCGTTCGCCGTGCCCGGACAGCCGCGCCATCCGGTTCACCCACGTGATGAGTTCCTCGTGGCTGTCGGCGACCTTCTCGATCGTCTGCCGCGGCCGGTCGTGGTACTCCACGTGCGCCCGCAGGCCGTCGACCATCACGTCCTCGACGCCGTCCTGGTCGAGCAGCGACTGAAGCCGCCCGCCCCGGTACATCGAATCGAAGACCGCCGTCCCGACCGCCGTCTCCTGCTCCGCCGTCAGCGGGACGTTGCCCTGTGCGTAGGCGGTTGCCCAGTCCGCGACCGCGTTGCGCACCAGCCGGCGGGCCAAAGCGCGCCGGTCGGCCTCCTCCAGCAGCTTGTCGGGGTCCTCCGCGCTCAGCTTCGTCGATACCAGGGACTGGAGGTGCTCGATCACCTCCCACTCCACCGGCAGCGCGCCGGGCAGGCCCGCGAGCGACGGCACCGCCCCCACCCCGCCGTCCGCAGCCGCCGGCACGGCGGCGACGGGCGCGTCCGGCGAGACGGCCGACGGAACGGCGGGGTGCGGGGCGCCGGCGGCGGTGGGGCGGCGCTGTCCGATCCGCCCGGCGAGCAGGCCGGCGATGTCCGCCGGCCCCATCGGCGCGGGAGAACCCTCCGCGCCGGGACGCTGCTGGGTGTCAGCCACGACGTCCCCCTCGCTCCGCGAGCCGCTGCAGCATGCCGCTGATCTGCGCGCTGCCCGTGCGGGCCGGGTACTGCTGCTGGATCCGGCGCCGCGCCGCCGCCGCCTCCAGCTGCTCGGTCGCCGTCCGCGCATGTCGCAGCAGACCGCTGCGCGCGTACCCCCGCGGCGGCCGGCCTCCGTTGGTGAAGAAGGAGCCCACCGCCGGCTCGAACGGCAACGCCCCCAGCACCGGCGTCTTCAACGCGTCGGCGACCTGGTGGGCCCGCGCAGGGCCCTCCTCGATCAGCAGCAGCCCGAGCGCGTCCATCCCGCTGCCGCGCTCGGCGAGCTCGGTCCGCAGCGGCTCGATGATGTGCCGGGCCAGGGTCAGGGACCGCTCGGTGCCCCGCACGACAAGGAGCACCAGGTCGGCCTGGTGTAGCAGCGGAGCCGGCGTGAGCGAGGTGTGCAGCCGCCCCGACTCCAGCGCCATCCGCCCGGCGTCGATGAAGACGTCGTGCCCAGCCTCCTCGGCCATCACGTGCAGCACCTCGGACAGCATCGGCCAGGTCCTACTCAGCGCACCGGCCTGCCCCGGATCGGTCAGACCCGGCAGCAGCTTGCGGTGCCCGGCCTCGTCCAGCGGCCACAGGTGCGACGCGAACGCGGCCGCCAGGGTCTCAGGCCCGGTCCGCTCGGCGGCCGCCAGATGGTAGAGCCCCTGGCCCGCGCCGACCTCACCCTGAAGGAAACCGGCCCGCAGCGTCCCGCCTGCCGGATCGCACTCGGCCAGCAGGGACGGACGCTTCGAGGCGAGCGTCAGCGCGAGCGCGCTGGTGGTGACGCCGCAGGACTTCGCGGACACGAGAGCGGTGACCGGCATCAGCTGCTCCGCGGCTGACGGACGATCGCGACCCGGCCCTGCGAGGCACGCGTGGCGAGCAGCGGACCGTCGGACGGCCCCACCGCCAGGTTGACGACGATGCTCCCCGACGCGTCCGGCCGCGACACGCTCACCACGACCGCGCTCACGGTCGACGGTGGCGCCTCCGCCTTGCCCCCGGTCTGCTCCCCCTGCGCCGGCGTCGTGACCGCGAGCACCTTGTCGCCCGGGGCGAGCGTCCCGGCCGGGGCCTGACCCCGCTTCACTTGCACGCCCACCTGCTGCTTGTCGTCCCCCAGACCGGTACCGGCCGCGAGCTGCGAAGCGGTCAGCAGACCGCCCTTGCGCAGCTCCACCGCGGTCCGCTTGCCCACCACGGACGCCTTCTGCGCCGCGGGCACCGGGGTGAGCGCCGCGTCCGCGGACACCTCGGCCACCGTCAGGTCCGCCGCGGTCAGCGGCTGGCCGGCCGGGACGTCCCGGGCGATGGCCAGCACCTTGGTGCGGTCGCTCGACGACGTCACCGCCGCCGCCGCACCCAGACCCGCGACAGCCGCCAGAACCACGCACAGCGCCGCCACCGACCAGCGGCGCTCCTTCTTCACCGGCACGCTCGTGGTGATCGGGATCTCCGGACGCGAGGGACCGGAGGGGCCACTGGGGTTCGAGGGGCGGGGGACCGGCGCCGAAGTGGGCGTTTCCATGGTGGTGCCTCTCAGCAACAGGAAGCAGAAGAGAAAGAAGAGGGGGAGGAAGGGCTAGTTGAGGACCTGGACCTCGACGACGGTGATGTCCGCGGCGCTTTCGCGGACCTCGGTCATCTGCCCGGCCTGCGCTCCGCCGGTGACCTGCCAGTCGATCGACCAGGTCGAGGTCGCCGTCACGTGGTACTTGCCCGTCGGGGTGGTCGAGGACGGCGCGGTGTAGCGGTGCCCGCAGTCCGGCGACGGCCGCTTGCCGTACTCCGCCCGGTACGGGGTGCCGGGCGTCGTGCACGTCACCGTCGTGCCGTCACCCATGTTCCACACGATCTTGCTGACCCGGGCGGTGGCCGTGACGCTGACCGGCCCGATCGAGGCGGACGCGACGTTGGGTCCGTAGGTCTCGGGACCGGTCGCGGTCCACATGTAGACGGGCAGACCGACGACGCCCCGCCCGCCGGGCTTCGGCGTGAGGCCGATCTGCGGCCCGCGCAGCAACATCTTGTCCACCGCTCGCCGGGCGACGTCCGCAGGATCGATCACGGGAGCGCCACCACCGCCACCGCCGGGCGGCGCGTTGGTGAAGATGTTCTTGACGTCGTGGATACCAGTCTCGTTGTCCAGGCAGTCCTCGATGTACATCGAGACGCCGGGCTTACGGCCGTCCGGTCCCCATACGAGGCTGTCGTCCGAGGGCTGAGGGTCGGCCAAGGTGTAGGTGCAGGTGTAGCGGCTGTTTTCGTCACTACCGCTCTCATCCCCACCGCTGCCGCCCCCGGCCGTTCCGCTCCCTCCACCGCTGCCTCCGCCGGAGTGGCTTCCGCCCGGATCCCCGGGCACCTCCACGCCGGCGCAGATGTAATCGTCGGCGCAGGGCGGGTCTCCCGGGTCGGCCAGGGCGGGCGAGGCCGAGAACGCGAGGGCAACCCCGCTGGCGGCGATCAGTCGCTTCCGCCTCAGCACGGCTGATCTCCGTGAGGAGTGCTCTTGAGTACCTTCCACCCGTCGGACCAGCGCTCCACCAGGGCAGTAACCACGTACTTGGTTACCCGGCCGGACGGTAGAGGTGCTGGCTTGCCCGTGCTCTTCTTGATGACCTTCCACGGCAGCACGTCCAGGCAGGCGGAGATGGTCACGTTAGGGGTCTTCTTGTCGAGTTCGGCGGCCGTGACGGTGGGATTGGCGAGCACCGGCGCACCGGTCATGACCTGACCGAGCGTCTTCAGGTTGGCGACACCGGCTGTCGCCTTCGCGAGCGCTTCCGCGGCGGTGTACCGCTTCAGGTCGGTGCCCTCGATCGCCGGTACCGCGTACGCCTTGGGCAGCTCCGTCCAGTACGCCTGGTAGGCCGCGACGGCCTGCTTCTTCGCGGCCTCCTCGGGGGAATCCGGCAACGGGGTCACCGAGGCCGGGGCCGAAGACGTCGGGGAGGCGGGCGTGGACGGCTTCGGCGAGGCCGGTTCGGCGGACGAGCAGCCGCTGACCGCCGTGAGGCCGGCGAGGAGGAGCGCAAGAGCGCTTCCCCGGCGTGGAGCGGTACCGGAGCGCACGCGTCGCATGTGCGTATGGGTCGTCATGATGTCTCCCGATGCATATGCGGTCACCCGGTGCCACCTGCGCTTGTCGTCCCACGAGGGGCTTGCCGCGTACCGCGGGACCACTTCCATTGCGCGAAGGTCAAGATTACGCAAGACCACATCAACCGCACTGGGAGTAACGGCGGTTGGAGTGTCAGGATGCGATGTAATCAGCCATTTTGGGGCCGGGAAAAGACCAGAGTGTGTCAGGTCCTGGGGCGGCTGCTGTGTCAGGTCGCCGGGACGGTCCGGGTATGTGCTGTCCGCCGCCGAAGTCCCCTTGCGCGGGGCGTCGGTGCTCACGGGGCGGCCGGGGCGGTGAACAGGATGTCGGTGGGGGCGGGGTCGCCGAGCAGCGGGGTGACGATCGGCGCGAACGGGCCACGGTCGCGGAGTTCGTCGAGGGTGGTGATCCCGGCGGCGAGCTGGGGGGTGCGCCGGACGCGGGGGTCGGCTTCGGCCAGGGCCCGCAGGTCTTCCGTCCGGCGCCGCAGGATCCCGAGGCCGGCGCCGGTCAGGACGATGAGGAGCCGGGGGACGGCCGGGTAGCGGTCGCGCCACGCCTCGCGCCCGGTGACCGTGGTGGTGGAGCGGAAGCCGGGCGGGGGCGCGGGCACGTAGGTGGCGTAGCGGGCGTAGGAGGTGAGTTTCCGGCCGAGGCGGCCGACCTGCATGGTGGCCCGGTCGATCTCCAGGAAGTACGTCAGCAGCCGGCGTCCGGTGGGCGTGGTGCGGGTGTAGCGCAGGACGGCGTCGGGGATCAGCAGCGCGTCGTCCCCGACCCGGTTCTCCCCGTCGCGGACGCGGTGGACCAGCTCCGGCTCCCAGTCCAGGGGCCCGCACTCGTCACCGAGCGCCTGGGCCCAGGTGGACAGAGCGAGTCCGGACTCCACGACGGCCAGGGTGTGCTCCTGGAGCTGGGAGGCGGCCGTCTCGGGGCTGATGCGGTAGGCGCGGGAGGTGACTTCGCGGCTGGTCTCGACGATCTCCGCGCCCCGCGCGGTGACGTACCAGAGCATCTCCGGGCCGCCGAGCGTGCCCGCGCGCCGGACGGTGCGCTCCACCAGGCCCAGGGCGCGAAGCTGCTGCAGGATGCGCCGCAGGTAGACGGACTGGCGGGTGTGCGGGGTCATCATCCGCCGGAGCTGGTCGGTGGCGACCAGGCGGTGCTGGTAGAGCACGGGCAACAGCCGCTGCCCGAGCCGGGGCAGGCCGGCACTGGCGGGGGACAGGACGGGGGAGGTCATCAGCCGATCTCACTTCCGCTGGTCGGGGTCGGGATGGCGTGCTGCGGCACCGGGACTGGTGCCGGGGCCGCAGGGGCAGGGCGCAGGACGGACAGTTCGGCGAGGATCCGGTCGTCCAGGCCGGGCAGGCGGCCGGTGTCGTTGCCGTCGAGGTCGCGCAGGATCGAGCGGACCGTGCGCCGTCGCAGGTTCGCGTCTACGGCCTTCTCCAGCTCGGGCAGCAGCTCGGGGTGGTGGTAGTCGGCGAAGATCTGGTGCAGCGGTACGCCGGCGACCCGGAAAGGCGTGGTCCGCTCCCCGTGGAGCATCGTGGACATCACGTAGTTCCACTTCGGCAGCGACATCAGCGTCTGCGGGGCCACCGGTTCCATCCGCTTGGTGACGAAGGTGGCTTCGTCGCTGTCGGCCGCCGACGCCGACAGCAGGGACTGGTTCTGCATGAGGGCCAGCCGGGTCTCGGCGCTCAGCCGCATCGCCATCTGCGTCATGCCCATCAACCTGAGCTCGTACTTGCGCAGCTGCTCCAGGATCGCGGCGACGTAGCCGCGCGAGGCGCCGTCGATCGCGGTCAGCTCGTCGCAGAACGCGAACATCGACGCGAGCTGGTCCTGGTCGATGCCTTCGCGCGAGCAGCCGGCCCTGAACAGGTCGAACAGCAGCAGAGAGGTGATGATCTGGTCTGCCGAGCCGGTGCCCGAGCAGCGCAGCAGCACGATCCGCGAGGTGTCCATGGCGTGACGCATGTCGTACGTCGACCGCGGCTGTCCCAGGAACGCCTTCAGGGAGTCCGACGTCTCCAGTTGCTCCAGGGTTTGGGTGACCACCGGCACCGCGCTGCTCTCGTACCGGGGGAACGTCGTCTGCCAGAACCGCCGCAGCCGGGCCGGCAGGTACTGCAGGACTTCCGCCCGCCACTCCTCGTCGGTGAGCAGCCGGGTGATCGAGAACAGGGTGGGCTGGAGGTCGGGGCGGCCGCGCCGGCACATCTCCAGCGCCAGGTAGGCCAGCACCTGCACGGCGTGCGACAGGATCGCCCGCGCGCGCGGAGCCCCGTCGCCCCAGCCCTGCGCGGAGGCCAGCCCGCCGACCACCGCGCCGATCACGTCCTGGACCTCGGCTACGGTGCGGCCCTCCATCGACAGCGGGTTCCAGGACCCGACCCGCGCGGACGGGTCCTTCGCGCTCAGGTCGATCAGCCACACCCGATCGCGCAGCGCCGGATGCGTCAGATACGGCAGCGCCCGCTTCACCGCTGCGCCGTGCGGGTCGAGGAACCAGATCCCGGTCCCGCCGTACGCGAGCGCCACGGCCTGCACCAGCGCCAGCTCGCTCTTGCCGAACCCGGACTTCCCGAACGAGGCGCCGAACAGGACGTCCGCCTGCGGGGCGGCGGCCAGCCGGATGCGGCCGTCGGTGCCCAGGACCCGGCCCAGCGGCACGACGCCCGGCTGCCCGGTCCACTCCGGCAGCTGCGACGGCGCCGGCGGCACCACCCCACCGGTCCGCACCACGTTCGCCGCCACGCAGTGCACGGACGCCGGCTTCAGCAGCGCGGCGATCTCCCGGGCAGTCACCCACTGCCGCTTCGCCGGCATGAACTCGCCCGTCCGATACCGCCGGTCGAACGATCCCCGGCGCCACCACACGCTGCTGTACGGGCGCCACCCCGTCCGCCGCGGCCCCACCGGCCGCCACCAGTTCTCTCCGCGCCAGGCGTCCATCACGGCCATTACCTGGTGCAGCAGCGTCCGGGCCCGCGCCGGATGCCGTGCCTCGACCCGGACCAGGACCTGCACCGCGAAGACCTGCGTGTCCGCCGACGGCAGGAACTTGCCCACCCCGTCCACGAGGTCCGTCTGCCGCGGCGAGGAAGCCCTCCGAGCCCCGGACGCCTTCGCACCGTCCGTGCCGCCGGTCAGCCCCGCCGCCACCTGCCCGAACCACGCCCCACCCCCACCGCCGCCCCCGCCGCCGGCGGCGGGGGCGATCTGCTCCCCGTACGCCGACGGGCCGCGCCGCGCCGCACGCCGCATCAGCCGCCGCCGCCACCTCGCCACCCTCCGCCCCGACACCGGCACCAGATCCACGACCAGGTCGGCCCGCTCCCCCCGCTCGCCGTTCACGTGGGCGCAGGCCGCCGCCATCATCTGCAACGGGTCGGGAGTCAGACTGGCGGCGGCGAGACGGCGGTGATCCGCCCGCGCCAGCACCAGCTCCGCCCGCGCCACATACGTCCCGCTGCCGGGGGCGTCCTTCGGCTGCTTCTTCGGCATCAGGGCTTCTCCTCACGGTCCTTCGCGAGCGGAGCGACACCCGCGAACCGGACCGGCCGCACGGCGCCGCCCGCCCGGCCGGCCTCCAGCACCTCCACGTCCGGAAACGACGGCAACCTCAGCAGGCCCGCCGACTGCGCCGGGCCCTCCAGCCGGGTCGCCAGCCGCCCGCCGTCGCTCCAGTGCCGCATCCGCACCCCCGACGCCCGGCGCGGAATCCACCCGGCCGCCGCCGGGATCCGCGCCAGCCTCGCCGCGTGCCGCCCGATCTCCTCGGCCGACGGGTCGAAGTCCCGCGACGGCACCAGGTCGACGACCGCCCGGGACTCGAGCGCGGTCCGGGCCCGGCGCAGCCACCACACCCACCCGGCCATCCACCCCACGCCGCCGACCGCCCCCAGCAGGACGAGCCACCCCGCATACGGCCGCACGCCCTCCACCACCCCCGCCACCAGAGGCGGGAGCGTGCCGTTCAGGACATCTGCCATCACGCCGGCACCCCCGGCCCGCCACCCGGCGCTCCCACCGCGGCCTTCCGGCACCCGGCCGGGTTCTCCTCTGCCACAAGCCCCTCCCCGAAGGTCCGAGACGGCCCTTGCGCCGCCGTTCACCCCCGCAAGGAGCACCAGGACCTGGAACGTGACAGGTCCGCCCGAAAAATCTTCGGGCGGACCGGATACCTTGCGGTCCTGCATCTAGGGGAGGGGCACGATGAACGAAGCCGAACCGCCGCCGACCGCCGGAGACGTGGTGAAGGCCGCAGGAACGATGGCCAGGGTCCTGGCAGGCGCGCTCGTCCTGCTGTCAGGGCTCCTTCTCGGCGGGACGGTGCTCCTCGTGATGATCGTCATCCTGGGCGTGATCGCCTGGGGAGCCTGGACGATCAGTTGGGTCCTCGGACTCCCGATCACGATGCTGATCCTGTATCTCCTGATGCGCTTCTTTCAGGGAGAAGACATCTAGATGTGCCAACCTGTCAGGTATCAGTTTTCAATGGGAGATTCGGAAAGCTCATGGAATGGCCCGGAGGTCATTCCATCAATGGTCGACTGTCAAACTCTAGGTCGGCTTAGTCATTCCGCTACGGGCAGCCGACGCCCCGCCACCCAGTCGCGAACGGCCTCTACCGCGACTTGAACGCTCCCCAGGTCGTCTAGCTGCCGGTGCTCGGAATGTACATCGCCTGTCGCGAAATCGACCAGGTCAAGCTCCGAACTGCCATCCTCCCAGACGGTGATCTCGCCGCCCAGATCTTCCGCTTCCACGGTCCAGGCGGCGGATTTGTTCAGGAGGTCATCATTGTCGGGTCGTCTGATTTTTGATTTCGCCCCGGCGAGGGACGCATCGGACTGAATTCGCGTTACGACCTCAAGCGTGGCAGTGAGAAGCGGTAAACCCCTCAATATGCGTCACCATCCATACGAATATTTTTTGCTTCTGGCATTCCGGGGGTTCCGCCTCTCTTGGCGAGAATGCGCCCGAGCGATGAGGGTTTTCCGACCTCGCGCCGTTTGGGAACCTACACCCGGTCAGGGGCGGGCGGCACCGTAGTAGTCGCGCTCGGGCATTGCGGTGGTCAGCGGGACGATCTCGACCGTTTTTCCGGTGCGGGGGGCGTGCAGGACGTTGCCGTCGCCGGCGTAGAGGGCAACGTGGTAGATGCCACCTGTCCCGCCGTGGGACCAGAAGAGCAGGTCTCCGGGCTGGAGGCTGTCTCGGGGGACAGAGCGCTGTGCGGTGGCGCTGTACTGGGCGGACGCGACGCGGGGGAGACGCAGCGAGGGCCAATAGGCGTTCTGGACAAGGCTGGAGCAGTCGAAACCGGCGGTGACCGACGCGGAGCAGCGGCCGTTGAGGTAGCCGTTCGTGCCGTCGCAGAACCCGGTCGAGGGGCCGCTGGGGGTACCGCCTCCCCAGGAGTAGGGGACGCCGAGGTGAACGGCCGCGCGGCGCAGGGCGTCGGCCCCGCGGCCGGTCCCGGAGAACTGGAGGGCCCCGGTGCCAACGCTGCCGAGCCGGTCGTAGGCGTGGACGTGCCCGAGGACCTCGTCCGCGTACGCCCCCGACCGGTTGTAACGCAGCACCGCCCGGCGCAGCTGGGCGTCGTCGCCGAGGTCGCTGCTGCCGGTGCCGCAGAGGTAGGCAGCGGTGGCCTGCGCGGCGTCGTAGATGTTGTGGGGGTCCTTGGCCCCGTCGCCGTTGCCGTCCTGCCCGGAAGGCCCGTTCCAGGTGGAGGGGATGAGCTGCATCGGTCCGACCGCCCGGTCATAGACGGTGTCGCCGTCCAGGACACCGCGGTCGGTGTCGCTGTGGACGCTTGTGTTCCCTCCGGCACCCGAGCCGTTGAGCCGGACCCCGTAGATCCGGGGGGTGACCGCACCGCTCGCGGCGACGTCGCGTCCGGCGGCGTGGTTCGACTCGACCCGGCCGATGCCGGCGACGACCGACCAGCGCATCCCCTTGCACTTCGGGCGCAGGCTGGTCATGGCGGCCGCGGCCCGGACGTAGGCGTCGAGGACCACCGGCCCGATCCCGGAGACGCCGGCCGGTACCGCGGCGGGAGGGCCGGGGGCTGCGCCGCGGGTCTCTTCCTCGTGACCGGCGGCGCCGTTGGCGACGGCCGCGACGAACAGGACCACGAGCCCCAGGACGAGCGCCAGCGGCGAGAGCAGCACCGCGCCGGCCAGCACCGCCTTCGAGGGGGCCTTCACGGCCGCCCCCGGCGCCGCGGCGGCGCCGGGTTGAGCGGCTGTGCCGGGCGGGGGGCACGGCGCGCCCGCTGCGGCGGGGCGGGCGAGGGCTGCGGGGCGGGCGAGGGCGGCGGGGCGGGCGCCTGTTGTGCAGCTGCCGGAGCTGGCTGCGCCGCGGCAGCGGGCGGTTGCGCCGGGGCTGCCTGTGGGGGAGCGGCGGCCGGGGCCTGCTGGGCCTGGATGCGGTGCAGGCGCTGCCGGAGCCGGGCCTGGTTCGGGCCGGCCGGCGGCTGTGCGATCGGCGGGGCGGGGCGCCCTCGCCGAACCGGGGCTGGCGCCGGGGCAGGGGCAGGGGCGGGAGCGGGCGTCGGCGGGTGGGCCGGGCGGGGCGGCGGCACCGGACGGCGCCGCCGCCGGCGCGGCGGCGGGGGCGGCGGGAAGGGCCCGGGACGGTTCGGTGCGTTGTAGAGGCCCAGTCCGCCGCGGCCGGTCACGATCCGGCCGAGCGAGCGCAGGTTGTGGACCCCCTCGCCCACGAAGTCCGCCGCCGGTGCGACCCCGTTCTGGTGCACCGCCTGGATCGCCTGCCGTACCCCCTGGGCCGCGTTCGCGCGGGCAGCGGCGACCCGGCCGGGCACCGTCGCGGCCGCGGCGCCGACACGGCGGGCCGCCCGCGGCCCGTACACCGGCAGCCCGATGGTGGCCTGGAGGCCGAACCGTGTGGTCTTCGCCGCGATCCGGGCACTGCCCACGGCGGTGCGGCCGGCGAGCCGGGCGGTACCGGCGACGGCTCGGCCGGTGCCGCGCAGCGCCATCCCGCCGAGGCTGGTGGCGGTTCGGGCCGCGCCGGCCCGGCCGAGGCCGACGGCCATGCCGGCGCCGCCGGTCAAGGCCATGGTGCCGAGAGCGAGGCCGCCCAGCACCAGCTTGCGGCCCGCCCCCGCCCGATCGGGGGAGGAGAGCGCAGGCGCGGCGCTGCCGCCCACCACGCTGGTGCCGACCCGGGCACGAGCGCGGACCGCGAGGCCGCGGGTCGCCCGGGCCAGACGCTTGCGGTAGACGAAGGCGCCGACGACGACGCAGTCCAGGACGACGAACCGGATGGTGATCCCGCCGGGCAGATCGCTGTCGGAGGCGTTGAGGACGGCGTTGACGACGACGATGAACACGGCGACCGACGCGACGGAGACGAGCATGAGGGCCAGGGCGCGGGCGATGGCGGTGGCCCGGTCCCACAGCCAGCCGCGTCCGGGTCCGGGCAGGACTCCGGCGGCGAGCGCGACCTTGGCGATCATCGCCTCGATGGCGATCTGGAGCTGGGCGAAGAGGAACCCGGCGGTCAGCGTGATCATGAAGATGCAGGTCAGGAACGCGGCGAGGACCATGAAGAACGCGCCGCCGACCTTCTCCATGCTGGCCTTCTTCGCCGACGCGGCGCCGTCCTTCACGCACTGGGCCTCGAACGTCTTCAGCGGCCCCTTGGCGGCGAGCTTCTCCCGCAGGACCGCGTCGGGTGACGCCGTCAGGGCTTCCCCGATGCTCTGGAGGGTGCCGCCGATGTACGGGACCTCCCCGACTGCTTTCTCGCCGGAGGCCAGGAACTCGTCGAGCTCCTTGTCGAAGACCGCCTGGGAGATCCGGGACTCGCGAAACAGCGTGCCGCACCTGGGGCCGTCGCCGTTCTTGGGGTCGGAGAAGGTCCGGCCGTAGGAGAGCATCATGGCCGGGCGGGCGACGAAGGCGTCCACCAGGGCGTCGGTGATGGGCCGAGAGATCGACGAGGCGGAGCTGCGCACCCGCTGCCCGACCGTCGCGCCCTGCCCCGTCTTCTCCCACGCGCCTGTAGCCGTCGTCCGGTCGGGGCTGCCGGCGTCGATGGCTTCCTTGTCGAGGACGAGTGCGGCGGTCTCCACCGCGAGGTCCCGCACGGAGGCGACGACGCCGGCGTCCTTGGACAGCAGCATCTGCGGCGGCGAGGCGAGCGCGCCGAGCGCGAGCGCGGAGATGACCAGCGCCGCCGCCATCTCGCCCCACCCGCGGGCCCGGTTGCCGAACAGCAGGTGCCAGGACGCCACCACCATCGCGAAGGTGAGGAACAAGGTGGGCAGTCCCAGTTGCACGATCACCCCGCCGTACAGCGACGTCGACACCGTCAGCGCCGGCTTAAGGAGCAGCCCGGCCAGGGAGAACGACAGCGCCCAGGAGATCAGGAAGCACGCGAAGGATACGAGCCACTTGTTGCCGAGGAACATCATCTCGACCAGGAAGTGCTCGATCTTCAGGTCCCAGTCGTTCCAGTCGCCGGTGTCGGCGTAGACCCGGTAGGCGGAGACGGGGATGTTGTTGCGGTCGGTCACCTCGAACGCCGACAGGACCCCGCCCCGGGAGGCCTCGTTCTTGAGGTAGTCCTGCACCTTCTTGTCCCAGGCTTCCTTCGCGCGGCGCTCCTGCTCGCGTTTCTGCGCGGCCGCCTTGCGTTCGGCCTCCTGCCCGATCTCGTCGAGCGTGGTGCCGTCCGCGGGCGGGGTGAGCACGGGCGCGGGGGCGAGCGGATTGTTCGGGTCGACCGGCGGGAGCAGCCGGTTCGGCACGGTCGGCGACGGGGTCGGCTCGGGGGCGGCGGTCGCTGCCGCGGCCAGCAGCAGCGAGGAGAGGCCGGCGAGCATCAGCAGCACCACCGCGAGCAGCAGCGCCCGGCCCGGCCGCGCCCACCGCACCAGCGCGGCGGCCCGGCCCCCGAATCCGGCCGTCGCGGGGGACGGTGTGCTGCGCGCGAGGCGCCGGCGGGCCATCAGACGGCCTGCCGGACGGGCTGGGAGTGGATGGCGGCCGCGATGTCCTCGTCGGCGGGGATGATGATCTGCATGGCGCCGATCCGGCCGGTCAGATCACGGTGGAGGCACTCGCCGGCCCGTGCGGCCCGCTCCTCGTCGTTCATGTCCGGCCGGTTGGGCGACAAGCCGGAGGTGACCAGCGTCAGGAGGTTCTCGTCCTGGTCGCTGCACCCCAGGAACGCGAGCCCGCGGGCGGCGAGGTTGCGGTTGGTGTGCCGGAAGAGGCACTTGCGCGGGATCAGGCCGCGCAGGATCTGCCCCTTCTCGCTGTCGGCGGGGCCGATGTCGTCCTCGTCGTGTCCGCCGAACCACGCTCCGGCGTTGTGCTTGCGGCCGTCCTTGACCAGCTCGATCGCCAGCTCCAGCCCTTCGGGCGAGGACGTCAGCCACCAGCACTCGTCCCAGATCGCGACCGCGAACTCGTCCGGAGCGGCGTAGGCGATCTTCCGGCACAGGGCGGCGATCAGATACATCACCGCCCGCCCGAACGTCTTCTCGAACGGCAGCTTCTCCAGCCGCCCCGCCTCCAGCTCGTTCTTCGTCGGCAGCGCCAGCGAATGGACCGCGAACACGACGCTGTCCGCGGTGGAGTTCCGCACGACCGGCAGCGTCTCGTCGAACACCGCGCGCGCGAGGTCCTTGCGGCGGGCCGCGGCCAGCCGGCGTGCGGCCAGCGCCGCGAACGTGTCCCCGCCCGCGCCCCGGTTGGTCAGCTCCTCCACCAGCACCCGCATCGAGGGGTGCGGATCCTTCAGGACGGCCTCGATCGCCTCGGACAGCGCGATTCCCTCCTCGCTCATCGGCGACAGCCCCAGCAGCAGCGTCAGGTACGACTCGGTGAACCGCTGCGCCTCCGCCGCCTCGGTGAAGATCCGCAGCGGGTCCAGGGAGATCCGGGCCTGGTCGTCGATCGTGATGATCTCCGTCTCGCCGGGGCAGGCTTCGGCGAAGCGGACCCATTCCTGCTGCTCGGTCCGGTCCACGACCACCGCCCGGCCCCGGCGCACCCCGTGCCGGCGCCGTCCGGCCGCCAGCACCGAGTACATGGCCGACTTCATCCCCACGCTCTTGCCGCTGCCCAGCTCACCCACCCAGGCCGCCGCGGCCGAGGTGTTCTCCCGCGGGCCGCGCGACCAGTCGCACAGCACCGGCCGCACCCCGCCGTTGGCCAGCTGCAGTCCGTACAGCGGGCCCGTCTCGTCCCCCAGCGCGCTGCCCGTGAACGGCGCGGCCATCGCGAAGTCGCGGGCCAGGAGGTACTGGGAGTACTGCGCCATCACCGACGGCGTCCGCGTCCCGGGCAGCATCCCGTACCAGAGCGCCTCCTGCTCACCGCGCGGCCGCACAAAGGTGTACTCCCCGCCGGCGAAGTAGCCGGCCAGCTCGCCCGCCCGACGCTCCGCCTCCTCCGGGGTGCCGCCCCACACGCACAGCGCGGTCATCGCCCGCACCTCGACCTCCGTCTTCGACGACGTCAGCCGCTCGCGGAACTCGTCCAACCCGCTCGCGGCCTTGTCGACGCTGGCGGGCACTCCGGCCGTCTCCCCGTCGTACTGCTCGTACTGGTGGGCCAGCTCCCGCGCCTGACGCCGGCTCTTCGCCTCCGCCGCGGCGCCGCTCTCCACGTGCAGCCGCACCACCCAGTCCACCGGGAACGAGAACTCGTCCAGCTGCCCCAGGTACTCCGACCCGGGGAAAACGAACGCCTCCGGCATCTCCGCCAGCGCGAGCATCGCCTGGTACGACGAGCCCCACTCCGTCGTCGCCTCGACCCACCGCCGCGCGAACGGATTCCCCCGGCCCTTGCGGCCGGCCGCCTCCTGGCCGTCCTGCTCCAGGCCCGCACCGAGCAACCCGCCCTCGGCGAGCACCACCTGACCCAGCGAAGCCGCCCCCCGGCCCCGCCCCCGCACCCGCCGCCCGCCGTCCGCACCCGGGAGAGCCGGCTCGACCAGACCGCGCCGCGCGCTGTGCCCGTAGATCCACAGGACTTCGGCCGTAGACGCCGGCCGCAGCCCGATCCCGGACGGCCACATCGACGCCAGCCGCTGCGCCTGCACCAGGCGCAGCTCCTCCTCCCGCCCGGAGACCGGGCGGGGCAGCAGGCCCAGCGCCAGGGACACCTCGGCCCGCGCGGCCGCAATCACCTCGCGCACCGCCTCCTTGCGCGGCATCGGCAGCGGCAGCGCGAGCCAGTCCGAGCGGCCCGTCAGCTCCAGCTGCTCCAGATGGCCGTGCAGCATCTCCACGCTCGCCGCGTACCGGGGCGAGGCCGGCATGTTGATGTCCGCGCACATCCGGGCCACCACGGCCTCCGGGTCGACCGCCGGGCACAGGCTCAGCAGCATCGACTCCCCCCGCAGCTGCTTCACCAACGCCTCCAGGTGCCCCAGCCGCTGCTGCCGGGACCGCCGCGAGGCGTGCGCGGTCTGGGCGCCCTGCACCCGGAAGACGGCCCACACCGTTCCCTGCGTCGTCCACACCACGTTCCCGGCCACGTGCCGGATCGGGATCCTCACCGCTCACACCCCCCGCTCGATATCCACGTCCCGCGCTCGCGCCCGCATCTGCTCCTGGCGCAGCGCCAGCAGCGCCGCGGCCGCCGTCACCCGAGCCCCCGCAGCCGCCGGCCGTCCTGCCGCCGGTACACCCGGCGCGCTGCCCCCTGCCGAGGGCGCCGTCTCGGTCGTGACCGGCTCCCCGACCGCCCGGGCGAAGTTCTCGGCTTGCCGGGCGGGGTCCTCGGGCTCTTCCATCCAGGTCACGCTGCACACCCCCACCAGCGGCCGGTACCGGCCCACCGGCTTGACCGGCCGGCCTCCCATACGTCCTGCGGAAGGCGCCGCCACCGCTCCGCCCGCACTTACCGCGGCCAGCAGCGGGTTCCGGCCGTCCACGTGGACGTGCCGCACCACCAGGGACAGCCCGTACGGCACCCCGAGGGCGATCGCGAAATTCACCAGCCCGAAGTGCGCCCACACCGCGCGGGTCAGCATCAGCACCGCGAAGGTCACCGCGATCACGGCCACCTGCGGCACCGTGTACGGGCCGCCCGGGATCGCCTTCCGCCCGCCGGGCCACTTCCCGATCATCAGCGGGTGCCGCCGGGCCCTGGTGTAGCACCGGCCCACCAGCACTCCGTCGTCGGAAGACGCGTCCGCGGGCGTGCTCACAGGGCCTCACCGCCACGCCCCATCGCAGGCCCGGGGGCCGGTTCCACGACGCGCACGACCGCAGGCCCGCGCCCCTCGGTCACCGGCGGGGCCCCGCCCGGCTTGATGGTCTCCCCGACACTGTCGCGGAACGTGGTCGCGTTCATCACCGCGTACCACAGGGCCACCGCCCCGAGCAGCGCCGCCCCCGACGCCAAGAGCGACTTCGTCTTCTGCCAGGTGACGATCACCGAGACGATCACCATGATCGACATCACCGTGCCGGTGAGAAGCGCCTCGACCCGTCCACCGAGCGCCTCGGTGTCGCTGATCGCGTCGGCCAGCAACATCATGTTCTGCATCATTTGCTCCCGTTGTTGTCTGTGGTGCCAGGACCAGCGGCCAGGAGCGGGGCCGCCTCGACGGCCTCCACCTCCCACCGCCCGTCGCGCGCCTTCAGCGCGACCGCATACGTCAAAGGCCGCTCCACACCGGCCCGGTCGGCCGCCGTCACGTCCACCAGCAGCCGCCGCCGCGTCCCGTCCGGGATCTGCGCCCCTTCGGGGAAGGCCGCGCCCGGCGCGTTCGTCGCGTACTCCGCGATCCGCTGCAAGCTCGCCGACGCGTACGGAGCCGGCGTGATCGGTGTGAGCTTGCTGTTCGGAGGCATGTACCGGTCGACCTCGCCGCCGCCCGCCAGGTAGGAGGTGAAGAACCCCTGGAGGGTGCGCACCCCCGGGTCCGCCGCGCTGGGCTCCGCCGCCTGCCCGTAGCCGAGTTCAGGGGCCTGCCCGGCCGGCAGCGCACCGACCTCCGCGGGCAGAGCCACCGCGGCGAGTTCCCCCGAGACCCCGGAGCGCACCGGCACCCGGAAGTACCGCAGCCCCAACGCCGGCCCGGCCTCGGCCCGGTCCGGCTTCGCTGCCGGGAGTTCGGCGGGGCGGACCCGGGCGGCGACCGTGACGGCCCAGTAGCCGGCCGAGACGGCCCGCACCCGCACCGCCGCGGCCTGCTCCACCACCTGGCCGCCTCCGCGGCCCGAGACCGCGGCCGGACCCGCCCCCGGCATGAACGCCGCGAGAACGTCACCCGCCCGTCCTTCTTCGGCCTCCAGGTACGCCGTCACGAACAGCTCGGCGAACCCGCCCGGCCCGGACGAGTCCACCGCCACCGCCGCAGGCCGCTCCTCGGCGGCCGTCGCGTGTACGACCTCGGGGCCCGTGAGCAGTGCCCACGCCCCCAGCACCGGGCCAGCCAGCAGCAGCACCCACGCGGAGCGGCGCAGTACCGTCACCGCGTTCGCCGAGGCCCCCAGCGAACCGACCTCCCACCCGCCCGCCTCTGCGGGCAGACCGGCCTCCTCGACCTGGGCGTGCTCCCGTGCGGCCCCGGCCCGCTCGGGCGCCGGCCCCGTGCTGCGGCGCCTCATGACCGGGTCTCGCGCAGCAGGGCGGCCCGCGTCAGCCGGGTCTGCGCGGGGACCTCGCACCAGCGGCCGAACGCCTGCCGGGCCACCAGGGCCTCCTCACGCAGGTACGTCCGCATCGCCTCCTCCGTCTCGGCGGAGAACGGCGCCACCTCCAGCAGCACGGCCAGTTCCCCGAGCCGGCGACGGGCCCGGATGAGCACCGTTTCGTCCGACGGCTGTTCCGCCACGGCCGACACCTCGCATCCCCACTTGCCGGCGGCCGTTCCGCCGGTCCACCCCCGCAAGGACCCGGCCGTGCCCGAACGTGACAGCCCAGGTCCGGGAAAATCCGAGAACTTCACGCCGCCCGCACCCACTGCCGTGCGACCGGCCGCAGCCGCGCCACGGTCCGGCTACGCCGCTGACGCCGGGCCGCCGCCGACACCCCGGGCTGCTCCCGCGACTCCGCCCGCACCTCGTCGGCGATCTGCCGCGCCCGCCTCGCGTTCAGCAGACCCGCCTGCACCCCCCACAGCAGCAACTCGGCCAGCTCCGCCCGCGCCGGCTCCCACTCCCGCGCGCCCTCCACCAGGCCGTCGGCCACGGCCTGTTCCACCGCACCGGCCCGGCATACGGCCTCCGCGACGTCCTCGCCGCTCGCCCGCTCCGCCCACTCGGCGTTCCACTCGATCGCCTGCGGGTCGTCGGCCCGCAGCTCCCGGCTCGCCCGGTGCAGCGTCTCCAGCAGCAGGTTCGCCCCCACCTTCCGAGTCCGGTGCAGCGGATAGGCGCGCACCACCCCGTACAGGGCCGACACCACGACCTGCCCCACCTCGTCGAAATCCCGGCCCGGCCGCAGCAGCGACAGCGTGGTGCGCACCGCCCCGTCCACCATCGCCTGCACCACCACCCGAGCCGCCAGCCGCGCCCCCGCCCCCTCACCGGCCGCCACCGCCAGCAGCGCCCCCATCCACCGATCGCTGTGCTCCCGCCCCACCCGCCGGTCCCGCACACCGAGCCAGCCGAGCAGCTCCTCCAGCTCTACCGGCCCCTCACCCGGCGTCAGGACACCGGCCTCCTCCAGCCAGCCACGCACCCGCGCCCCGGCGCCCGGCTCGGCACACACCAGCGCCCACTCGGCGTTCAGCCCCTTGAAGACTCGGATGTCCACGACACAGCCCTTTCTCGATCACGTGTCGTCGACTGTCCTCAGCACCCCTGACCCAGAAACTGACCCAGAACCACAAACCCGCAGGTCAAACGATTGCCCAAAGAGCAACCCGTCCCCGGCCTCCGGCCTGGGTCACTCCGCTCGTCCCCTGGGTCACCCTTCGGGTCAGCCCGCGAGACCGAGGAACGACCGTCGCCGTCCCTGCCCGCCGCACCTCATGGACACGGTCCCCAGCGAACGCACCCCGGCGCCCGCGGCGAAGTCCCGCCCGCAGCGCCGGCCCACACCCTGCCGGCAGGAGGCGGCGCTCCTGGGCCGCGACCCCTTGGCCCGGCATCGCCCGCCGGGTGCTCCAGAGGCGCGGACCGCGCAAGGGCTGGCGCAGGGCACGTGTTCACCGTCCGGTGCGTTGCGTCCGTCGGAACGTCTCCGGCGGTCCGGCGGGCGCGGCAGGGCCGAGGAGGCTGGGGTGTTCCTCGGCCAGCGGCGTGAAACCCGGACGGCACATTGGATGACCGGCCGCCTGGCGGCCGTCGGCGGCAGGTTGCGTCACCGGTTGCACCACCGGTCGCACCATCGGTTGCGTGGAGGGTTGCACCACCGATTGCACCACCAGTTGCGGGCCTGTATCACCTGACCGTCCATTGCCGCAGGTCAGGACCAGCGGGTCAGTCCTTCTCGCCGCCGACACCTCTTTCTCCGCCTGCTGGAGGAAGAGGGAGTTGTTCCTTTTGGGTGCGGCGGTCCGCAGCGAGGGGGCTCGAACTGGCGGAGGGCTTCGCCTTCCTTCGCGGTCTCGCGCCCGCCGGTTCCTTCCCCTTCCCCTTTCTTGTCCCCTCCGCCAGCGCCCGTGCCTCCACCGACGTTCCTCTCACCCCCTTCGCAGCGTTCACCGCCACATGACCCCTCGCCCCCCGGCCCTGTGCTCTCCACTGAGCAGGACGACGACAAAGAGCCCAAGCAGCAGCAGACGCGAGAAGGAAAGGCCGACACAGCCCTTCTGCCCGCCGCTGGCGACACCGATACCGTGCCCCGCGTTGCTGGGACAGTGGGAGCGGACTGCGAGGCAACAACCCTGCCCCAGGCACCTCGCGCAGTACCGCCCGCCGCTCCACCCGGTACCCGTACCGGCACCGGCTGCCGAGGAAGAGGGCCAGGAGCCGGACGAGAGGGAGCTGGACAGCGCGGTCGACCTGCGCCCCCGGGGTCCAGGTTCTCGGCCCGGTGACGGTCACCGGCATCCAGGCCTCCGGCCACGGCCCCAAGCTCGCCCAGCTCGCCGCCTACCTGTACTTCAAGCCAGGCCGGCCCGAAACCGTCCGCGAGGCGATGGACCCCCACAAGCCCTGGGGCGCCAACACCCTCCAGGTCCGCATCTCCCAGCTCCGCAGCGGCCTGGGCGCCGACGCTGACGGCGCCCTCTACCTCCCGCGCGACCGCACCGGCATCTACAAGCTCTCCCCGAAGGTCTGCTGCGACTGGGACCGCTTCCTCCACCTCGCCGAGCGCGGCCTGAGGAAAGGCCCCTCCGCGGGCATCACCGACCTTGAAGCCGCCCTCGCCCTCGTGCGCGGCGTTCCCTTCGGCGGGACATCGCCGACCTGGGCCGCCGTCCACCACCAGGAGATGCTCGTCCGCATCATCGACACCGCCCACACCCTCGTCGACAGGCGCCGCACCGGACCCCGCCCCGACCTCGACGCCGCCCGCCGCGTCATCCGCCAGGGCCTCGACATCGACGACAGCGCCGAACTCCTCTACCAGGACTGGATGCGCATCGAAGACCAGGCCGGCAACCACGCGGCCGTCCGCACCGCCTACACCACCCTGCTGACCATCAACCGCTGCCTCGACGTCAGCACCGAGTCCGAGACCGAAGCCGTCTACGAGAGCATCGTCCGCCGCACCGCCTGAACAGATGAGCCATCCGGCCATCGGCACCCTCCACCGAGGGCGCCGATGTCCCCTGCCCTCCGGGGCGCCGCTCACCGCCTGGCCCGCGCCGTCGCAGTCCACCCGGGCCCCGGTACCGACGCCGGGCCGCGCGCCGAGCACCGCGGGCGGTACCTGCCGGAGCGGGCAAGGACAGGACATCCCTGTCCGGCGGGGCGTACCGTACAGGCAGCACCGAAGCGCGGGAGGGGAAGACCATGCGGCTGATCTACGACGAGCACGAGAAGCCTCCGGTCCGGGAGCAGGCCGAGCAGGCCGAACAGGCGGGAGAGCAGCTGCTGGCCGACTCGCTGCGGGGCATCGCCGAGCATGGGGTGGACCTGTCTCGGGACTGGGAGACCCTGCGGGTCGAGCTGTACGCCCGGCACGGCATCGACGTGACCGAAGACGGCAAGGACTCCCGTGTCGCCTAAGCCGGGCAGCCGGCGCGCACGCGTGGTCTTCACCCCCGAGTGCGATCCATACCTGGAGAAGTTGTCACCCGCCGAGATCGTCCGGCTCGACAGGGCGCTGGTCGCCATCTCCCTGGACCCCATGATCGGCACCGAGCGTCCGACCGAACCCGGCCAAGTCCCGCTGCGCGAGTACACCGAGGGCCGCGCCCGCATCATCTACCACACGACGGTCCTGGGAACCGTGGTCGTGGTCGCCTACTTCGAGGTCTGACACAGCAGGGTTTTTCTTCTCCCGGAGTTCCGGGAGAAGAAAAACCCTGCTGTGCCGCGACTGCTCGGGCGGCTCTGACCCCCGTTCCGGGAAAGGCGCTGGAGTCACCCAGCGGGGGAGCGGATGACCGGCCGCAGGAGGTCAGCTGGTCTTGCGGTTGGTCAGGTGGGGGCCGATGTATCCGACGACGATCTTGCCGGTGATACCGCGGCTGTCGTCGTAGAAGTAGATCCGGGGAGAGATCGAGCCCTTCGACGGAGGGAATGAACGAGCAGGCCTTCAGCCCGGAAGATCACCATCGAACTTCAGCAGGCGGGGTACCCACCCTGGCCAAAACGCCCCCGCGCCGCTGGCCGGCCGGGAAATTCGTGGGACCGCCCCGCGGCAGGCGCGGGAGGCCACCCCCCTACGGACCGGCTCTGCGCGCGAGAAGAGCCGGCCTCGTACCAGATGTCCAGTTCCCGCTTTCCTCTCTGCGTAAGGGGGAACTCACCATGGCAGGCGGGAGGCCGTTGCCGAACCGAGACGGCACCAGAAGGCTCGTGGTAAGCGCGGCGGTAAGGCCGGTTCCGAAGGGTGAGGCGCACGCATGCCGTCCTCTTTTCGCAGGAGCCGTTCATGTATTCCCCGCCCCGAGGCCTCGATGAGGCTCGCGACAACCTCGCCGCCGTCGCCGCCCGCTTCTTCGCTGGCCAGGACCTCGACGGGATCCAGGGCACCGACGCCACCTTCCTGCGCCACGGCCGCCGGATTGTGGCGAAGAACCTCGACGCCCCGGTGCGCCGCTCCTCCTACCGGGCCGGCTGGCACCGGCTCACCGTCCGCACCGCCGCCCTCGCCGCGGCCGCCGGCAGCGCGTACGCCTACCTCACCCACCCCGGCACGGTCACCCAGGCCCTCATCTACGGCGCCCCGGCCGCTGTCCTCGCCCCGGCTGCGGGCGGGGCGGTCTGGTCAAGGGCCGGGAGCGGCGCGAGCTGCTGGGGGAGTGGGCAGAGCCCCTGCACCAGGCACTCGCCGACCCGCTCGGGATCTCCGAGCACACCGACCCGGCCTCCTATCTCCACGTGCCGGTCGACTTCTCCGACGACGCCGAGATCCGTATCGACCTCCCGCCGCACCTGAAGTTCAACCGGGACCAGGTCGCCGAGCTCGTCATGCAGGAACTCGCCCTCCCCAACGCCTCCTTCTCCTGGCGCCTGGCCGGCCGCGACCCGCACCTGATCGTGAAGAAGAAGGACCGCCCCCCGGCCTCCCTCGGCATGGACGCCCCCGGAGTACGCGAGCTGCTCGCCTCCGCCCCCGAATCCGCGCCCCTGATCGGACTGGGAGCGGGGAAGAAGAAGGTGTCGGTCGACCTCGACCACCACTCCCCCCCACGTCCTGATCTCCGCCGGCACCGGCGGCGGCAAGTCCACCATCCTGCGCACCATCGCCTGCCAGTTCCTCCACCACGGCGCCCAGGCCCACATCCTCGACTTCAAGCGGATCTCCCACACCTGGGCCCGCGGCATCCCCGGCGTCAACTACTGCCGCGACATCTGCGACATCCACGACGCCCTCATCGCCCTCGGCGCCGAAGGCCACCGCCGTATCCGCCTCGCCGAAGAACTCGGCGACGACGTCCTCGCGAACGACCCCGACCTCGTCGGCCCCCGCAACGTGATCCTCCTCGAAGAGATCAACGCCACCATGGCCCAGCTGCGCCGCTACTGGGAGAAGATCCGCTCCAGCGACGACCCCAAGACCTCACCCGCGATCGACGCGCTCGCCGAGATCCTGTTCATGGGCCGCCAGGTACGCCTCCACATCCTGCTCGTCGCCCAGTCCGCCACCGCCCGCGCGCTCGGCGGACCCGAGATGCGCGAGAACTTCTCCACCCGCATCCTGGTGCGCTACACGATGAACGCCTGGAAGATGCTCGTCCCCGAGGTCGCCCCCGCCCCCAAGCCGACCCGCCACCCAGGCCGCGTCCAGGTCGTCCTCGGCGGCACCGCCCGCGAGACCCAGGTCCTCAACCTCTCCGAAGCCGAAGCCGAAGCCGAAGCCGAAGCCGAAGCCCGTGCCTGGGCCATGGCCGGCGTCCCCGGACAACGCCAGCCGCTCACCCTCCGCAAGCCCCACGACGCCGCTGCGCCACCAGCGGCTCCCGCTCCCGCTCCGGCTGACGCCGCCCCGGCACCGGCCGCTCCCGCTCCGGTTCCGGCCGGCCTGACGGCGGAGGGGAAGCCGGAGCCCGTCGTGCAGGAAACGGGGGAGGAGGAGCTGCTCGGGCTGCGGGCCGCCCAGCGGGAGCTGGAGGGCGTCAGCCTCGCCGGTCTGCGCTGGGCGCGGATCAACAACCCCGAGTTCCCCGACGTGGCCGGCCGGGACGGACAGGAGTACCTCTACCGCCGCGATGACCTCCACCGCTGGGCCCGCAACCGGCCGCAGCCCGTACACCTTGAGCAGCCGAACCTTGCTCTGACGTCCCGATCGCGCCGGGGCGCGGAGGGTCTCGGCACGCTCGGCGGCACCGCGTAGCGCGGCTGCTTTCTCCAGCAGCTGCTCGTCGCCGATGCGGGGGCCGGGGGTGGAGCGCCCGGTTCTCCAGCTCGGCGGCGCGGGCCCGGAACTCAGCAGGGCTGGAGGCCTCCAGCTTGCCGCCTTCGTCACCGCCATCCAGCAGGACGACAAGGGCCCGGCCGGTGACCCGCAAACCGCCATCGACCGCCTCGCCGAGGTGTTCGAGAATCTGGAATCCTGCACACGCGAAGCCGCCCACCAGGCCGCTCGGGACTTCCTGCAGCGGCACGCCGACGACCTCGCCGCCTGGCTCGCCCACCGCCCCCACACCGACCCCCAGCAGCCCGAAGGAGCATCGTGACCAAGCGCAGGAGCACCGTCCGCCCCGGCCAGGTCTACCGGGACCTCGCCCGCGACATGATCGCGCGGGACCGCCGGCTCCAGGTGCTCGCCCTCGGCGACGACGGCCGCGCCGAATGCCGCGTCGTGCGCGACCGCGACGGCACCGAAGGACGCGTCACGAAGATCAAGGCGTCCGCTCTCGCCTCCGCCCAGTACGAGCTCCTGCTCGACATGGACGAGGACCTGGCCACCGAACCGCTCTACACCGCGATCCTCGACGCGCTCACCGCCGTCCACGGCCCGAACACCTCCCTGGACGACTACGCACGAGCGGCCTGGAACGCCCTGCCCGACGCCGCCCGCAGCGGACAGTAAGCGCCCATCCGGCAGGACCCGGAGGACCAGGGGAAGGGGCGTACTCGGTTGTCGGCCCCAGGGCGGGGCAAATCCGGCCTGCCGCGCAAGTGCGGCACCTGCGTCCTCCGCTGCGGCGGGCCTCGCTCCGGGCAAGGGCCGGTCGTGTTGTGCCGGACGCGGGACACCGGCGACGGCAGGTGTTGTCAGCGGCGAGTTCTAAGATCCCGGCATGTTTTCCCCGGAAGATATCGAGCAGATCATGACGCAGATCGAACATGAGGGGGACGGCGAATTCTGCGGCTGCGGGGCGTGGGCGGCCCGCCTGGTGCGGGGCCGTGAGTGCCAAGGGTGCTACCGGATGCGCCGGGGTATCGAGCGATACGGGCTCACCATCCCCCAGTACAACGCCATCTGGCGCGCGCAAGGTTTTCGGTGCGCCCTCTGCGGGGACAACGACGAACCTTGCGACGGCGGCATCCCCCACACCGAACCACGCCCCTGGCAGATCGATCACGACCATCACTGCTGCGGGAGGAAGGGCTCCAGCAACCGCTGCTGCGTTCGCGGGATCCTCTGCCTCCCATGCAACCTGCACGAGCTGGCGCCCTACGAGCGCAAGCGACGACGCGGTGCCGGCTTCCCGGTCCCTGTCATCGACGCCTACCTCGCCGACCCGCCGGCCCGTCGTGCGGAAGCCCGCGTCATCCGCGGCCGCGACGACGCCTACCTGCCGACCTCCTGGGCCTTCATACACGATGCGCAGGTGGTCAAACAGGGGTATGTGGGGTGGGTGTAAGCGTTTTTCCGCTGCGGCACCACCCTGCCGGCTGCGACGGTGCCTCCGGCGCCAGCCGCCGACGATCCCCGCTCAGCGGCAGCCTGCTGGGCCAAATGAGACGAACCGTTACGCCTGAGCGGCGGTGAGGCGGCTGCGTCCGTGCTGCACCAGGCCCGCGACGGCGGCCGGGAAGCAGAGCGTGGCCGGGCCGTCCATAGGTACGACCCACCACGCCCGAAAGCGCGGGTCGGGGGCGGTCACGCTGGTGGCCGGGACTCCGAGGAAGAAGTCCGCTCCCAGGCCCTCGCTGTCCGGCACCTTCCCCAGCCGGTCCAGGGCGACGCTCGCGAGGTCGAAGAAGCCGAGCTTGACCATGACGCCGTGCGCACTGCGGTAGGCCGAGGCGAGCGCCCGCCACAGCTCCGTCGCCGGCGCCCGCCAGCACAGCACGGTCAGCTCGGTGATGACGTCCGGCAGCGCGGCCGCGGCGGCCTGCAGGTGCGTGGCCCGGACCTGCGCGCACAGCTCGTCGTCGTCGGTCAGCTCGGCGGCGGGACGGGTGGTGACCTCCGGGTCGTCGCCGAGGTCGTACAGGTCGAGGGACTCCCGGATCGGGCGGATGAGTTCCGCGAGCCGGTCCTCCTGGAGCTGGGTCACGCACGGCTGCCCGGCCAGCACGGTGACGTCGATCCGCAGAGCCCGGGCGACGGCGGCGGTGAAGTCGACGGACGCCGGTCTCGCCCCGCCCTCGACCTGGGGCAGCCAGCTGTACGAATACGGGATCCGGCCAGCGAGCTCGCGCTGCGTCAGCCGCGCGAGCTTGCACTGCTCCGCGATGCGCTTTCCGGCGTGATCGTGTTCCGGTGCCGGCATACCGGTGCTCCGTTCCTGACTCCTCATCCCGAACGCTACTCGCGCCCGGTCCGGCGCGGGACGGCTTCGCCCCCGACTCCCCTGAACCGGCGGCGAGTCCGTGTGATCGGATGGACCCCATGACGCGGACCTTGTACCTGTTCAGCAGCGCGGCGCCTCCGGTCTTCGACATCGCCCGGGTCATCGAGGAGGCACAGGCCGACGGCTGGGACGTCTGCCTGGGACTGACCCCGACGGCGGCCCGCTGGCTCCACGTGTCCCTGGACGGCCTGGCCGCCCTCACGGGCCGGCCCGTGCGCTGGGACTACCGTCTCCCGGGGGATCCGGACGTGTGGCCGAAGCCGGACGCCATCCTCGTCGCCCCCGCCACCTTCAACACGGTGAACGCGTGGGCGCTCGGGCTCACGGACAAATGGCTGGTCGGTGTGGTGGCCGAGGGCATCGGCAAGGGCATCCCCATGGTGATGATGCCGTGCGTGAACTCCGCTTACACCGCACACCCGCAATGGGAGCGGTCGATCGAGACCCTGCGCGGCGTCGGCGTGACCGTGGTCTACGGCGAAGGCGGGTTCGTGCCGAACGAGCCCGGTCAGGGCGACCGGTCCGTTTACCCTTGGCCCGCCGCGCTGAAGGCCGTATCCGACCTGCTGTGACGCTGCGGCGGGCAGCAACGCAGCGGGTGCAGAACCTGACCTTGCTGGACGGGCAGGTTCGGGTGGGCCGGGGCCCCACTTACCGGACGCGGGCCAGGAGGACGATCCCGGCTTTCTCCCGGACCACCTTCCAGGCCGGGTTTTCGGCCGCTTCGCGCAGCGCTCCTTCCGCCGCACCTGCAGGAAAGCCGTCTGTCCGGTCGACCACCAGCCAGTCCACCGCTGGCTGGCGCTCCAGCAGTCCCGGTGCCGCGAGCCGTACCACGGTGCGGTCCGTCAGGTGCGGGGCGAGCGAGTTGCTCGCCGCCACCCGCACCCCGTCCGGCACCTGACGGACTGTCTCCCGTGCTGCTACTTCCCGCGGTTCCGATTTCCAGAAGCCCGGCGCCGCGACCACCGCGGTCGGCTGGAACGGCAGCAGCACCAGGACCGCCCCGAGCGGTACCCACAGCACTCCTCGCCCCCGCATCACCGGCAGCCGCGCTTCTCGCCCTACCGCGTCCACCAGAGCCGCGCACGCCACCGGCACCAGCACCGCTGAGTAGTGCAGCCCCGGCCCCCAGTGCGCCGGCACGGACGATGCGAACCGCCACCCCAGCGTCGGCACAAGCAGCCACGCCAGCGGACTGCGCACCACCAACCCGCCAGTCACCGCCAGCAGCGCCAGCACCGTCAACGCCTTCACCGGCCACCCATCGAGGAACCCGTACCCACCCCCCACCTGCCCGGCATACAGGTACCGTCCGTCCGGAGCGAACGCAGGCACCACCACCTTCAGCACCAGCACCGCCGCCAGCGACGCCCCACCAGCCAGCAGCCACCCCGCCCGCCGCTCCCGTCCGTCCCGCGCCTTGTACGCAATCAGCAGCCCGAACACCGCCGCTGTCGCCCCCAGGTCCTCCTTCACCAGCAGCAGCCCCGCCGCCCACCCCGCTGCCGCTCGCAACCGCCCGTCCAGATACGCCCGGCACGCCAGCGCCAGCAGCGGCAAAGCGAACGCCACCTCGTGGAAGTCGAAGCCGACCAGCGCCTGCGTACCCCACGCCAGCCCGCACACCGCCGCCACCACCGGCCCCGCCCCCCACAGCCCCGGCAGGTGCCGCTGCGCGGTCCGCCCCGTCACGTACACCGCCACCGACACCAGCACCGCCTGCGCCACCAGCAGCACCTCGACCCGCGGCACCAGCCGGTACACGGGCCCCAGCAACGCCACCACCGGATGGAAATGGTCTCCCAGCAGCGGCAGCGCCTCGCTTTTGAACCCGGGCGGCGCCGACGCCGTCCGGATCGCCGACGCCGGCAACCGTCCCGCCGCCCACTCCCGCACCGCCTGACCGAATATCCCCAAGTCATAACCGGTCGTCCGGAACCGGGCATGGTTGCGCAGCGCGAACGCCGTGTGCAGGACGAGAAGCACAGCGGCGACGAGCGCCGGCCCAGTCCGGGACGGCACCGTGCCGCCCCGGCACGCCGGAGTCTTTGGAGCGGTGATTTCGATCATGGGCTGCAGCATCGGAAGCACCACATGAAGAGGCCCTGAAGAACCCTGAGGATTTCCTCAGAGGCTGCGGGCAGCCTGCGGCGATACTCGGCTCATGCGCATTCTGGTGATCGAGGACGAGGAACGGATAGCCGCCTCCCTGCGACGCGGCCTCACCGCCGTCGGCTACACCGTCGACGTGGCCCACAACGGTATCGACGGCCTCCACCTGGCCCGTGAGCACCGCTACGCCGCCGTCCTGCTGGACCTCATGCTCCCCGGCCTCAGCGGCTACCAGGTCTGCGCACGGTTGCGCGCCGAGGGAAACGACGTCCCCGTCCTGATGCTCACCGCGAAGAACGGCGAGTACGACGAGGCCGAGGGCCTCGACACCGGCGCCGACGACTACCTCGCCAAACCCTTCTCGTACGTCGTCCTGGAAGCCCGGCTGCGTGCCCTCGTCCGCCGCGGCGGCGCCCGCCTCTCCACGGTCCTGCAGGCCGGTGACCTGTGGCTCGACCCGGCCCGCCGCGCCTGCGGACGAGGTGCCGACCGCATCGCGCTCACCCCCAAGGAGTTCGCCGTCCTGCACTGCCTGCTCAGCCGGCCCGACGAAGTCGTGCCCACGCTCGACGTCATCGACGAGGTCTGGTCCGCCGACTACACCGGCGACCCGAACATCGTCCACGTCTACATCAGCGCTGTCCGCAAGAAGATCGACATTCCTTTCGGCCAGAACACCATCGAGACCGTACGAGGAGCCGGCTACCGGGTGAACGCCCGTGCCTAGGCCTATCGTGCCCCGCCAGGCCAGGGCGGCCGGGCTCACAGGAACTCTGATCGTCGTGGCGGTCGTACTCTGGCTCGCGTACGCGGACACCCTGGCCGGACCCATCAGGCTCAACCCCCTCGACGGCCGCCCGCCTGACCGGATCACCCCTCACATCGAACTGGTCTCTGCCTGGGGAGCGGAAACCGGCGCGGCGATCGTCGCAGCAGTCTGCTTGTGGACCGGCAGAGGCACGGCACCACGGGCACGGCTTTCGGCCACCGCGCTCGCGGCGGCGGTCACGTACTTCGTCTACGACGCGGGCTGCGAATGGGTGCGGCGGGCCAACGAGATCGACCCCACTCTCGTCGCCGACGAAGCGCTGCGCTACGGACTCGCTTTCCTCGCCCCGGCAGCCGGGGTGCTCACGGCCGGGGCGGTGTGGGCAGCCACGGCTGTCCGCCTCAGCGGGCTCTCCCTCGGCGCACGACTGATGGGGGCAGCCGCTGCCGCCTCAGGAGCACTCACCTTCGGCATGGTCTCGCTCCTCGACACCACCCGTGACAACGGACTCAGCGCCGAAAGCGTCTTCGGTATCGCCCGCACCACCGGCGTCCCGCTCGTCATGCTCCTCACCGGCGCCCTGGTGTACGCCACAGTGGCCCGCGCCCTGGGACCCGTCGAGGCCATCCGCCGCGAACTCGCCGACATCACCGGACAGTCCCTCGACCGCAGAGTTCCCGTCCCACCCGGATCCGACGCCATCGCCGAACTCGCCCGCACCACGAACGCGACGCTCGACCGCGTGGAAACCGCCGCCACCCGACAACGCGAATTCACCGCCGACGCGGCACACGAACTCCGCAGCCCCCTCGCCGCCCTCCGCACCCAACTCGAATCAGCCTTGAGACACCCACGCTCGGTCACGGACTGGCACGAGGTGGTCGCGGAAGCGACGTCCGAGGTCGTCCGCCTCCAGCACCTGGCCGACGACCTGCTGCTGCTCGCCTCGCACGGCTCCGTCACTCCGGTCCGCGAACCGGTCGACCTCGCCGCCCTCGCGCAGGACCTGGTCCGCGAACACCAGCACCTCCCCGAAGCAACCGCGCTACGCCTCCGGTGCGAGGCACCGGACCACGCGGTCCTCCCGGGCAACCCCGTCCACCTGGACCGACTGCTCCGCAACCTCCTCGCGAACGCCTGCCGCTACGCACGGACCGAGGTCACCGTCACCGTCGGCCGCGCCGGACCCGAGCTCGTCCTCACCGTCCAAGACGACGGCCCCGGCATTCCACCCGCTGACCGGGCCCGCGTCTTCGACCGGTTCACCCGCCTCGACGAAGCCCGCGCCCGCAGCACCGGCGGAGCCGGCCTCGGCCTTCCCATCGCCCGTGACCTGGCCGCCTCCCACGGCGGCACCCTCACCGCCGAGGAACCCCCGGGCCCCGGCGCCCTGCTGATGGCACGCTTTCCAACCCGAGCATGACCACTTAGCGATCGATCCGCAGCTTGCCATAGGGGGATGGGCGTGGACAGACGCGATCCGCCGGCTCCAGAGCGCTCTCGCCGGCATCAGCGCCGTCTGACACCACCCGGCCCAGCCGGGAAGCGATATGATCGCCCGGACAGCTAAAGGGTGTTGCAGAAAGTCCGCTTCGGGCAGGCCGGAGGGGGCACCGCAGGGGACCGGAGCGGCCGTCCCGAAAGAGGCTCAGGCCCCCAAGGCGGCTCACAGCTTCCCTGAGGACGACAGCGTTCACGCAAGGGCCGCCCCCGGGCGCGCCACCGGGCACCCTGGCCGCCATGTGCTGCGGCTTTATCGACGCCTACGGCCTGCCCGCGGCCGCCGTAGAAGCGATCGAGCTCTTCGGAGCGCGCATCGTGGAAGTCGCCCCGCCCCAGAAGAACAGCTCGTGCTCCGCCGAGAGGAACGAGCCGGGCACGACGACGAGCTGCGCGCCCTGATCGGGTGGGTAGAGGGTGCCCTCGGCCCCGGTTACCTCGGCGAACCGAGCAGCGGCGCCCGTTGGTGCCCTACCTGGTTCGATCCTCCCCGTCGCCGTCGCACGCCTCCGCACGGCATGGCTCGCCTGGCAGGAACTCACCGCCCCGCCACCTGTGGCTACACCGGCCCCAGCGTCTGGCACCGCGACCACCTCGACCCCTGCCTGCGGGAACTGCGCGCCCCCAACGGCCCGATGGCCGGGCGCACGAAAGGCAGGGGTCGAGGTGGTTCACCGGGTCCAGCGGGCCGTCCGCCTCCGCGCAGGTCCTCAGGAACGCGTCCACTTCGTCACCGACGTACTCGTGCTCCACTACCGGGCCGCCGCGATCACGAGGGCCCCGACCACGAGGCCGACCAGGACGACGGGGTAGGCCGCGGTCCCCCAGGCGAGCTACGGGTTCGTGTGCCGGATCCGGCGCAGCGCCGCCCACCCGGTGTCGCCGTCCGCTCGGGCGCGGAACCCGAACGCGCTGATGCTCACCGACACCAGCTGTACGGGCCGCCCGGTCTCCGGCCAGAGGTCCGTCTCTGCGTCCGGCTGCTTCGGTTCGAAGATGTCCATGCTGTTGCTCCTCCGGTTGTAGGGGGTCAGGTGGCGGCGTACCGCCGGGCGACGTGGTCGGCGATCAACTCCTCGATCCGCCGGGTGCACGGCTCGCAGGCGTGGAAGGGGGCATGCCCGTGGTCATCGCTGTGCGCCGGCCCGAGCCAGAGCACGGGGACGTCCTCGGCCTCGCACCGCCAGCACAGGCCAATCGTCCACTCGCGGCCGGCGGTCACCGGGCCATCCCCCAGGCGATGAGGACGGCGAGGGAGACCAGGCACGCGAGGTAGACCGCCGCCCTGCGCGCGCGCTCGCTCACCAGCCCTCCAGCGCGTCCCGGAGTTCCACGACCCTGTAGCAGGGGCGGCAGGCGTACCGCGCCCACCCGGCCCCGCTCATCTGCGGTTCCCAGGAGACCTCCGTGGCGTCGCGGGACGGCGCGGTGCAGAAAGCACACAGCGCGACCGGCCCGAGGTCGCCCGCGGTCTCCAGCGGGCCGAGTAACCGTTCCAGGGCCGGCCAGAGGTCGCCGGGGTGGGTGAAGACGGGGACGTCGTCCAGGGGGGAAGCGGATCCACGGCATGGAGGCGTGGCCGTGCGGCCCCGGGACGAGCAGTGGTGTTCCGGCGCGGTGCCACTGGACGGCGGCGCCGCTCAGGTCCGGCCAGTCCTCACCCGCGCTGTGTGGCAGGAGGACCGTCGTGCGGCGCAGCCCGAGGTCGGCGAAGGCGGGACCGGCCTGGTCGGCGAGATCGCCGACCAGACGAGTGCCCCAGTCGAGCGGGACCGTCATCGCGCACCACGTCTCGTCCACGGTCAGGTCGGCGCACGGCGCCTCCGGCAGGTACGGCCGGACGAGGCCGCTCACCGCCGGGCCCTGGCGGCGAGGAGGCCAGCGCGCTCCGCCTCGGCGGCCAGATCGACCGACCGCACCCCGACCAGCTCCACGATCGCCCGCTCGGCGAGCATCCAGGGCAGCAGCGGCGACCCGTACGCCGCCCGCGCCTTCGTCTTCACCGGCACCACCGTCCCGCCGACGGCGGCGTGCAGGATCCCCTCCACGCCCCACTGCCGGGGCTCGGCGACCCGGGCGGCGGTGTATCCCTCCAGCAGGTGACGGCAATGGCTCACGGACTTCCACGCGCACGCGATGTGCAGCGGGGGGTTCTCCGTCCGCTCGCCGTCGGCGATCGGGTCGTCCGTACCTGCTGCGCCGTCGGCGCCGCCGAGGTACAGCGCGCCGCCCATCTGCGCCGCCTCGTCGGCGACGGACACCCCGCACACCTGGCACAACTGCTCCCACATCGCCGTCCGCTGCCGGACCGGGTGCAGCGCCTCGAAGATCGGCTCTCCCACGCCCGGCGCCCGCATCAGCCGCCGCCACAGGGCGTCTTGCCAGCGGCACGCCGCGTCGACCAGCGGGTCTACGTACCGCATCACCCCGTCCGCGGCGATGACCGCGTGGCTGATGTCCTCCTCTCCGGTCCAGGTAGCGACGTACGGCACGGGTAGGCCGCGGTGGACAGGAAGGCTCTCAAGGCTCATGGCAGGTTCCTGGGAGTCGGAGGAGTGGAGGGAGCCCTCCGCCAGGGGGCCACGGCGCAGCGGGGGTGGCTGCGCCGGGTCGTCCCTGGCGGAGGGCGGTATGGGGGCGGGGCCGGCCACCGGCCTGTCGTGGACGGGATCGTTCGGTGGCCGGGGTGCACGCCGATCGGCGACGGATCGCGCACCATCCCCTCCGGGCCCGCACGGGAGGGGTCCCCTTTCCTGACCGGCCCCGCCGTCGAGACGCGGCCAGGACATTTACACGGCCAGCTCGGCCCACACCCGCTTCCCCCAGCGCCGGTAGTCGCAGCCCCAGCGGGCGGAGAGGGCGGCGACGAGGTCGAGGCCGCGGCCGCCCTCGTCTTCCGGGCCGGCCTGGCGGCGGACCAGCGGGCGGGGGTCGAGGTCGGTCACGGCGACCTGCACGCGGTCGTCCCCGGCGCGGGTCACGGTGACCCGGATCGCAGTCCCGCGCAGGCCGGCGTGCCGGATCGCGTTGGTAGCCAGCTCGGAGACGACCAGCTCGGCCCGCTCAGCCGCGTCCTCGGACATCTCCCAGCAGGCGAGGACGGCGACGACCAGGCGGCGCGCCACGGCGACCGCGTCCGGGTCGCACGGCAGCGTGCGGGACTGGGACCGCTCGCCGGCAACGAGGTAGAACTCCGGCCTGCGCACGGGGGCGTCAAGCATCCTCGCCCGCCTCCAGCGCCGCCGCCTCCGAACGCAGGATCCTGCCCTTGGTCACGAACCAGCGCAGGATCTCCGGGTCGCACAGCGCGGCCGGGCCGTCCATGGGCACCACCCAGTAGGCGGCGCACCTCGGGTCGGGCTCGGTGATGGTGGTCGCCGGGACGCCGAGGAAACGGTCAGCACCGCTCAGGCACTCCGTGTCGGGAACGTCCCAGCCGCCCGCGGTGCTGCGCGGGGCGAGAGCGTAGAAGGACCGGCTGCTGCCGTCGAAGAAGCACGGGCCGCCATCGAGCGCCGTCGCGAGGTAGGCCGCGACGGTGGCCCGGTCGGTGGTCCCGGCCGCGGCGAGGACGATGTCCGCCGGGATCCTGATGGCGGTGAAGTTCGTACCGCAGCGCAGCAGCGCGAGGCCGTACTCCGCCCAGTCCCGCCGTGCCTCGCCGGCGTCGCGCGCCGCCAGGATCAGCCACGTCTCGGCGCCGGCCTCGCGGCTGCGGCGCGAGTGGACGAGTACGCCGGGCTCCGTCTCCACCGGCCCCTGGAAGCCGGTCACTGGGCGCTCCCGCTCGGGGTCGTCTGCTCGCCGGCCAGACCGGCCGCGTCCGCCATGGCCGCCCGAAGGGCATCCGCGGAGGTCAGGAGCCGATCCTCGCCGGGGCAGATCCGCCAGTGCGATCCGGGCGCGGTCGTGCAGCGGGCGACGGGCACGGACAGTACCGTCCCGGCCGTGAGCGCTTTCGTGCCGGGGGCGGTCCAGCCCTCTGTCGAACCGGCCGGGAGCAGCCAGTAGAGCGCCGTCCCGTCCTCGATGACGGCGCCGCTGCGCGCGCCGAGGATGTCCAGGACGAGCAGACCGACACCACGCGGGACCCTGACGGCGTGCCACTCCGCGCCGACAGCTCTCGGCTCACACATGGTCGGATTTGTCGTCAGCAGGTCCGGATCAGCCATCACGTTCCCTCGCTCCGGTAGGTCGATGGCACAACCCTGGCCCTCAACTCCCGGACCTACGAGGACTTTAAGAGGTCCCTGTGTACCAAATACCGGACTTTCCTTCATCCGTTGAGCGGATTTCTGGCAATCCGCAGGACTCTTCTCCACACTGGTGCTGCACATCGCATACGGAGGTGAGAGACGTGGAGAACGACGGCAACGTGCTACTCAAGGCCGCCCGGATCGCGGCAGGCTACGGCACCCAGGAAGCCCTCGCCGACGCCGTCGGCGTGGCCGTCCGACAGGTCCGGCGCTGGGAATCGGCGAACCCGCCATGGCCCCGGGACGCGGTCCAGCGCGCATTGACCAGCCTCTTCGGCCAGAGCATGGAAGACCTCGGCTTCACCCCGCCGGACGGCATCCCCGCCCAGCGGGACGGCCAGCCGCGGGAGCTGCCGCGGACCAGGGGCATGGTGGCCGTGCCTGTGCCCGGCGTCACTCTCCAGCCGGCCACCGCCGGCGAGGACTTCGCCGAGGTCACCCGACGGCACCGCCGCCTCTACTGGACGGTGGCCCCCGCCACCCTCCACCCGGCGATCGTCGCCCACACCACCCTCGGCTGCGCTCTGCTCCCCGAGACGGCCGGGGTAACCAGGCGGACGGTCGCGGCCGCGCTCGCGGAGTCCTTCCTCCTCGCGGGGAGGATCGAGTTCTTCGACAGCCAGCAGCCGGAAGCAGCCAAAGAGACGTGGACCCGCGCGCTACAGGCGGCCGGCCAGGCTAACGACCAGCTCCTCGGTGCCGCAATCCTCGCGCACGCGGCGTTCATCCCCGGGTGGGTGGGCGACCGGCAGGCCGCGGTGGAGCGGATGAGGGCCGCGCGGACGTACGCCCGGCGCGGCCCCGCCTCCGCGGCGCTCCTCGCCTGGCTCGATGCCGTCGAAGCCGAGTGCGAAACCCGGTGCGGCCACACCCAGACCGCGCTCTCCCTCCTCGGGCACGCCGAGGACATCCTCGCCGCCGGTAGCGAGCACCCTTCGCCCGAGTGGCTGGACTGGTTCAGCCCGGTCCGGCTCGCCGCCTTCAAGGGACACACCCAGCTCACCGCCGGGCACTTGCCGCAGGCGCGCGAGACGCTGCTCGGGGTCCTCGACGGCCTGGAGCCCAGCGAGGACAAGCAGCGCACCGTCATCCTCGGAGACCTCGCCGCCGTCGAGGCCGCCGACCGCCACCCGGAGAAAGCGTGCGAGTACGCCGTCGCCGCCCTCGACCAGCTCCGCCGCACCTGGTACTCCACGGGCATGGACCGGGTCCGCGACGTGCGGCGAGCGCTCACCCCCTGGCAGCACGAGCAGTGCGTCCGTGGCCTGGACGATCGGCTTTATCGATGGGAGACGACCGTCAGCGCGCTTGCGCGTTGAACTGGATGATGTTGCCGGACAGTTCCGCGAGGCTCTCGACCCGGAAGGTCGGGAGCTTCTGCGCTTCCTCGTCGTCCCACTGGATCGTCGCCCAGGGGCCGCGACGGACGAGGGCCGACTCCATCCCGACCTTCACGGCCGGCCTCAAGTCGTTGTCGACACGGTCGCCGACGTACAGGATCTCCGAGTTCTCGAAGGGCACGACCTCGGCGACCCGCCGGAAGAACTCGACGTCGGGCTTGGACGCGCCCCAGTCGTCGGAGGTGCCGATGAAGTCGACGTCCTCGGTGAACAGCTCACGGAGGATCTTCCCCGCCCGCACGGTCTGATTGCCGGCGATGCCGAGCCACAGGCCGTCGGCGCGGAGCTGCGCGAGCGCCGGGCGGACGTCCGGGTAGAGGTCTTCCTCGCTGAAGTGCTCCGGCTGGCCGGCAGCGGCACGGGCCTCACGCTGCTCGTAGAGGTCGAAGCCGGGCCGGAACCTCTGGAAGGTCTCGCGATAGTCGAGCCCCTGGGCGATCACGGCGCCGAACGTGGCCGCGAAAGTGTGCCTAGGCACGCCAAGCCAGTCGGCCCACGTGCTGTACTCCCGGGTCTCGTCCACCAGGCACTCGCCGACGTCGAACACGACTGCACGAATCTCGCTGCTCATGCCGGTGATCCTACGTATTTAGATCACTGCCTGTCAGGGGAGACGGCCGGGCCGGTTCACGCCATGGCGGGCCGCCGCCACCGCCGCCCGCCATGCCTCCCCGTGCCATGAAACACCCACAGAGGTGCCTATTTCACGCCAATATTACGCGTTCCAGACAGGTAGTGAGAAACCCTCAGTCTGCGCGAAATCGCCATGGAAGGATCACCACCGGTGACACAGCGCATCCACGTGCGCCCCCTGTGTCACCACCCCCGCCATGCTGCGCCCGGCTCCCTCGGGCCCGTCGCAGCACGGCCCCGCACCCTTACGGAGGGCCTTCCATGCTTCGTTCTTCCCTCACCCCGGCGTCGTCCCGCCGACGCGGCCTCGTGGCCCTTCTCGCCGCGGCGACCACCGCCGCCGGCCTGCTCACCCTGACCACCCCCGCGCAGGCCGATTCCGTCGTCCAGCTCGGCGCTCCGGCCGGCCCCGTCCCGGTGGACGCCCCGTACACGGTCACGGTCGACCTCCCCAACACCAGCCCCGACTACGCGGGCAAGGCGCCCATGGTCAACATCGCGCTGACCGGCGCCGCCGCCACCGTGACCTCTGCGCAGACCTCGGACTGGGAGTGGTCGTGCGACTTCGCCGCCGGATCGTCCGGCAGCTGCTGGAACCTGGCCGGCATGGGCACCCCGGCGTCGATCACCCTGACCGTGGTGCCCACCGCGGGCGGGACCGTCACCGCGAAGGCCGACGCCGTGAACCCCTTGAATACCGTGATCGGCACCGCCACCGCCGACACCCAGGTCGAGAACCCGACCCCCGCCTTCCCCTTCACCGGCTTCTTCGCGCCCGTGCACAACGCGCCGGCCGTGAACTCGATGAACGCCGGCCGCGCCGTCCCCATCAAGTTCTCCCTCGACGGCGACAAGGGCCTGGACATCCTGGCCGCCGGCTCCCCGTCCTCCCAGCGGACCGCGTGCGACGGCACCGCCGCGGACCCGGTCGAGACCGGCGCCGTCAGCACCTCCGGCCTCACCTACGACGCGGCCACCGACACCTACACCTACGTGTGGAAGACCGACCGCGCGTGGGCCGGCACGTGCCGCACCTTCCACCTCGGCCTGAGCGACGGCACCGACCACGTCGCCCACTTCGAGTTCCGCTGACATCCCCCCGCACCGGAACGACGAAGGCGCCCCGCTGCCGCGGGGCGCCTTCGCATGCTGCCGTTACACAGCGCTGCCCCTTCTCCTCCTGCTGCGCCCGCACGGCCGCGAGACAGGGCGGACGCGCGGGTGGGTCAGAGGATCGGGGGGCGTCCGACGCGGGTGAGGCGGGCGACGGTGCGTCAGCTCATGGGCGTGCGGCGGCCGTGGCCGCCGCGCAGGCCTTCGCGGAAGCCCGCCGCGGTGGCGCGGAGCGCGGCCCGGTCGCGGAAGCGCCACAGAGCGAGCAGCACGAAGGCGGTGAGGTTGAGGGGGATCAGGGGCGCGGGAGGTTCCTCGCCGCCACCATCGTCAACGTCTCCGGCGACGGCGGCCCCGACGACCGCGGCCCCGCCATCACCCCCACCGAAGTCGGTGAATTCCTCACCGACACCGGTCTCGACGCCCTCGTCATGGGCGGAAGCATCTGCCCGGCCGCCCACCACCTCACCATCGTCGACTGCACCAGCCCCGACACCCGCCTCGTCCGCACCGGCCTCGTCCACCCCCGCGCCATCAACGCCGCGATCGGATAACCGACTCCCGGTTGACCGTCCCCCCCCCGGTGCCCTTCCCCGCCTTGGCCCCGGCGACGTAGGCCACCTCCCTATGCCGCTGGCCTGAGGGCAGCTCTCAGCCGCCGCCGGGAGGCAGGGAGAGAGGAGACACGCTGGACGAGTCACTGGTTGACGGGGAACGCCGCCTGGAAGGCCAGCCGATGGGCGGCGTCGGCTCCGAGCCTGGTGAGGAGGTCGTCGAGTGCGAGGTACTCCTCCCAGGGCTCGCGCCCCGTCGCCGCGGCCAGCGCCTGTACGAGCCTGTCTTCCAGGTCGGGGACGCGTTTGTCCTTCCAGACCTTGTCGGCCGTGCTGACGAGGAGGTCTTCGATCGTCACGTCGGCTCCGCCCCAGCTCGCGTGAGTGGCGGCGAACTTGGCCAGGCCGGGTGGGAAGCCGTGCTCCAGAAGCAGATCCCGGCCGGCTGCCTCGTGCGCTGACCCGGGGCCGGAAAGTTCCTCGGGGTGCAGCGTCTTGCCCAGGTCATGGGTTGCCGCGCCGAAGAGAACGGCGTCGCGGTCCACGGCCAGGTCCGGGTACCGGTCTTTCACCCAGTCGGCCAGGTCGACCGCGACATCGTGGACCGCGCGCAGGTGAGCCGCCAGACGGGGCGGAGCTCCAAGGGAGCGCAGCAGTTCCGCCGCCTCGGGTGGCAGCGGCCTCAAAGGCGGCTCTGCCGGAGCATCAAGGGCGCGGGACAACACGTCGGAACGTATCGAAGTCATCCGGGGGACAGTACCGGTCCCTCGTGTACAAGTCAGGCAAGATCCGAAGACGACCCCACACCGCATACGCCCGACTCACCGAGGAGATCTGACGCGTAGCCCCGTACGCATCACCACCGCCGACGGCCAGTCCGTCGTCGTCACCAGCACGACCGACACCATCCCCGACTGCACTGAGCGCTACCTCGGCAGCCGGTGGACCGCCGAGATCTACGGCCGGACCGTCTCAGCCGACCGCGCTGAGGACGAACTGCGCGGTTACGCCGGAGTCGTCGAGCAGCGCACTCCGGACACTGTCGAGTACGCCGCCGCCAACGCCCTCGCCCTCAAGGAGGCCGTTGCCCGCCTCGGCGCCTGAACCCCCCTTGAGCAGGGCCGGTCCGTACCCCGATAGCGGCCCGACCCCCAGTGCCTCTCTTTGCCCCGGCCGCGAGAGGAGGGGCCTCTCTGCTTTATGCGAGGGCTTGGCCGAGGAGATCCCGGGGCCGTCCGACAAGCCGGTGATGCAGGGCCTGCGCCCGCGTACGGACCAGGCCCTGCCGGTAGCCCGCCGGGAGCCGTTCGAGGACGGAGACCGCCATCTCCGCAGCCCCGGACGGGTCCTTGTCGGCATGCAGGCAGGCGGCGGCGTCCAGGGCGAGCAGGGCCCGCGTCATCACGGACGGAGACGTCGTCAGCGCGAGCGCGGCGTCCTGCGCCTCGTACGCCGTCCGTGTCTCGCCGAGAAGAAGGTGCGCCTGCGACAGGTGCACCAGGTGCTTCTGCCCGGGGTAGCCGAACCAGGTGTCCGCGCTCTCCTGCCCGTCCAGCTGCTCGACCAGGCCGCGGACGTCGTCCACGGCCTGCCGCGCGCGGCCGGTGTCGCCGAGGGCGGCGAGCGCGCGGGCCGAGACGGCGGTGGCCAGCGCGCCCGCCGCGCTGGGCACGCTGCCGGCCTCACGGCGGGCGAGCGCGGCGAGGCGAGCCGCCTGCGGGGCGGCGCCGTAGTTGAGCGGGACCATCGCGTGCCGGGCCAGGACCCAGGCCGTCATCCGGCGGTCGCCCGCCTCCCGGGCCGCCCGGGCGGCGGTGGTGAACCAGCGGTGCGCGTCGACCTGGTCACCCCGGTCGTGCTGCACGATGGCCACCAGCCCCGCGATCCCGGCGGCCGTACGGGCCAGCTCCGCCCGGTCCCGCGCCGGATGAGGGCGGTTCAGGACTTCGCCCAGCAGCTCCAGGTCCTGGTGCATCTCGGCGAGCACCGCCTCCGGCGCGCGGCCCCGGTACCCGCCGCGGTGCCGCTCGAACGCCGCCGCCAGATACGCCAGATCCCCGTCCCCGCCGCCGGCCAGACCGCCCTCGATGCCGTCCCGGGCCCGCGCGATGCCGGGCAGAGCCGACAACCCCGCGGCCGTCGCCACCACGCCGATGAACCGCCGCCTCTCCACGTCCGTCTCCTCCTCGCTCTGCTTGCGCCGGTACTGCCGGGACGCGGCCACCGCCCGGCGCACGTCCGCGAGCGGGACGCCGTAGGCATCCGCGATCGTCTCGTGCCAGAAACTCGCGGGCAGCCGCCGCTCCGTCTCCCACCGCTTGAGGTTCTCGGGGTCGAAGTACCGTCCGCCCTGCACCGCCTGAATGTGCAGGGCCTGTTCCTCACGAGTCCGCCCGCCGGCCTCGCGGATGGTGCGGAGTAACGCGCCGATCCCGTACGGGAACATCCTGACCGCCCCCTCGCTGTGACGTCGCTGCACGAGGAGCAGCGGCCCCCCGCAGTGGCACCCCGCCGGGCGAACGCACCCCCGCGCGGCCCCTCTCCCGTGATGTGCCCGCCCCCTTCAATGGTCGAACGCCGCCAGGCCCGCCGCCGCAGCCCCCGAGGGCAAACGCGCTCCTGGAGCCTTCCGGCGCCGCTCGAACCAGCCCGGCGAGAGGAGCACGACCATGACCATGACGGCCCCCGAACCGACCGAGCAGACCCCCGCCTACCGCGACCCGCGCCACTACGTGAAGCCCGAGGTCTGGGACCGCGAGATCGCGCTCCTCATGCGCGACCACCCCTTCGACGAGGTGATGGCCAACCGCCTGTTCCACGCCGCCGTCTCCTACCTGGTCACCGCCATGGAGAAGTGGGGCCAGGGCCTGGAGATGTGCTGCGGCCGGATCGTCGACATCGCCGTCCACACCTTCATCCTCGACACCCGCAACTACCGCGAGTTCTGCGCCGAGCACTTCGACGGCCGCTTCCTGGAGCACATCCCGGAGATCGCCTTCAAGTATGACGGCTCCGTCGAGCGCACCGCCTGGATCATCCACGACGCCGGCTTCGAGGTCGACTGGAAGCTCTGGGAGGCCGACTACGGCAAGTGCGGCCCCTGCGCCCCCGGCACCAGCTGCCACTAGCTCCACCGACCCGCTCACGCCCGGGCACACGAGGTGTCCCCGGGCGTGAGCGTGCCACCTTCGGGCGACGTACGGCCGGATCCGGCCGCGCGAGGCGGGAGCTCGCCGGTAGCTTGGCGGTCTTCACCGCCCGGCTTCCCGGAGGACCTGATGAGCAGCGCCGCCGCCCCGACCACGCCTGCCGAGTACTGGGACAAGTACAAGCCCTACCGTGGCGAAGGCCCCCAGCCCCGCCCCGCCGCGACGGCGTTCGACTGGACCGGCGTGGCCGACGACGGCCCAGGCGCCGAACTCCTCGGCACCCCGAAGACCGCCCTCGATCTCGGGCCGGCCGAGGGAGAGAACGCCGCCTTCCTCGCCCGCGCAGGAGTCGAGGTGACCGCCGTGGACTTCTCGCTCGTCCAGGTCGCGCGCGCCCGCAGCCTCTGGGACGGCGAACCCCGCCTCACCTTCGTCCACGCCGAGGCCTGCGCCTTCCTCGACCAGACCCCCCGCCGGTTCGACGCGGTCTACTCAACCTGGGGCGCGGTCTGGTTCACCGACCCCGACGAACTCCTCCCGCGAGTCGCCTCCCGCCTCACGCCCGGCGGGGTCTTCGGCTTCTCCCACCGCGAGCCGTCCGACGGGCACTACGGTGCCCAGCAGATGGGCGGTAAATGGCTGGAAGGCCGGGAGAGCGAGCTGACCGTCTACCGGTGGCAGTACGGCCCCGAGCAGTGGGCGGACATCCTCAAGCGCCACGGCTTCACCGGCATCGACGGGCGAGTCCTTCCCCACCCCGACCCTGCCGCCCTCGGCACCCTCCTGATCACCGCCACGCTCGCGGAAGGCGGTCCTGGCGAGCCGGGCAGTCAGCGGACGGGCTCGATGCGTACGTCGGAGACGCCGGTCTCGGCCTCCTTGTAGCCGACATAGTCGGCGGCGGTCTTGAAGGCGGCGGGCAAGAACGAGGTGCCGCCACCGTTCGTCTCACCGCCGGCGCCTACCTCGTGCAAGTCGTGTCCGTCATCGGCCCCGACCGCGTCCGCTACACCCTTACGGCGCTGCCTCTTGCCGGGTGTGCGGGCGGCTGCAGCAACCCGCTGTCGGCGTACCCGTGAACCTCCCGCCGGGTACGGACCGGACGTGCACAGCAGGGACCGTCAGCTGGCCCGCTTGAGAGGCAGTCCTGCTCGGGCCCGCCAGTGGTCGGCGTCGCGCGGATCGGCCAGCCATCCGGTCAGATGTTCAGCACCGGCACGGAATGCAGCGGGCAACGGCATCTCCTTCCCGATGGTGAGCCTGAGGGCGTCAACGTCATGAGTTGCGTGATTGGTCGCGCACCAGCAGGCCACGTTCACCGCCGTGTCGACCGCCAGCTGGCCCCGCTCGGTCCGCACCACCTGCAGCAGAAACTCCAGCTGGTCGCCGCCCGTGGCGTGCTCGATGACATCGAGCCCAAGGACGATTGGCGTCCCCAGCTGCGTGCCCGCCGAGGCGGCGCGCCCCAAGGCCCACTCCCACTCCCACTCCACCGTGGTTCTGCCCGTACGCGCCGCATCGACCATGCTGGCCGTCTGGTTCAAGGAGTCCACCTCCGCGGGCGTCAGGAGAGGGAAGAGCTCGATCAACGGAACGTCGGAGAAGACACCTCGCATCATGAGGTGATCATCCCTGTCCCCAGCTCGTGTCACGAGCCCCTCTCCCTGCCGCCCGGCGGTCGGCGCCAGGACCGATGGGACACCCGTTTCACGGCTCGACCGCATCGGAGAGCGCCTGTCCTCCCCGGGGGCCTCTATCCGCACCGCTCCCGCAGTCGAAACCGCCGCCCTGTCGAAGGTGCCGGAAGGTCCGGCCGGTGTCGGCCGGCTGGGGACGGCGACGTAGGCGTCACGCTTGCCGGGGGTGCTTGGTACAACCATTCGATGTGCTGGTGAGTCTCATCCGTCGCGGCACACCCGTGCCCGTTCTTCCTCGTGGGGGTTTCACCTTGCAGCACCGCACCACCGGCAGACGTCTCGGCCTGGCCGTCACTGCCGCCCTTTCCGCCACGGCTCTCGGCGCTGGGACTCTGGCCACCGCTCCTACCGCGTTCGCGGCCACCGCGGCGGTCCCGCTCACAATCGACCAGGCCAGCGTTCCCGCCGTGGCGGAGCTCGACAAGACCAACGGCCAGGTGAAACTGGCATGGACGCTGTCCCGCGGCGACGCCGACCTCGACGTCACGCTCACCCACGTCGCCACCGGGAAGAAGGCCACACAGCGTCTGACCGCTCCGACGAGCGGCACCGTGTTCTCCTTCACCTGGAAGCCGAAGTTCGTGGAAGCGGACACGGAATCGGAATGGGAGGTGGACGCCCCGAACGGCGCGTACAGCGTTGCGGTGAAGGCCACCCCGGACGACGGTGTGGGTGCGCCCGTCTCCGCGAGCTCGCCGATGAACATCGTCCGCGCGTTCAACCCGCACGATTTCAACGACAACGGCTCCACCGACGTCCTGTCCCGGGACTCCCAGGGCGTGCTGTGGCGCAACGACCTGCAGGACCGCGCGTACTACGACGAGATCCGGCTGGCCAAGGTCACCCGGATCGGCTCGGGCTGGAACACCTACAAGCAGATCGAAGCGGTCGGAAACATCGCCGGCGGCAAGCACGGCGACCTGATCGCCGTCGACGGCTCGGGCGTGCTGTGGCACTACCTGGGCAAGGGCGACGGCGGCTTCACCTCCCGGGTGAAGGTCGGCGGCGGCTGGGGCGCCTACAACAAGCTCGCCGGCGGTTCGGACCTCAACGGCGACGGCCGCCCCGACCTGATCGCCACCGACAGCACCGGCACGCTCTGGTTCTACAGGGGCACGGGCAGCAGTACGGCCCCGTTCGCGGCGCGCGTGAAGGTCGGCGGCGGCTGGCAGACCTACAACCACCTCACCGCCGTCGGGAACATCGCCGGCACGGCCGCCGGCGACCTCGTCGCCCGCGACACTGCCGGTGTCCTGTGGCTCTACCAGGGAAACGGCCGCGGCGGCTTCGCCGGACGCGTCCAGATCGGCGGCGGCTGGGGCGGCTTCAAGCAGCTCGTCGGTGCCGGTGACCTCGACAACGACGGACGCGCCGACCTGATCGCCTACGGGCCCGGCAGCACCTACGGCGCCTACGTCTACCGCGCGACGGGCGACCTCACCGCCCCGCTCACCCGCCGGACCACAGACCTGTTCAAGTACCAGGGCTCGTACTACAACAGCGTCGCCTGACGAGTTACTCCGCGGGCTGCAATCAGTAGTTTTCCGAGCCTGGCTCTCTCAGGAGGACACGGTGCTCCGCCTCGCGTGGATAGGGCGAGGCGGAGCACCGCAGGGGCCCGGAGCGGCCGGCCCGAAAGGGGCTCAGGCCTCCAAGGCGGCTTGCAGCTTCCCTGAGGACGACAGCGTTCGCGCAAGGGCCGTGCCCATGCCATGTGCCTGGGATGCCAAGCAGCCCTACTCGCGCACCGGGGTGTCCGTGAGCGACATCCGCTTCACCGCCTGGCCGGCCAGGGCCGGAATGGTCTTCCGCGAATCGAAGGCCGCTGCTTGGAACAGCGGTCCCGACCCACCGGTGCCACGCCCGCACAGACACTCTCCCCGGCTGCCGCCGGCGGCCCCGCCCGCCGGCTCCCAGCAGGACGGTCTGGGCAACCGTGCGGACGGCGGGCGCGGTCGGTCAGAGGATCTGGTCCAGGCCTCTCATGTGGGTTCCGGGCGGCTCGGTGGCGGGGAAGGGTGCCCGCCACAGGCCGGTGGCGTAGTAGAACCTCATGTAGGTGTTGCCGGTGGGGGGAATGGAGATCAGGTCGTTCCAGCCGTCGCCGTCGATGTCGCCCGCGCTCGTGACCCGGTACGGGCCCAGACCATCGATCCGGCTCCGGGCGGTGAAGGTGCCGTCCCCCTTGCCGAGGTACAGCCAGAAGACGCCGTCCTTGTCTCGGGCGACGAGGTCGCCGCTGGTGGCGCCGGCGATGTTCCCGGTCGCGGTGATCCGGTCGTACGTCTGCCAGCCTCCGCCGATCTTCCGGCGGGCGGCGAAGTTGCCTTCGGGCCTGGCCGCGTAGAGCCACAGGACGCCGGACGCGTCGGTGGCCAGGAGGTCGTCGCGGCCATCACCGGTGAAGTCGGAGCCGCTGGTGAGCTTGGAGTACACCTGCCACCCGCCTCCGACGCGCGCGCGGGGGGTCAGGGTGCCGTCACCTCTGGCTTGATAGGACCACAGGACGCCGGTCCGGTCGCGGGCGACGAGAGTCCGGTTGGCGGGAACGATCAGGTCGTAGGTGTTCCAGCCACCGCCGATCCGGCCTCGCCGCGGCGTCTCGCCGGACTCCATGCGCTTCAGCTGCCCGGTGTCGTACAGGGACAGGACGCCGTCCAGCGAACGGGTGAAGACGTCCGGGGATCCGTTGCCGTCGAAGTCGTGTGCACGGGGGGCGCGGGTGACGGTGAAGGAGCCGGTGCGCTGGAGGGCGGGGCCGATGCCGTCGAGGGGTGTGGCCGTCATGGTCCACGTGTACGCGCCGCGGGGCGCGGGGAACTTGTCGAGAAGGCCATCCCAGTCCGGACGGAATTCTGTCGTGCCGGGCACGGGGGAGTAGGCCATGACCGTGCCGGACGTACCGGAGGCGGTGTGGGTGAGTTTCAGCGCGACGTGCACGCGGGGCCTGCTGAGCTTCCAGCTGAACGGCACCTTCCCGTCCAGCGTGTCGAGGTCGACGGCACCGGTCGGCGCCTGCGGTTCGGACAGCGAGGTGAGGATGGTGGGGACGCCGGTTGTCGCCAGGACGGAGACGGTCGGCGGGCCGCCGTTCACGCCGGGCGTGATCCGGTACAGGCCTTCGCCGTGTTCGATCGTGCCTCCGGTCGCGAGCAGGCCGCCGTCTGCGGCCGGGACGAGGGACTTCACGTGGGCGAGTAGCCGGGTGGTCTCGCCTGTGGTCAGCGACTGGGCGATCGCGCCGGGCAGGGCGTCGGGGTCTCGGTAGTCGAGATAGACGCGGGCGTCGGGGTCGCCGTACACGGCCCAGTCTCCCGCCAGGCCGAGGGTCAGCGTTGTCCAGCCCGCCCGCGCGACCCACGGGCTACGGGTGACCTCCTGGGACCCTCGTCGGGCCACGGCCAGGATCTCGTTCGGGCCGTCCTGCTCCTGCCAGGCCACATGGGTCTGTGACCCGGCGACGGGCTTGATGTAGTTCTGGTTGCTCCGTACCTCGTACGGTGCCGTCGCCGTAGCCGTGACAGGGTCCACGACGCTCAGGTACTGCCGCCAGGTCCCGTCCGCCTCCTTCCGGAAGCCGTGGAGCAGCATCGTCTCCGGGTCCGTATCGGAAGCGAACCGCCAGGTCATGGTTTCCGGCAGACCGGTCACCGGCCGGTCCGTGAGCCTGCCCTGGTCGTCCTTGCCGAACAGGCGCACCTCCGCTCGGCCGTCCACGCGCCGCAGGGCGACGAGCGTGGTGCCGTGGTAGCCGAGAGCAGTGAAGACGCTGCTCCCGTCAAGCGCGGCCAGGTCGTAGGAGACCAGTTCACGGCCGGTTGCCATGTCGAGGAGAGTGCGGGTCGTGCCGTCGGTCCGTACGACCGTGTCCGTTCCGGGCTCCGCCGTGTACGGCCCGCCCGGCAGCCGGGTTCGCAGCCCGTCCGCGTACCGCGTCCAGGTGAAGACGTCTCTCTCGCCTTCCTTGTGGCGGGTCAGGAAGCCCGACGGTCCGCCGGAGAGGGCGACCGTGTCCGGCGGCACGGAGATCGCAGCATGCTGGGCGTCGGCGGGGGCGGCCGTCACCGCTGATGGGCCGGCCGCGACCGCCGGGGCGGCCAGGGAGCCGCCGGTCACCGTGAGGGCGACGGCCACGGCGGCGGTCAGGAGGCGGGGTGCGACGGGTCTGTGGTGGGGCATGGACTGGTGCCTTTCAAGCATGCGGTGCGGGGAGAGGGGTCAGTGGAGGTCGTGGTCGCTCCACAGCGAGCCGGTGTGCTGCCGGGGAGCGAACGGGGCTGTCCGCTGGCCCGTGCCCCGGTGCAGGAGAAGGGAGGTCTGCGACGAGCCGGCGGCCGGGTCCGGGGCCACGGCCTCCCCGAGGAGGTCGTTCAAGCCGTCGCCGTCCAGGTCGCCGACGCCGAGGATCCGCTGGTAGTGCTGCCAGCCGCCGCCGACGCGAGTGCGGGCGGTGAAGGTGCCGTCGCCTTTGCCGAGGTAGAGCCACAGGACGCCGTCCTTGTCGCGGGCGACGAGGTCGCCGGCCCCGGCACCGGCGAGATTTCCGGTGGCGGTGAGCTGGTTGTAGACCTGCCAGCCGGTGCCGATCTTCTTCCGGGCGGCGAAGGGGGCCCTGGTGTTGCCGGTGCTCCGGTAGAGCCACAGGGCACCGGACCTGTCGGTGGCCAGGAGGTCGGCGCGGCCGTCGCCGGTCAGGTCGGAGCCGCCGGTGAACTTGTCGTACACCTGCCAGCCGCCGCCGACCTGGGTGCGCGGCGCGAACGACGCCTTGTGGGTGCCCTTGCCCTGGTAGAACCACAAGACGCCGGAGCGGTCGCGGGCGACGAGGTCGGCGTCGCGAGTACCGCCGATGTTCCCGGTGGGGACGATCCGGTCGTACACCTGCCAGCCGCCCCCCACCGTGACCCGGTATTCGGCCTGGTCGGGCGTGCGGTTGCGCAGCTGCCGGAGGTCGTAGGAGGAGAGGGTGCCGTTCTCGAAGCGGCTGAGCAGGTCCGGCGAGCCGTTGCCGTCGAAGTCGCGCGGGCGGGGCGCGCGGGTCAGGGTGAAGGTGCCGGTGCGTTCGATGGCCGGGCCGATGCCGTTGGCGGGTTCAGCGCGCATCGTCCAGGTGTAGGCGCCGTTGTAGGCCGGGAGGCCGTCCTTGTACAGGCCGTTCCAGGTGAGGGGGAAGTCGGTCACGCCCTCGGTGGGTGTCGTGTCGGCGATCTTCACGGTCCGGCCGGAGGCCGTGTGCGTGAGGGTCAGTGAGGCCTTCGCGTTGTACCGGCTGAGCGTCCAGCCGGCCGGCATCCTGCCGCCCGCGCGGTCGAAGTCGAAGGTGCCGGTCGGCGGCAGCGTCTCCTTCACCACGGTGAGGGCGGTCGGCTGCCCGAGGGTGCGGACGAGGGTCGCGGCGGGCTTGCCGGTCGCGGCATCCAGGGCGATCCGGTACAGGCCCTCGTCCTGGGCGAGGGTGCCGCCGACGGCGAGCAGCCCGCCGTCGCCGTCGGGCACGAGCGATGTCGCGTGGTCCAGGAGCGGGAACGACTCACCGGTCTTCGCCGAGCGGACGGTGAGCGGGTAGAGGCCGTTCGGGGAGCCTGCGGTGCCGCCGCCCGTCTTGGCGTACGCGACCCAGTCGCCGAGGGGGCGCAGCACGGTGCGGTCCGCGGTACCCAGGGTGTCCAGCGGCACCGGCTGGGCCTGATCCGTGCCCCGGGACGCGACGACCAGCCTCTTGTCCACCGCATAGGCGTTCTCCAGCCAGACCGCGTGGGCCGCCGTCAGAGCGACGGACTCGACGTAGGCCGAGTACTTGAGGGCATACGACTCGACGACCTCACCAGTGGCCACGTTCACCACTCCGAGCCGCTGCGAAGCGGTGCCCGGCGACCGCAGGATCACCGCGAAGGTACCGGGGCCGGTGACGTAATCCCGCCATGCTTCCCAGCCCTGCTGCAGGGGCACCGCCCGGGAGACCACCTTGTTGTCCTCTAGGAAGAACAGGTGATGCCGGACCACACCGCCCACGTGGCTCGACATCACCAGCGTGGTGCCGACCACCTGCCGGAGCGTGTAGCGGGGAGCCTGCGGGCCGAGCTCAGCGGTGTCGATCACGACCGGATCGGTAGTCCCGCTCATGTCGGTAAGCGTGTACGCAGTCCCCGCCCGCGTGACGACGACGTCGGTGCCAGGGCTGCCCCAGTAGGGCCCGGCAGGGAGCGTCGTTGTCACGCCGTCGGCGTGACGTGTCCAGCGGTGGACGGTGGCGCTGCCCGTCCCCGTGCGGGTGAGCATGCCGGTCCTGCCAACGCTGAGGAGCTCAGAGCCGGCGGGGACGGTCAGCGGCGGGAGAGCCTCGGCCGCCGAGGGCGCGGTCGCCTGCGGCGGTGCTGCGAGCGCTGGGGCCGTCAGGCCGCCGGCGGTCACGGCGACGGCGAGGGCGACGGTGGCGGCGAGCGTGCGGTTCAACGGATCGTGCCTCCCCTGGAGTTGCGGGCGTGACGGAATGCGACATGCCACGCCCGCATGACTCACGAGGCGCCCCGGGGGTTGTAGGGCCGGCCGAAGAATTCCGTAGTCCGTCAGGTCCGGAGGTTCCCTGGGCGCCACCTACGACAGCAGACCAGACATGACGTGCGGTGGCCGGCCACTCTGGTGGCTTCCGCAGTCGATGATCACAGCAACGGGGCGTGCGTGGGGAGTAGATCAGCTGGGTCCCCAGTCCGTGGCAGTGCCGGGCTTCCCGCAGGGCGGGGTACGACCGCGGAGCCGTATTTCTGGCGTACGTTGTTCCTCCGCGCGGATGGGGTCTGTGTCGACGTGGTCGACCCAGTCGACGGGCGACAGCAGCCCGGCGTCGGAGGTGACGGGACAGGAGGCGGACTGGGGCGTTGGACAGTGGCTTTCTGGATCGGGGTAGCGAAGTCCGCGGCCGCGCCGTGGCCGAAAGGACAGATTTCCCCGGTATCCACGCCGGTCTCCTTGCGTGTGCTCGTCGGGATCCTGGCATGAGGTACTGACGACCCTCACCGGCCGAGCGGGACGGCGTATGACCTGCCCGGCAAGGAGAACGGGCGGCGCGCGGCGCGGCTGGCGCGGCTGTCATCCAGCGCCCGTGGACATGTGGATGGCTGCTTTTACGCTCCGTCCGTGAACGCAGACGATCTTTCCTGTCAGGCCGGAAACTCCACCAGTACGACCAGCGCTGGATCGGCGCCAGCAGCCTCGAAATCGAGCAGACCTGCAGCCCGGCACACACGGCGTGGGAGCTGCTCAGCGAACATGTCCACGCGGACGATGACGAACCCTGCTGTCCCACCGGAGCACTGCGAGAGGAACTGGGCGTCCTGCACACCCTCTGCTACAGCCCAGACCACATCGCCGCCCTCACCGGACGCTCCCTGGGACAGATCTGCTCCATCACCCGCAGACGAGCCAGCCCCTCACCACGAACCCGCAGGCTCCGCCCCTGACGCCCCGAAACTCACCTTCCCCAACAAGGGCGTCGACTCCGAGAGGCGAAACGAGGACGCGAACTCTCAAGCGCTACGACGGACGGACGACCTCGCAACCGCGTCGTGCTCCAGCCGAGCCGCTTCGAACAGCCCGGCCCACGACCTCACGGTAGGCCGGCGCTTCAGCAACGCCCGCCGCTCCCGCTCCGTCATCCCACCCCACACCCCGTGCTCGATACGCCCATCGAGCGCATAGGCCAGGCACTCGGCCCGCACCGGGCACCCCCCGCACAACGCCTTGGCCCGGTTCTGCGCCGCGCCCTCGACGAACAGATCGTCCGCGTCGGCCGCCCGGCACAACCCGGCCGACATCCAGCTTCCGCTCACCGAATCCCCGCCCCTCCACACGCCGTTTCCCCTCCGGCTACCCCATGCCGGAACAGGCACGCTACGGAGGCACATGCCACGAGACCGCAAAACGTCCCCGACTTCCTCCCATCGGGTGACACGACCGCCCCCCAAGGCGGGCCGGCCGACAAGGGCAACACCGGCGCCGTCGGCCCGCAGGCGCACCGGAGACCCGACGCCCGCCACCACAAGCCGCGCCAGAACAACCTCGCCCCGGGAAACCTGGCCTCCCCTGACGGGCGCGCCGGAGACCCGGCGCCCGCCCACACCCCTGATCCCGAAGGTGAGGCCACCAGCCTGCACGGCCGATCGCGCCGGCACGCCCGCAGCGCCCCGCCTCTGGCTCCACGTCCCGTGCCGGCCTGCGGTCAGGCGGCCGTGAAGGGTTCGCCGGGCCGTCGGTCTTCGGGGGCGGGGGACGGGTGGCCGGCCCAGGCCAGATGCTGGGCAGCGACGTAGGCCCCCTGTCGGCGGCGGCCCTTGAGCACGCCGACTCGGGTGCGGCCCTCCAGGACCTGCAGGCCGGTGCTTCCGGGCGTGACGAGAGCGCGGTCGAGGAGGAGGGGCCGGCGCTTCCACGTGCCGCGCTCGGCCCACCACTCACCAACGCCCTCATGGACGCCTGAGGTGCGGGTGCCGATGTGGTGGTCAGGGTTCTCGGCGATGTAGTCGATGAGGTCGTCCTCGGAGGCGCCGGTAGGCATCAGGCAGAACTCGTCGGCCGTGATGACCTGCTCTGTCCAGGAGATCCGGCTGAGGTCGATGTGGCCGTAGTCCTGGTGGAAGGGCTCGTGAGCGCCGTGTTCGTAGAGGAACTGGTCGAGGACGTCGACAGGCCAGCCCAGCGGGGAGATCAGGGGATGGGCGCAGAACTCCTCCAGGCTCATGGAATTCAGGTCCCGCGCAGCCAGGTGCACGATGTCGGCAAGCCTCAGGACCCTTCGCGTGCCTTCACCAGCCTCGGCGACACGACGATGCATACGTTTGCTCCCTCAGGAGAATCCAGGCCCCGCGCCGTACTCCAGGAGAGCACAGATCGCCGAGGCCGCTCCTCCGAACGGGAGGCGGCGGCTGGGTTCTCCATGCCTCATCCGGGCCGTGCTGAGGGTCGGGGTGGAGGGGGCTCGGCTCGGCGGCAGCTATTCGGCTGAGACCGAATCATGTCGAAGCGGGGAAGCAGCACGGCGCAGGCTGGTCGTGTTCGCTTCACCCGGGGCGCCGGCCGAGGGCGGGGTTCCTGCTTGAGGTCCGTGCCCCGTACGACCAGACAGGGAGATCGGTATGTCATTGCGTCTGCGCGTCGGCGCGCTCGTGCTCTCGACAGTTGCCACGCTGGGCATCGTGGTCACTGCGGGACCCGCTTCCGCGAGTGTCAGCAGCGGTTACGTGTCGGGTGTCGAGACCTGGACCGACGACTGGTACGACGAGGGACCCCTGACGACGTCCTCCAACTCGCACAGCAACGTCGTCGCCATGTGGCAGGCCATCCTGTGGGCCGACGGGAAGCTGCCGTACTCGGGGATCGACTGCTGGTTCGGCGGCGACACCTACACCGCCACCCGGGAGTGGCAGGACGACTACGGTGTGGGCATCGACGGCAAGGTCGGCCCGGAGACCCTCAAGAAGGCGGCCACCTACCTGGGGGCGTCGAACGGCAAGTACATCTACTACGGCACGAACGACCGCTACGTGACCTTCACCCGCTCGTCCGAGGGGATCTGGGGCATGTACGTGGGCAACGACCACCACCAGCTCGGCTACGGCTACGCGAACTTCGACGTCTGCAGCTGATGTCCTGCCAGCCCGATGTGCGCAGCATGCCGCCGCCCAGTACAGCGACGGCATGCTCGTCGGGACCGAGCGCTCTCGTCCCGCTCCCGGCAGCGGGACGGCATGGCACGACGGGTCCTCGGCGTCAGCGTCGGGGCACCGGACGCGCCTGCGGGGCGGGAAGACCGGCCGCTCGTGGGGGAGCGTCTAGGAGATCGAGAGCAAGTGCCGTGGGGGTGTGAAGGACGGCGTTGCGGTGGCGCGAAGTGACGACGAGCCCCGCCGCCCGCAGGGTGGCGGCGTGCTCGCTCGCGCTGGCAGACGCGATACCGACGTGACCGGCCAGCTCCTTGGTGGTACATCCGGGCCGTTCTGCGATCACGTGCAGTACGGCGGCCCGAGTACGGCCGAGAAGCGCGGCGACGGCAGAGCGCGCGGCCCCTGGCGCCTTCGGCACGAGGGTGAGCAAGCCGTCTGCGTGCTCGGGGATCAGAGCCGGGTAGGTAAGAAGCGGCTGCGGGCTGGCGGTGGGATGGATGACGGGGTCGGGACCCGCCATCGCGGTCGGTACCAAGAGCAGACCGCGTCCCTGCAGGTGCACGTCGTCGTCGCAAGGGGACAGCACTTCGAGTACCGGCGCCTCCCAGCGCAGTTGAGGACTGAGGCCGGCGAGAACGGCTTCCATGCCGGCGGCGGCCGCTCGGACGCGTACCGCCTGATCGGCGACCACGCGGGCATGCAGCTGGGGCCACCACGGAGCCAGCGCCGTCTCGTGCACACGCAGCAGAGTGTCGAGGAACAGGTGCAGCTCACGCCGGTCGTCGACCAGCCGGCGGGTCCAGGCCGGCAAGGCCTGCCGTTCGGCAATGTCCGCGAGCTCGGTACGCACCTGCCGCCGGGACCACGAACGGAGCCGGTCGACCAGAACGTCCGCGTCACCGGTGTCGGTGAGGGAGACCAGATCGGGAGTCCAGCCGGTCACGGGCACCAGGTCGACCACTTTTCGCGCTTCGCGGGGAAGCCGCCCGGTTACGTGGCGACGCCATGCTCCATACCGCGCCGGATGGCCGCGGCTCTGCAGGAGCCGCAGAGCCATGCTCAACTCCAGCAAGGGCCGGGGGGAGGAGTCGACACGCGTACGCGCCAGATCCTCGACCGTGAAGTGGATGCGTAAGCCCATCGTCCGATGTTCGCCACGGGCGACCACGCGGTCCAGGAGGTTTCCGGCCGCGCTCCCGCCGATTGACGAAGCCGTTGCGCGAGCAGAGTACCGATCGCCCCCGTACGACCCGGCGGATCTGTGTACCCCGCCAGCCCCATGGCCCAGGCACGTAAACTTGCTCCGTTCAAGCGCGGCCGGACCCTCGTACGGCTACCGCGCTGCTGGTGGCGGGCAGGAGCGTTTCTCCGGTGAAGTCGATCGCCCGGACAGCTGACCTGCGGACCGGTTCCCGCGTGTCGGCGTCGCCCGGCCGCTATTGCTTGCTTCGTGATCAAGAACATGGCTCGCGGCCTCGCCGCGCTCACCCTCGCCCTGACCCCGCTCGCTCTTCCCGCCTCCGCATCCGCCCACGCAGCTCCCGCGGTGCCGGGCGGCGCGCAGGCGTTCCCGCTGAGCTACGCCGTCGACCAGATCCCCGTGGCGGACGAGAGCCGCACCGGCTACACCCGGGACAAGTTCCGGCACTGGAACAGCGGCCTGGACCCGGCCGACGGCTGTAACACCCGCAACGAGGTTCTCCTCGCCGAGGCGGCCGAAGCCCCGAGCGTCGCGCCGGGCTGCAAGCTGTCGGAGGGGGAGTGGCTGAGCTACTACGACGAGCAGGAGGTCACCGACCCCGGCAAGCTCGACATCGACCACATGGTCCCGCTCGCCGAGGCCTGGGACTCAGGCGCGTCGGCGTGGGACGCGAAGCGTCGTGAGGCGTACGCGAACGACCAGGGGGCGGCGGCGTCGCTGGTGGCGGTGACGGCGCGGTCGAACCGTCAGAAGGCCGACCAGGATCCGGCGACGTGGATGCCGCCCGCTCCGAGCGCCACCTGTCGCTACCTCGGCGAGTGGGTCGCCACCAAGCTCCGCTGGGGCCTGAGCGCGGACCAGGCCGAGAGCGACACCATCAAGGTCTACGCCGGCGGGCCCTGTGACCTCCAGGTCGTCCACTACACCCCCGCCCCGTAGTTCCGGCCGCTGAACTCGGGTAGCGGGCCGGCTGCGGTCGCCGCGTCCTTAGAGGTCCTAACAAAGGCGTTGGACGTGTCGGTGGGTGATGAGGCAGGTGGCGAGGCCGAGGAAGGCTTCGTGGATGTCGTCGCGTCGTTCCCAGCGGACGCGTAGACGGCGGAAGCCGTGCAGCCAGGCGATGGTCTGCTCGACGACCCAGCGGTGGACGCCGAGGCCGGAGCCGTGCGGGACGCCGCGGCGGGCGATCACCGGTTTGATGCCCTGCGCCCAGACGAGACGGCGGTATTTGTCATGGTCGTAGCCGCGGTCGGCCAGCAGCGTGTCCGGTCGTCGCCTGGGCCGGCCGACCAGGTCGGCGACGGAGGGGGCCTTGGCGAGCAGGGGCATCAGCTGGGTGACGTCGTTGCGGTTTCCGCCGGTCAGTGACACGGCGAGTGGGATGCCCTGTCCGTCTACGAGGACGTGGTGCTTGCTGCCCGGCCGTGCGCGGTCGACCGGGCTGGGTCCGCTTTTGGGCCGCGTCGAGCGGCCCGGACGTGGCTGGCGTCGATCACCGCCCTGGACCAGTCGAGCTGCTTGGCCGAGCGCAACTTCTTGAGCAGGACCAGGTGCAGCTGGTCCCACACGCCGGCCTCGTTCCAGGTCGCCAGGCGTCGCCAGCACGTCATGCCGGATCCGAAGCCGAGCTCCTGGGGCAGGTACTCCCACTGGATGCCGGTGTGGAGCACGAACAGGATCCCGCACAGAGCCTGCCGGTCAGGCACCCGCGGCCGCCCCGCAACCAGCTTCGGCGCCGGGAGGGGCAACAACGGCTCGACCAGCGACCATAGTTCGTCCGAGACGATCCCCGGCCGGGAGTTCCTCTTCGCCACGAACAGACCAACGAGCAACCAAGCCGACAGTCACATGATCAACAGCTTCTGTTAGGACCTCTTAGACCGTGTCCTATGTGGTGAGGCGGATGAGCCGCTTGTAGCAGCAGAGGGCGGCGGCGAGTCCGAGAAAGGCCAGGTAGTTGCGGGGATGGCGT
>NZ_JBHYPS010000039.1:0-77107 GCF_042746075.1 Streptomyces sp. NPDC058758 | reverse complement strand
GTTTTTTTTTTAAAACTCACCGCGCGGCCCCCGTTTCTGGGGGGCGCCCCCCCCCCCCCGCGGGGCCGGCCCCCCGGGGGGGGCGCGGCCGTCACGGCACCACCGGCCGCTGCCCACGCACCGGCCGTCCGACCGACCGACCACCAGGGGAGAGCGCGGGGCATCGTGTTCGACTTTCTTGATTCCGGGCAGTACGACCTGCTCGGCGCCTTCTGGGTGACGGCTCAGCTCGCCCTCTACTCGGCGATCGGCTCGCTGATCTGGGGCACGGCCCTGGTGGCCATGCGGGTGAGCCCGGTCCCGCTGATGCGCGGCTTCGGCACCGCGTACGTGAACCTCGTCCGCAACACCCCGCTGACCGTGGTCATCGTGGCCTGCTCCTTCGGCCTCAACCAGACCCTCCAGGTGACCCTCGGCGGCGACACCTTCGAGCAGATCGGCTTCCGGCTCGCGGTCCTCGGACTCACCGCGTACACCGGCACCTTCGTCTGCGAGGCGCTGCGCTCCGGCATCAACACGGTCCCGGCCGGCCAGGCGGAGGCGGCCCGCGCCCTCGGCATGAGCTTCACCCAGGTCCTGACGCTGGTGATCCTGCCGCAGGCGTTCCGCGCGGCGATCACCCCGCTCGCCAACGTGCTCATCGCCCTCACCAAGAACACGACGGTGGCGGCGGCGATCAGCGCCGCCGAGGCCGCCTTCCTGATGAAGGCGATGATCGAGAACGAGGCGGACGCCCTCTTCGTCATCTTCGGGATCTTCGCCTTCGGCTTCATCGTCCTGACCCTCCCCACCGGCCTCTTCCTGGGCTGGGCGGCCAAGCGACTGGCGGTGAAGCGGTGAACTCCGTCCTCTACGACGTCCCCGGCCCCAAGGCCAAGGCGCGCAACGTCGTCTACACGGTCGTCTTCCTCGCCGTCCTGGGCCTGGTGGCCTACTGGGTGCTCTCCGCCATGGCGGACAAGCACCAGCTGGAAGCCGACAAGTGGAGCCCGTTCGTCACCGACTCCCAGGTCTGGACGACGTACCTGCTGCCCGGCCTGGTCGAGACCCTGAAGGCCGCCGCGCTCTCCATCCTGATCGCGCTGCCGCTCGGCGCGGCCCTGGGCATCGGCCGGCTCTCCGACCACCGCTGGGTGCGGGTCCCGGTCGGCGTCGTCGTCGAGTTCTTCCGGGCCATCCCGGTGCTGCTGCTGATGATCTTCGCGAACCAGGTCTACGCCCAGTTCACTCCGGTCAGCTCCGACTTCCGCCCGCTGTACGCGGTGGTCACCGGCCTGGTGCTCTACAACGCCTCCGTCATCGCCGAGATCGTCCGCGCCGGTGTCCTCTCGCTCCCCCGGGGCCAGGGCGACGCGGCCGTCGCGCTCGGCATGCGCAAGGGCCAGACCATGCTGTACGTGCTGCTGCCGCAGGCCGTCACGGTCATGCTGCCCGCCCTGGTCAGCCAGCTCGTCGTCATCGTGAAGGACACCGCCCTCGGCGGCGCGATGCTCGGCTTCGGCGAACTGCTCAGCCAGAACCGGCAGATCACCGCGAACTACGGCGCCAACACGATCGCCGCCTTCACCGTCATCGCCCTCATCTACATCGCGCTCAACGCCCTCCTCACCCAGTGCGCCGCCCTCCTGGAGAAGCGGCTCCGGCAGGGCCGCAAGGCCGCCGCGGTGAAGGACGCCGCCCCGATCACCCACGTCGAGGCGGGCGCGGCGAGCACCGGCGGCGCCTGACCCCGCCGCCCTTCGAATCCGTACGACCACCACCCCGACCGGCCCGGTTTCCCCCAAGTTCCGCGCCCGTCCACTTCCGGCCCCGTCCGTCTCCCCCGGAGCGTCCGCTTCCGGTGGGACCGGCGGGGCCGGAGGTCCTGGTGGGGCCGGAAGGGGTACGAGGGGCCGCCCGGAGCCGCCGGAGCCGGCCCTTCCCGGACGCCGGCCGCACCACGCCCACCGCGTCACTTGACGCAAAACACCCTGACTGGGTTGCATACGGTCTGTGATCAAGCACCGGGCTCGTGCCACACTCTGCTGTGCTGCCCCCATGACTTTCCGGCCTTTTGGAGCCGCGCCGTGGACCCGGTGATCATCGTGGGCGCGGGGCCGGTCGGCCTCGCGCTCTCCCTCGCGCTCGCCGCGCAGGGCGTGCCCAGCGTCGTCCTCGACGAGACCTCCGGCCAGGAGGAGCCGCGCCCCGCGCGGACCGTCGTGCTGCGCGCCGACATGGCCGCCCTGGTCGAGCGGCTGGGCTGCGCCACCGTCCGCGACGAGGGGCTGCGCTGGGTCGGCTGGCGCGGGACGCGGCGGCGCCAGCAGCCCCGCCAGGTCGCCTTCGACCTGGGGCTCGGCGGCACCGAGGAGTGGTCCGAGGACCCGGACTCCCCCGCGGCGCCGGCCGCACCCCTGCACATCCCCCAGCACGCGCTCGCCCGCGGCCTGCGCGACGCCCTCGCCCGCGAGCCCCTCGTCCGGCTCGTCACCGACGCCCGTCTGGACACCGTCGAGCAGGACCGCACCGGGGTCACCGCCCACACCCGCGGGCCTGACGGCACCTGGTGGCGCGGCAGCCACCTCGTCGGCTGCGACGGCGCCCGCTCGACCGTCCGCAAGCTGCTCGGCGTCCGCTTCCCCGGCCGCACCGCCGTCGAGCGGCACGCGGTCGCCGCATTGCGCACCGAACTCCCCTGGGCCGGCGAGTCCCTGCTGCACCGTCAGCCCCCGTGGCGCGGGGTCGGCGAGGAGATCACCGCCCGGCCGCTGCCCGATGGGGTGTGGCGGATCGACTGGCTGCTGCCGCCGCGCGGCGAACTCGTCACGCCGGACGCCCTGGTGACCCGGATCCGGGAGACCCTCGCCGGCTGGTGCGAGGGCACCACTCCGCCGTACGAGCTCCTCGACACCGGCGTCCACACCCTGCACCACCGGCTCGCCCGCCGGTGGCGCGTCGACCGGGTGCTGCTCGCCGGGGACGCGGCCCACCTGCTGGGCGCGGTCGGCACCCAGGGCCTCGACGAGGGCCTCCGGGACGTCGACAACCTCGCCTGGAAGCTCGCCCTCGCCTGGCACCGCGCCGCCCCGGACGCCCTGCTCGACAGCTACCAGAGCGAGCGGCGCACGGCGATCGCCGCCCGGCTGCGCGCCGCCGACCAGGCCCTGCCGGTGCTGCGCGGCGGCGGGGGCCTGCGGACGTACCTGCCGGGCGTGCTGCGCGGCCACGACGCCCTGCTGACCGACGGGCACCTGGGCCGGGGCCCGCTGGGCGCCTCCCCGGCCTACCCCCACTCGCCGCTGGCCGCGCCCTTCAGCGAGGGCATGGTCCCGGTGGGCACGCCGCTCGGCGCGCCCGTCGAGGACGTGCGGGTCACCGCCCCCGACGACACGACGGTACGGCTCCGGGACCGGCTGGGGCAGTCCCGCTTCCTGGTCCTGCTGGTGGCCCCCGGGTCCGGGGTGTGGGAGCGCAGGCACTGGCGGACGGCCGGCCTGATGCCCCGCCTGGAGGAGGCCGCCGAGGCGCTTCCGGTGGCCGCCGAGGTCCTGGTGACCGACGCCTATCCGGGCGCCCCCGCCCACGCCGTCCTGCTCGTCCGGCCCGACGGACACCTGGTCGCCGCCTTCGCCGGCGTGCGCCCCGGAGAACTCCACGCGGCGGCGGAGGCCGCCCGCGGCAACGCCCCGGGGGAGACTCCCCAGGAGGCCCCGGAGGAGACCGGACGGTCCGGGGCCGCGGCCGCCGAGCCGGTGGTCCCGGTGGAGGTCCCCGCACCGGCGGAGGCGTCGCTGGGACACGACCGGACCGTGGACGTCCATTGATTCGCGCGGGCGCGCGTGGTGTACTCCGGAACGTGACCGACACCGATGTGCGCCTGTGGCGGAGGGTCCATATGGACCTGATCCGCTATGCGGGCTGCGTGTGTCGCCCGTCCTTCTGAACTCGCTTCCCTTCCCCCGCGCGCCCGCCCGCCCCGCCCCGGACACCCGTCCGGCGCGGTGGCCTCGGCGACCCTCCGGGCCTTCCCGTCGGTCCCCCCGGCGGCGCGCGCACCCCAGCGACTCCAGGACGGTCACCCGTGCCCGCGTCTTCTGTCACCCCTTCCCCCTCCCCCGCCCGGACGGCCGGCGGTCCGCCGACCCCGGCCGAACTGCTCGACTTCGTCCGCCGCACCGCCGCCGACCAGGCCCTCGTCGACTCCCTGCCGCTCGACCCCGAGGGCCGTACCTGGGTACGTCTGGACGGCCCCGGCGGCAGCGAGGCGTGGCTCATCGGCTGGCCGCCCGGCACCGGCACCGGCTGGCACGACCACGCCGAGTCCTTCGGCGCCTTCGCCACGGCCCGCGGCAGCCTGACCGAGCACGCGCTCGCCGTCCGCCTCCCGGCGGGCGGCTGGAAGACCCTGGAGCTGGCCGAGGGGCTCGACCGCTCCCGCCGGCTCGACGCGGGCACCGGCCGCGCCTTCGGCCGCGACCACGTCCACGAGGTGCTGAACGCCTCCCCCGACGTCCATGCGGTCTCGGTGCACGCCTACTACCCGCCGCTCCCGCTGATCCGGCGCTTCAGCCGGACGGGCCCGGTGCTCCGCCTGGAGCAGGTCGAGCGTCCGGAGGACTGGCAGTGAGCACCGACCGCGTCGGCATCGACGAGCTTCTGGAACGGGTCCGGTCCGGCCTCGACCGGGTCGACGCCCGCACCGCGTACGAGGAGTACGAGTCGGGCGCGGCGCTCCTGGTCGACACCCGCTACGCGGCCCTGCGCGAACGGGACGGCCTGGTCCCGGGCGCGCTGGTCGTCGAACGCAACGAGCTGGAGTGGCGGCTCGACCCCCTGGGCAGCCACCGCTCCCCCCGGGCCACCGGCCACGACCTGCGGGTGGTGGTCTTCTGCAACGAGGGCTACGCCTCCTCCCTGGCCGCGGAGTCCCTCCGCCGCCTGGGCCTGCACCGGGCGACCGACCTGATCGGCGGTTTCCAAGCGTGGAAGGCGGCGGGCCTCCCGGTCCTCCTGCCGGCCGGTCGGACGGCGCCCTGACGGCCGGGGGCTCGCGGGCGCCGGGACGGCGGCTCGGCGGAGGGTCCTAGAAGCCCTCCTCCAGGCCGTCGGTGGACTCGCCCTCCTCCTCCAGCGCCCGGCGGACCACGCGCAGGGCCATGCCCTCCGGGTAGCCCTTGCGGGCCAGCATCCCGGCGAGGCGTCTGAGCCGGCGGTCGCGGTCGAGACCGCGGGTGGCACGGAGCTTGCGCTCCACCAGCTCGCGCGCGGTGGCCTCCTCCCGCTCGGAGTCCAGCTGGCCGACGGCCTCCTGCACGAGGCCGGGGTCGATGCCCTTGGTGCGCAGCTCGCGGGCGAGGGCGCGGCGGGCGAGGCCCCGCCCGTGGTGGCGGGACTCCACCCAGGCGTCGGCGAAGGCGGCGTCGTCGATGAGACCGACGTCCTCGAAGCGGGCGAGGACCTCCTCGGCGATGTCGTCGGGGATCTCCCGCTTGCGCAGGGCGTCGGCCAGCTGCTTGCGCGTGCGGGGGGTTCCGGTGAGCAGGCGCAGGCAGATCGCCCGCGCCCGCTCAGCCGGATCCTGGGGTGACAGCTCCTTCTCGGCCCTCGACGATTCGGGGCTGTCACCCGGCCATTCGGTGCGACCGGTCACCGGTTCAGCTCTTGGCCGCGGTGGCCTTGGTCGCCTTGGCGGTCTTGGCCGCGGCGGCCGGGGAGGCCTTGGCGTCGTCCGCGCCGGCCGGCTCCGCCGCGTCCGCCGCGTCGGTGGCCGACTCGGCCGTGGCGGCCTCGGGACGGACGCCGACGCCCAGCTTCTCCTTGATCTTCTTCTCGATCTCGTTGGCGAGGTCGGGATTGTCCTTCAGGAAGTTGCGGGCGTTCTCCTTGCCCTGGCCGAGCTGGTCGCCCTCGTACGTGTACCAGGCACCCGCCTTGCGGACGAAGCCGTGCTCCACGCCCATGTCGATCAGGCCGCCCTCGCGGCTGATGCCCTGGCCGTAGAGGATGTCGAACTCGGCCTGCTTGAAGGGGGGCGCGACCTTGTTCTTCACGACCTTGCAGCGGGTGCGGTTGCCCACCGCCTCCGTGCCGTCCTTGAGGGTCTCGATGCGGCGGATGTCGATGCGCACCGAGGCGTAGAACTTGAGCGCGCGGCCACCGGTCGTGGTCTCCGGCGAGCCGAACATCACGCCGATCTTCTCGCGGAGCTGGTTGATGAAGATCGCCGTGGTCTTGGACTGGTTGAGGGCGCTGGTGATCTTCCGGAGGGCCTGGCTCATCAGGCGGGCCTGGAGACCCACGTGGGAGTCGCCCATCTCGCCCTCGATCTCCGCGCGCGGGACGAGCGCGGCGACGGAGTCGATGACGATGAGGTCGAGCGCGCCGGAGCGCACCAGCATGTCGACGATCTCGAGGGCCTGCTCGCCGTTGTCCGGCTGGGACAGGATGAGGTTGTCGATGTCGACGCCCAGCTTGCGGGCGTACTCGGGGTCGAGGGCGTGCTCGGCGTCGATGAAGGCGACCTGTCCGCCGCTCTTCTGCGCGTTGGCCACGGCGTGCAGGGTCAGGGTCGTCTTGCCGGAGGACTCCGGGCCGTAGATCTCCACGACACGGCCACGCGGCAGACCGCCGACGCCGAGGGCGACGTCGAGGGCGGTCGAGCCGGTGGAGATCACCTCGATCGGCTCCTGGGTACGGTCGCCCATGCGCATCACGGCGCCCTTGCCGAATTGGCGTTCAATCTGTGCGAGCGCGGCGTCGAGCGCCTTCTCGCGGTCGGTTCCTGCCATGGGTTCCACCCGGGGTGCTTGAGTCGATCGCTTCATGTGAAAGACGCTAACCCCTGCCACTGACAATGGGTCCTCGCGTCTCTCCGACCTGTGGACAACTCGCCGAGATGTCCGCGATTCCAAGGGCCGGAACCCTCATGAGAATAGATGTTCGATTTTCGTGTCAAGCGCGCCACGCCCGGCCTGTGGACAACCTCCGGCCCTTCGGCGGAGCCGGTCCGCGCCGCCCCCCGCCGCCCGCCTACCTCCCGTCCGCCACGCCCCCGCCCCACGCCCCGTCGTGCCCCGCACCCGCCTCCCGGTCGGCCCGCGACAGCGTCTCGCCGATCATGCGGGTGGCGAAGTCGCGGTCCCCGGCGATCCGGTTGATGTGCTCGGCGAGCAGGAGGGCGGTGGCCTCCAGGGCGGTCATCTCCTCCTTGGTCCAGTCCCCGTACTGCCGGCGCCAGAGGCTGGGGCTCAGGCCGGTGCCCGCCGCGATCACCAGCCCGGACATGGTGGGGATCGCCTCGGGGCGGACGCTGCGGGGCATCATGCGCAGCGTGGCCACGAGGCTGGGGACCACGTACTCGATGACGTCCCGGTCGTGCTCCTCGTGGACCTGTCGCAGCCACTTCATGAAGATGAAGACGAGCGTGCAGGCGCCGTCCAGGAGGTCGTGGACGCCCTGCAGGTCCAGGGAAGCGGTGAGCTGGTCGAGCAGTTTCTGCTGCTCGGGGTCGGTCCCGGTCCTGCCGTCCTGGACGGCCCGGAGCCGGGAGTCGATCACCATGAGCGCCCCGTCCACATCACCGGCGGGGGCGTAGCGGGGGTCGCAGGGCGATGACACAGGCTTCCTCCTCGTAGGACCGCGTCGGCACGGTCAGTCCGTACGGTAGGAGGCTCATCGGACGACTTCCGGCGGATCACCGGAAACGACCTTCAGACGACTGAAACCGCACCCGGCGCGTTGACCGGTGGAACCGCCGGCCGGTACCGCCCCTCGCCCCGCGCCCGGCTCGCCGCTCCCGGGAAGGGCCCTCGCGGCAGGATCCGGGGAGGCGCCCTACTCCCCGGCCGGTCCCACGGGCAGCAGCTCCGGGCGCTTGGCGGCCCGGCCGTCGCCGGAGGACCGGCCGCGCACGCGGCGGACGACCCAGGGCCCGAGGAAGGATCCGGCCCAGACGAGCTCTCCGGCGGCGGCGCGCAGGCGCGTGGGGGCCGGGCGGGACGGCAGCGGCCGGGTCCAGCCGTCGTCGCTGCCCGGGAGGGCGAGCGCGTCGGCGACGGCCGCGGCGATGCGGGCGTGCCCGAGCGGGGAGGCGTGCAGCCGGTCGGCGCTCCACAGCCGGGGGTCGGTGACGACGTCGTGGCGGGCGGTCTCGGCGACGGTCACGCCGTGCCGGCGGGCGGCCTCCCGGATCCGGTCGTTGAGGGCGTGGACGCGGGGGGCGAGGGGGCGGGCCAGCGGGGTGACGCGGCCGACGTCGGGGAACGTGAGGGTCGCCACCCGGGCGCCCTGGCCGGTCAGGGCGGCGAAGACGGCCTCCAGGTGCCCGGCGGTCTCGTCGGCGTCGAAGCCCGGCCGGAGCAGGTCGTTCACTCCGGCCACGACGGTGGCGAGGTCGGGACGGAGGGCGAGGGCCGCCGGGAGCTGTTCCGCCCGCACCGCGCCGGCCAGGCGGCCCCGCACCGCGAGGTTGGCGTACCGGACGCCGGGGTCGGTCCGGGCGAGGTGCTCGGCCAGCCGGTCGGCCCAGCCGCGCAGCCCGGAGCGGTCGTCCCCGTCTCCGACGCCCTCGGTCTGGCTGTCGCCGAGGGCCACGTACCGCCGGTACCCCTGCGCGCTCATCGGCCGGCCACCTTCCCCTACTCCCCTACCCAACCCATCACCTATTCAATTCTTTCACTATAGAGGAGTCGGCGGTCCGGTCGCTGCCCTCGGGGCGGCACCCGCACGGGTCCGCCCCGTGCCCGCGAGCCGGCCCCTCACGCCTCCCCGGAGCCGCCCGAACCGTCCTTCTTGTGCTGGAGGGCCTTCTGGAGCCGTGCCACGACCGCCTCGCCGTACCGCCGGTGGCCGTGCACCCGCGGGTCGTCCATGACGTCGTACCGCTTCACGTACGCCCCGAGGAACGCCTGGAGGGTGGCCACGGCCGGGATGGCGATCAGGGCGCCGACCGCGCCGAGCAGGGCCGTGCCCGCGATCACCGAGCCGAAGGCCACCGCCGGGTGGATGTCGACCGTCTTGGAGGTGAGCTTCGGCTGGAGGACGTAGTTCTCGAACTGCTGGTAGACCACGACGAAGCCGAGCACCCACAGGGCGTACCAGGGGTTCACGGTGAAGGCGATCAGCATCGGCAGCGCACCGGCCAGGTAGGTGCCGATGGTCGGGATGAACTGCGAGACCAGGCCGACCCAGACCGCGAGCGCGGGGGCGTAGGGCACGTCCAGGATCTCGAAGAGGACGAAGTGCGCGACGCCGGAGACGAGGGCCATCAGGCCGCGCGAGTAGAGGTAGCCGCCGGTCTTGTCGACCGCGATCTCCCAGGCGCGCAGCACCTCGGCCTGCCGGGCGGGCGGCAGGACGGAGCAGAGCGCACGGCGCAGGCGGGGGCCGTCGGCGGCGAAGTAGAAGGCGAAGAGGAAGATCGTCAGGAGCCGGAAGAGGCCGCCGAGGACGGTGGCCGAGACGTCCAGGACGCCGGTGGCGCTGTTCTGCACGTACTTCTGCAGCCAGTCCGACTTGAGCACGCTGTCCTGGACCTCGACCCGGGACAGCTCGGTGTGGAAGGTCTGGTTGATCCAGTTGATCAGCGAGTCGAGGTACTTGGGGAAGTTCTCGACCATGTCGACGATCTGCCCGGCGAGCATCGAGCCGAGCAGCACGACGAAGCCGATGCCGAAGACGAGGACGCCGAAGAAGACGAGGAAGGTGGCGAGCCCCCGGCGCATCCCGCGCGCCGCCATGCGGCCGACGGCGGGTTCGATGGCGAGCGCGAGGAAGAAGGCGAGCAGGATGTTGACGAGCAGGCCGACGAGTTGGTGGAAGGCCCAGTCGCCGAGCTGGAAGCAGGCGTAGAGGGCGAGGGCGAGGACCATCGCACGGGGCAGCCAGCGGGGCATGCTCGCCCCGGGCGCCGAAGGGGTGGCGGGCACCTCGGAGGGCGGCTGTCCCCCGGAGCCGGCAGCGGGGGCGCCTGGCGCCGCGCTCGCGTCGGGCGTCGCTCTCCCGGGGACGGCGGGCGTCGCGGATGTCTTCCGGGCGGTCTTCTCGGTGTCGTCAGTCGGGGCCACCCCGCAAGTCTCGCGCACCCTGCGGACGATCCGCCCGGGTCGTCGCGGATCGCCCCGGGAGGACGGTCAGCGCTTCTCGGCCGGGACGTCCATGGCTCCGCAGACCACCCGCCACACGTCCTTCGCCTCCCAGCCGGCGTCCAGCGCCTCGCGGACGGTCCGGCCGCCCAGTTCGGACAGGACGTGGTCCCGCGCGAAGGAGTCCGCGTACCCGGAGCCGAAGTGGTCGGCCATCCGTTCCCAGAAAATCGTCAACCGCATGACACCAGTATCCCGCTCCCAAGAGTGCAGCCCGGCCGCCGGGGCTTGCCATCGCGGGGTTCCGCCCTACGGTCGGAACATGGCCGAAAAACCCCTCTCTCCCCCGCCCTCTCCCCCGGCGGCCCCCGGGTCACCGCTGGCCCGTGCCGAGCGGTTCATCTGGTTGACGGCCCGCGTGCTCGAACAGCGCCGTTTCTCCTACCACTTCCTGCGCGGCGGCGCGGACCCGGTGGAGGCCGCCCTGACCGCGTACCTCGACGAGGACGGCGGTTACGGCCACGGGCTCGAACCGGACCTCCGGGGCCCGGTCAGCCAGCCGCTGCACACCGCGCACGCCCTGCGGGTGCTGGACTCCATCGGGCGCTGCGGCGGACTGCGGGTGGAGCGGATCTGCCGCTATCTGACGGCGGTTTCCACGCACGAGGGGGCGCTGCCGGCGATCCACCCCTCCCAGCGCGCCTATCCGTCGGCCCCGTTCGTGCCGGTCGTCGACGACCCGCCCGGGGAACTGCTCTCGACCGGACCGGTGGTCGGCACGCTCCACCGCAACCAGGTCTGGCACGCCTGGCTGTTCCGGGCCACCGAGTTCTGCTGGACGGCGGTGGAGTCGCTGGAGAAGTCCCATCCGTACGAGGTGCAGGCGGCGATCGCCTTCCTCGACTCGGCGCCGGACCGGCCGCGGGCCGAGGCGGCGGCCGACCGGCTCGGGCGACTGGTGCGCGAGCAGCGGCTCGCCGTCCTGGACCCGGACCGCCCGGAGGAGTTCCCGGTGGCCGACGGGTACGCGCCGGGCGAGCACCACTATCCGCACGACTACGCGCGCGTGCCGGACTCGCTCGCCCGGGGCTGGTTCACCGACGAGGAGCTGTCCCGCTCGCTGGACCACCTCGCCGCGGAGCAGGCCGAGGACGGGGGCTGGCCGATCCGGTGGCGGGCCTGGGCGCCGGGCTCGTCCCTGGAGTGGCGGCCGATCGTCACGATCGAGGCGCTGCGCACCCTGCGCGCCTACGGGCGCCCGCTGGACGGCTGATCCCGGTCCCCGCGCGCGGGGACCGGTCGGCCGGCTCCCGTACGGCTCCGGCTCAGCCGCCCAGGGCCCGCACCCCCGCGGTCACCACGACGGCGGCGCCCACGACGACCAGGAAGGGCGCGCGCAGGACGAGGGCGAGGGCGGCGGCGGCCACGCCGGCGACCCGGGCGTCCACGGTGAGGGACGTGCCGGCGGCGAAGGTCTGCTGGGCGGTGAGCGCCGCGAGGAGGGCGACGGGCAGGAGGGCGGCGAGGCGCCGGACGAGCGGCCGCTCCAGGGTCCGGGCCGGGACGAGCAGGCCGGTCAGCTTGACCAGGTAGCAGCCGGCGACGGTGAGGCCGATCGCGATCCAGACGTGGGCGCTGTCCAGGCCGTTCACCGGCTCGCCTCCTCGTCCGGAACCCGCTCCCGCCGCGCCCCGCGCCCCTGGTACCAGAGGACGGCCGGGGCGGCGAGCGCCGCGACCAGGACGGGGACCCCCGCCGGCAGCACGGGCAGCAGGCCGAGGCCGAGGACGACGGCGATCCCGGCGGTGGCCCGCTCGGTCGCGGTCCTCAGCATCGGGGCGAGCAGCGCGAGGAAGACGGCCGGGCCCGCGGCGTCCAGCCCCCAGGCGGCGATGTCGCCGATGGCCTCGGCGCCGAGCGCCCCGAGCAGCGTGGTGAGGTTCCACAGGACGTAGAGGGTGAGCCCGGTGACGGTGAAGCCGATCCGGACGGACCTGCGGTCCGGCTGGGCGAGGGCGACGGCGGTGGTCTCGTCGATGACCCACTGCGCGGCGAAGGGCTTCACGGCCCTCGGCAGGGCGAGGAGCTGGGAGAGGCGCAGCCCGTAGAAGGCGTTGCGGGTGCCGAGGAAGAAGGCGCCGGCGGCGGCCGTGAACGGGTTGCCGCCGCCGGCCAGGGCGCCGACGAGGGCGAACTGCGAGGCGCCCGTGAAGACGAGCAGGCTGAGCGCGCAGGTCTGGAGGAGGGTGAGCCCGGCGCCGGCCGAGGTCACGCCGAAGGCGAAGCCGGAGAGCCCGACGGCGACGCCGACCCCGAGCGCGTCCCGGACCACGGCGGAGTCCGGCTTGCCGGCGCCGCCGGCCGTCCCGGCGACTGACTGGTCACGTATGTCCCCCGTGGCGGGGTGTGCTGTCTTTTCTGCCACGCCGGAGACGTTACGAGCCCGCCCGCGTCCGGTCTTGTACGTTCTTGCGCCCGGCACCGCGCGGGTCCACGCCCCGGGAGCGCTGGTAGGCGCCCGGCGGGACGCCGACGCTGCGGGTGAAGTGGCGGTTCAGGTGGGGCTGGTCCGTGAAGCCGACGGCGACGGCCGCCTCGGCCGGCGGCGCCCCGGCGTCCAGGAGCCGCCGGGCCCGCCGCACGCGCGCGTCCGTGAGCCAGGTGTGCGGCGGCATGCCGTACTCGGCGCGGAAGGCCCGCAGCAGGGCGAAGGGGCTGGTGCCGAACTCGGCGGCGAGCCGCTCCAGGGTGGGCGGCTCGGCCATCCGCTCCTCCAGGACCTCACGCGCGCGTGCCGCGTCCCGCGCTCCCGCGCCCCGGGGCGTCAGCGGGCGCAGCCGGCCGCCGTGACTGCGCAGCATCCGGGCGGTGACCAGCCGCAGCAGGCTGTCGGCGGCGAGCGCGTTGCCCTCCTCGGCGGCCCGGTGGACGCCGATGACGAGCTGGGCGGCGTAGGGGTCGTCCACGACGGGCTGGGTGAAGCCGACCGGGCCGCGGACGGCGAGGACGTCGGCGGCGATGGACCGGATGAGCTCCGGGTCGGGGTAGATGGTGCGGTAGGTCCAGCCCTCGGGGATGCCGGCGTGCCCGGTGTGCATGGTGTCCGGGTTCACCAGGGCGATCTGTCCGGGGCCCGCGTGGACCAGCTCGTTCCGGTAGTGGAACGCCTCGACGCCCTCGGTGATCGCGGCGTAGACGAAGGTCTCGTGGGTGTGGCGGGAGAAGGTCTTCTCGATGTAGTGGGCGTGCAGCAGATCGACGCCGGGCAGCTCGGCGTACTGCCAGTACCGTGCCCTCTCGCCCCTCGCCATGCCTCCATTCTGCGTCGGTGCCGCCCCGGCGACGACCGGGTGTCCACAGGTCAGGACGGCGCCGGCGCCGGTTTTCCACAGGTACCGGCGGTTGTCGGTGGGCGGGTGCACGATGGGGGGCATGGTCACGTCGGCGCTCGAAGACTTCTCCCCGGCCACCCGCGGGTGGTTCACCGGGGCGTTCACCGCACCCACCGCGGCCCAGGAGGGCGCCTGGCGGGCGATCGGCGCGGGCTCGGACGTGCTCGTCGTGGCGCCGACCGGTTCGGGCAAGACCCTCGCCGCCTTCCTCGCCTCCCTGGACCGGCTGGCGTCCGCGCCCGCCCCCGCCGAGCCCAAGAAGCGCTGCCGGGTGCTGTACGTCTCCCCGCTGAAGGCGCTCGCCGTGGACGTGGAGCGCAATCTCCGCTCGCCGCTGACCGGCATCCGCCAGGAGTCCGTCCGCCTCGGGCTCCCCGAGCCGGACGTGCGGGTGGGCATCCGGTCCGGCGACACCCCGGCCGCCGAGCGCCGCGCGCTCGCCACCAGGCCCCCGGACATCCTGATCACCACCCCGGAGTCGCTCTTCCTCATGCTGACCTCGGCCGCCCGGGAGGCGCTGGCCGGTGTGGAGACGGTCATCCTGGACGAGGTCCACGCCGTCGCCGGCACCAAGCGCGGCGCGCACCTGGCCCTCACCCTGGAGCGGCTCGACGAGCTGCTGCCCCGCCCCGCGCGCCGGATCGGCCTGTCGGCCACGGTCCGTCCGGTCGACGAGGTCGCCCGCTTCCTCTCCCCCGGCCGCCAGGTGGAGATCGTGCAGCCGCCCTCGGGCAAGGAGTTCGACCTCTCCGTCGTCGTGCCCGTGGAGGACATGGGCGAGCTGGGCGGCTCCCCCGCCTCCGAGGGCAGGGACGGCGGCGACAAGCCGTCGATCTGGCCGCACGTCGAGGAGCGGATCGCGGACCTGGTGCAGGCACACCGCTCCACGATCGTCTTCGCCAACTCCCGGCGCCTCGCCGAGCGGCTCTGCAACCGGCTGAACGAGATCGCCTACGAGCGGGCGACCGGGGAGCCCGCCCCCGAGGGGACCCCGCCCGCCGAGATCATGGCCCAGTCGGGCGCGGCCAAGGGCGTGCCGCCGCTGCTCGCCCGCGCCCACCACGGCTCGGTGTCCAAGGAGCAGCGCGCCCAGGTCGAGGAGGACCTGAAGGCGGGCCGGCTGCCCGCCGTGGTCGCCACCTCCAGCCTGGAGCTCGGCATCGACATGGGCGCCGTCGACCTGGTCGTGCAGGTCGAGTCGCCGCCGTCGGTGGCCTCCGGCCTCCAGCGCGTGGGCCGCGCGGGCCACCAGGTCGGCGCCGTCTCGACGGGCGTGGTCTTCCCCAAGTACCGCGGCGACCTGGTGCAGGCGGCCGTGGTCACCGAGCGGATGCGCTCGGGCTCCATCGAGTCGCTGCGGATCCCGGCCAACCCGCTGGACGTGCTGGCCCAGCAGCTGGTCGCGATGGTCTCCCTCGACACCTGGCAGGTGGACGACCTGCTGGCCGTGGTGCGCCGGGCCGCCCCCTTCGCGTCCCTGCCGGAGTCGGCCTTCACGGGCGTCCTCGACATGCTGGCGGGGCGCTATCCCTCGGACGCCTTCGCCGAGCTGCGCCCGCGCGTGGTGTGGGACCGGGTCGCGGGGACGGTCACCGGCCGCCCGGGCGCGCAGCGGCTCGCGGTCACCTCCGGCGGCACCATCCCCGACCGGGGCCTGTTCGGCGTCTTCCTGGCCGGGGCCGACCCGAAGAAGGGCGGCGGCCGGGTCGGCGAGCTCGACGAGGAGATGGTGTACGAGTCGCGGGTCGGCGACGTCTTCACGCTGGGCACCACCTCCTGGCGGATCGAGGACATCACCCGCGACCGGGTCCTGGTGTCACCGGCGCCCGGGGTGCCGGGCCGGCTGCCGTTCTGGAAGGGCGACCAGCTGGGCCGCCCGCTCGAACTGGGCCGCGCGGTCGGCGCGTTCCTGCGCGAGCTGGGCGCGCTCGGCGAGGAGGACGCCCGGCTGCGGCTGGTCTCGGCGGGCCTGGACTCCTGGGCCGCGGACAACGTCCTGGCGTATCTGGGGGAGCAGCGCGAGGCCTGTGGCCACGTGCCGGACGACCGCACGATCCTGGTGGAGCGGTTCCGGGACGAGCTGGGCGACTGGCGGGTCGTCGTCCACTCGCCCTTCGGGGCGCAGGTGCACGCGCCGTGGGCGCTGGCGCTGGGCGCCCGGCTGGCCGAGCGGTACGGCATGGACGCGCAGGTGATGCACGCGGACGACGGCATCGTGCTGCGCCTGCCCGACGCCGACCTGATGGGCCTCGACATGGGGCTGGACCTGCTGGACCACGAGCCGGTCGACCCGGGCCGCCACCAGGACACGGTGTACGACGCCGACCAGGCGCCGGTGGGCGCGGCGGACACCGTCTTCGACAAGGGCGAGGTGGCGCAGATCGTCACCGACCAGGTGGGCGGCTCCGCGCTGTTCGCCGCCCGCTTCCGGGAGTGCGCCGCCCGCTCCCTGCTGCTGCCGAAGCGGAACCCGGGGAAGCGGACCCCGCTCTGGCAGCAGCGCCAGCGGGCCGCCCAACTGCTCCAGGTGGCGAGCGAGTTCGGCTCGTTCCCGATCGTCCTGGAGGCCGTCCGCGAGTGCCTCCAGGACGTCTTCGACGTCCCCGGCCTGACCGAGCTGATGGGCGACATCGAGGCCCGCCGGGTCCGCCTCGTCGAGGTCACCACCCCCGAGCCGTCCCCCTTCGCCCGCTCCCTGCTCTTCGGTTACGTGGCGCAGTTCCTGTACGAGGGCGACTCCCCGCTCGCCGAGCGCCGGGCCGCCGCGCTCTCCCTGGACTCCCGGCTCCTGGCGGAGCTGTTGGGCCAGGCGGAGCTGCGCGAGCTGCTCGACCCCGAGGTGCTGACCGAGCTGGAGCGGGAGCTCCAGTGGCTCACCGAGGACCGGCGGGTCAAGGACTCCGAGGGCGTCGCGGACCTGCTGCGGGTCCTCGGCCCGCTGACCGACGCCGAACTGGCCGCGCGGGGCGCCGAGGAGGGCTGGGCGCGCGAGCTGGCCCGGTCCCGGCGCGCGATCGAGGTGCGGATCGCGGGCACCGCTCACTGGGCGGCGATCGAGGACGCGGGCCGGCTCCGGGACGCGCTGGGCACGGCGCTGCCGGTCGGCGTCCCGGAGGCGTTCACCGAACCGGTGAAGGACCCGCTCGGCGACCTCCTCGCCCGGTACGCGCGCACCCACGGCCCCTTCACCTCCTCGCAGGCCGCCGCCCGCTTCGGCCTCGGCGCCGCCGTCACGGACGGAGCGCTCCAGCGGCTCGCCGCGGCGGGCCGGGTCGTCCAGGGCGAGTTCCACCCCTCGGGCATCGGCCAGGAGTGGTGCGACGCGGCCGTCCTGCGCAGGCTGCGCCGCCGCTCCCTGGCGGCCCTGCGCCACGAGCTGGAGCCGGTGCCCCCGGCGGCCCTGGCCACCTTCCTGCCCCAGTGGCAGCACCTGGGCGGCAGCAGCCTGCGCGGGATCGACGGCCTGGCGCGGGCGGTGGAGCAGCTCCAGGGCGCGCCCGTGCCGGCGTCCGCCCTGGAGAAGCTGGTCCTGCCGTCCCGGGTCCGGGACTACTCCCCGGCGATGCTCGACGAGCTGACGACCACCGGCGAACTCGTCTGGGCCGGGGCGGGCTCGCTTCCCGGCAAGGACGGCTGGGTCTCGCTCTACCTCGCGGACGCGGCCCCGCTGCTGCTGCCGCCGCCTCACCCGCTGGAGCTCACCGCGCTCCACGAGTCGGTGCTGACGGCCCTGTCCGGCGGGTACGGCCTCTTCTTCCGGCAGATCGCCGACCAGGTCCGGATCACCACCCATCCGGACGCCACCGACCCGCAGCTCGCCGACGCCCTGTGGGACCTGGCCTGGTCGGGCCGGCTCACCAACGACACCCTGGCGCCGCTGCGCTCCCTCCTCGGTTCGGGCCGCACCGCGGGCTCGACCGCCCACCGGGCCCGGCGCACGGTGCCGCGCGGCCGGTTCGGGACGCTGGGCGCCACCCGTCCGGCCTCCCGGTCGGGCCCGCCGACGGTCTCGGGCCGCTGGGCGCTGCTGCCGCCCGCCGAGCCGGAGCCGACCCACCGGGCGCACGCGCTGGCCCGCACGCTCCTGGACCGGCACGGCGTGGTGACCCGCGGCGCCGTGGCCGCCGAGGGCGTGGAGGGCGGCTTCTCCGCGGTCTACCGGGTCCTGTCCGCCTTCGAGGACAGCGGCCAGGCGCGGCGCGGCTATGTGGTGGAGGGGCTGGGCGCGGCCCAGTTCGCGATGGACGGGGCCGTGGACCGGCTGCGGGCGGCGGCGACCGCCCGGGACCGCGGTGCGGAGGCGGGCGCCGGTCCGCGCGCGGTGGTGCTGGCCGCCGCCGACCCGGCGAACGCGTACGGTGCCGCCCTGCCGTGGCCGGAGTCGCCGGCCGGAGCCGGCCACAAGCCGGGGCGGAAGGCGGGTGCCCTGGTGGTCCTGGTCGACGGAGAGCTGACGCTGTACGTGGAGCGCGGCGGCAAGTCGGTGCTGGCCTGGCCGACGGAGCCGGACGCGCCGGCCCTTGCGGCGGCGGCCGGCGCGCTGGCCGAGGCCGCGCGGGCGGGCGCCCTGGGCACGGTCACGGTCGAGCGCCTCAACGGCGCGACGGCCCTGACCTCCCCCCTCGCCCGCCCCCTGGAGGCGGCCGGCTTCCTGGCCACCCCGCGCGGCCTGCGCCTGAGACCCTGACGGACGGGCCGCGGCGCTCCGGCACCACGACGACGGGCCCGCGGAAGGCGCCACGACGACGGGCCGGCGGAAGCTGCGAAAGGCACCACGACGACGGACCGCCGAAAGGCGCGAAAGGCACCACGACGACGGGTCGACGGAAGCCGCGGAAGGCGGCATGACGGCGGCCCCCGAAGGCGGCACGACCGCGGGCCCGCGGAAGGCACCACGTCCGCGGTCCCCCGGAAGGCGGCATGATGGCACCATGCCCGAAGGAGACACCGTCTGGCAGGTCGCCCGCCGGCTGCACGCCGCGCTCGCAGGCCGGGTGCTGACCCGCGCCGACCTGCGGGTGCCCCGCTTCGCGACCGCCGACCTCACCGGCCGCGCGGTGCTGGACGTCACCCCGCGCGGCAAGCACCTCCTGACCCGGATCGACGGCGGGCTCACCCTCCACTCGCACCTGCGGATGGACGGCGCCTGGAAGGTGTACGCCGCCGGGGAGCGCCCGCGCGGCGGCCCCGAGCACCAGATCCGCGCCGTCCTGGGGAACGAGGAGCACACCGCGTACGGCTACCGCCTGCCGGTCCTGGAGCTGCTCCGCACCGCCGAGGAGGCCCGGGTGGTCGGTCATCTCGGCCCCGACCTGCTGGGTCCCGACTGGGATCCGGAGGAGGCCGCCCGCCGTCTGCTCTCCGACCCCACCCGGCCGCTCGGCGAGGCCCTGCTCGACCAGCGCAATCTCGCCGGCGTCGGGAACATCTACAAGTCGGAGCTGGCCTTCCTCGCGGCCGTCAGCCCCTGGCTCCCGGTCGGCGAGCTGGCCCCCGACGTCCCGCCCCGGCTCGTGGCGACGGCCCACCGCCTCCTGGAGGCGAACAAGGACCGTCCCGACCGGCGCACCACGACGGTCCGCCGCCCGGGCACCCCGCTGCACGTCTACGGCCGCGAGGGCCGCCCCTGCCTGCGCTGCGGCGCCGCCGTCCGCAAGGCGGAGCTGGGCGAGCGCGTGACCTACTGGTGCCCGGGCTGCCAGCCCGGCCCCTCCGGAGATTCCTCGTTTCCCCGCCCACCACACAATTGACGACTCGTCAGATCCGGTCGTACGGTCCCGGCATGAACCTCTCGGCGTACGACCTCACCGGTCGCACCGCGTTCGTGACCGGCGCCGCGAGCGGCATCGGCCGCGCGAGCGCCGTCCTCCTCGCCCGGGCGGGCGCGACCCTGCACCTGGCGGACCGCGACGAGCCGGGCCTCGAGGAGACGGCCGCCCTGATCGCCCGCGAGGGCGGCACGGCCCGGGTCCATCCGCTCGACGTGACCGACCGGGCCGCGCTCGCCGCCGCCGTCGACGCGGCCGGACCGCTCCACGTGATGGCGGCGGTCGCCGGGATCATGCACACCAGCACCGTCCTGGAGACCCGCGAGGAGGACCTCGACCGGGTCCTCGCCGTCAACTTCAAGGGCGTGTTCCACGCCTGCCGGGAAGCGGCCCGGTCGATGATCGCCTCCGGCACCCGGGGCTCGATCGTCACCATGGCCTCGGGCGCGATGGACACCGCGAGCCCCGGCCTGCTCTGCTACAGCGTCGCCAAGGCGGCCGTCGTCCAGCTCACCAAGACGCTCGCGGTCGAGGCGGGTCCGCACGGCATCCGGGTGAACGCGGTCGCGCCCGGCTGGATCCGCACCCCCATGACGGACCGCCACGAGCCGGCCGCCCAGGAGCAGGCGGAGGCCGCGATGGTCCGTCACTCACCGCTGCGGCGGGTCGGCGAGCCCGAGGACATCGCCCACGCGGTCCTCCATCTCGCCTGCGACGCCTCCTCGTTCACGACGGGTCAGATCCTGCGCCCGAACGGCGGAGTCGCCATGCCCTGGTGAGGCGCGTGGGCCGGGAGGAGGCGGCCACGTGCACCGGCAACAGGCTCAGCCCCCAGCCGCCCGCGGCTACCGCCCCCTCGACCGGTCCGGCCTCACCCGGAACCAGCAGCAGGCGCAGCACCGCCCACCACCAGAGCCCCCCGACCACCAGTCCGACCGCGATCAGCGTGAGCGTCACCAGCGGAACCCGTCGCCGTACCATGGCCGCCTCCTGCGTTCGACGCTAGACCGGCAGGATCACCCTGCGGGAGGGCGCACCGGTGTCAGCCCCGGCGCGCACCCCGCGCGCGATCCGGCGGACGCCCCCGCGCGCGGGACATCGCGCGCCCTGGACGCCACCCCGGGGACCGCCCCGACGCACCCCGCACGTCACCTCGCCCCCGGACCCGGGCCTCGCCACGCCGGCCGCCTAGGCGCTCTCCGCCTGGAACATCCAGGAGTGATGTACCGGACTATCCGCTGACCTGCCGCAACACACCCTGCCGCCTCCTCGATTCCGGAATCCTTCCGCCCTGCTGCGGAGATTCCTCCTCCGAGGCAGTCTCACCCGGATCCGCCCACGCCGCATCCAGAACGTCGCGCGTCTGCTCCTCGGCCTCGGCGAACAAGTGGGCGTAGGTCCGCAACGTCGTCATGACATCCCGGTGCCCCATCCTCTTCTGAACCACCTTCGGGTTCTCTCGGCCGGCAATGAGCACAGAGGCATAGTGGTGGCGCAGCTCGTGCCAGTGCCGCGGCCCGACACCCGCTTTCTTGCAGATGGACTTGAGCGCGTAGTCGAGAGTCGACTCGCCGATCAGACCGCCGTCCGCCATGACGAAGACCAACCCCTCACCCTCGCCGCCAGCCCGCGGGGGGTACTTCTTGACGTAGGCCGCGAGCAGGTCGACCGCGCGTTGCGACAGGGGGAGCGTACGCAAACCGGCGCCGGTCTTGAGTTCGGCGAAGTACAGGCCCTTGCCCTTCTCGTAGACGAGCTGCTGGTTGACGAGCATGGTGCGGCGGAGAAAGTCGATGCGATCGAGGCGGAGTCCGCGGATCTCGCCGGAACGGAGTCCGGTCAGCGCGTTCAACTCGATCATCGCAGCCCAGCGGTCGTCATAGGCATGCGCGATCAGCTGCCGCACCTCGACAACGTCCGGTGGTTGCGTGGCCTTCTCCTCGGCGGGCGGCGCCGCGATGCTCTCGAAGGGGCTGAGGGGGATCACGCGGTCGATGACGGCCAGGCGGAAGATCCCGCGGACGTACCGGCTAACGCGGTTGGGGTAGGTGCCCTTGAGCTTGTACTTGCTGACGAGGAGCTGCTGCCAAGCGCCGGCTTCGGAGGGCTTGATGGAGCGGATCTCTCGGTTGCCCCATTCGGGTACGAGGTAGCGCTTGAGGACGCCTTCGTACTCGGTGCGGCTGCGGCTGTTGATGTTCAGGGACGGCAGCCACGTGTCGTAGGCGAAGCGTTCGACAGTGACGCGGCCAGCCTTCGGGTCGAGCCAGGAACCGGTTTGCTTGGCGGCTTCCTGCTTGACAATCTCGGCCTCAGCCTCGGTCTTCGTGCGGTGGAGGGAGGTGCGCTCACCGCCCGAGGGGTCGTCGTAGCGGGCTTGCCACCGCTTGCCGACGCCGTGGGCCTTGGATGCGACGAGCCCCTTGTGCTCGCCGCATTCGGGCTCGTCAGGGCCAGGCTTCTTCTTGTGCCAGCGATCGGCGACGTACCCCATTCAAGGCCCCCAGGACGGTTCCGGCGTCGAGGCCGGCGCCGACGAGCGCGTACCCGGCCTGGGTGCGGAGCTCGGGGTCGTGCGCGGCCTCGGTGTTGATGACGGCGACGGGACGGCCGCCGGTTCGGGCGGTGAAGGCGGCGATCCCGCGTCCGAGATTAGCGACTATCACCGGACTGGATCCGTGCATCGTGAACCCCCGTGCTTAGGCAGCCTGGAGCGGGCGGCTCCGGTGTCAGGAGCATATGCCGTGTGACCAAGTGGTCGCTATACGTATGCACGGTTTGTTGAAGGTTGTACGCCAAGGGTCTTCAGATGAGCCCGTGTTGACGCAAAACGTCCAACGCAGCCTTCACGCCTTCCCGGATCTCCGGGCCGGTCGCCTTGTCTGAGGCGCGCACGAACGCGTTGGTGATGTCCGCCTCCAGCCGTTCCTCGTCGACCACGGACTGGACGTCCACGTCGCGCCACTCACCAGGCGCCTTGCCTTCGAGGACGTCATCGATCCAGGTGTCGGGCAAGCCGAGGGCCTTGACGATGGGGGGAAGCGACTGGGGCATCCGCGCCTTGGGGGGCTGCCCGATTTCAGCGTTCTGCACGCTGCGGTGGGAGACGCCGGCCTTGGCGGCGAGGTCTTCTTGACGTAGGCCCTGGGCCTGCCGCCTGGTGGCGATGGCCTTGGCGAGCCGTGCCCACGCGCGGGGGTCGCGGATCATGGCGGCCTCTCCTCTATCACTCCGTTGCGTCCTGCCCGACGCTCGCTAGGCACCGATAGGCACCGATAGGCAACAGGGTAGACGGTGATCTACGGCCGTGCGAGGGCGGATCCCGCCTGCTTTACCCAGAGAACAACTGACCGCATCCGAGTCGTTACGGGATGCATCTCGATGCGTCTCACGTTGTCTCGTTGCGCATCGATGTGTATCGTCTTCCTTGTGCAGCCCGATGGACCCGAAATCCGACGGCAGCGCGAGCTACGCGGCTACGGCCTGCGCGGATTCGCCAAAGCCGCCCGAATCAGCCCCTCGTACCTCTCCCGCATCGAGAGAGACGAACGACATCCCCAGCCCGAGGTCATGGCACGCATCGCCAAGGTGCTCGACATGGGGATCGTCGACATCCAACGACACGCAACGGAGCGCAACGATGAGCGACAGGATCGCTGACACGCCTCTGATGACCACGAAGCAGCTGGCCAAGCTGCTGCAAAAGTCGCCGGCCGCCATCCGCCAGCTGCGGTACCGGGGCCAGGCCCCGAAGGGCTTCCGCCGTGGCCGAGAAACGCTCTACCCGACCAGCGAGGTGGAGCGCTGGATGGCCGCGCAGATGGAGAACGACCGTCTCGCGCAGCGCGCCGCGGCCTGACCCCCACAAACAGATCGGGGCCGCCGGACCGGGCCTGGTCCCTGCGACCCCTCGAACCCCACTGATTGGAGTGGAATCCATGGACATCACTGTACCCACGAACTTCCCGACGGGTGACCGGCGCACGGTGCGCGTCGTGCCGCTGGCGACGCTGGACCCGCTGCACGACTCGGCCCGTCGGCCGATGCCGGCGTTGCCGGTGGACATGGCGGTGCGGCTGGCGCGGGCCGCGCTGGGTCAGCACGAGGGTGTGAGCATCCACGACCACGACGCGATGGTGTCGGCGGCGACGGCGCTGGACGGAGTGCTGCGGGATGTGCTGGCGGCGCTGGACGCGGAGAGCGCGGAGCGTGCCGCATGAGCGCCCCGATGGACGAGCAGCGGCTCGCGGAGATCCTGGCCCGTGCCGACGCGGCGACGAAGGGTCCGTGGTGCACGGACTCGTGGGAGATCTACCAGGACACCGAGTACACGCCGGGCCTGTCCGAGTGGATCGGGGAGACGTGCCGCGGTGTCGTCGGCGGATTGAACCAGGACCGCGCGAACGCCGCGTTCGTGGCCGCCGCCCGGACGGACGTGCCCGACCTGATCGCCGAGGTTCAGCGGCTGCGGGCCCGGGTCGCCGAGCTGGAGGGCGCCGCTATCTGCCCGTCCATCGCTCGCCTCCACGGCAGCAAGTGCGTGCTCCCGGTCCGTCACCGGGGCGACCACCGGAACGAGTCGAAGCGGCACTACTGGAGCGACGACTACGCCGTCCCGCGGCAGCGGCAACCGGAGGACCCGCACGACTCCGTGCTGCATCACGACTACGCCCTCGGCCGTGACCTGCCGACCATCCCCCGGCAGTCCACCGGCCGCTGCCCGCAGGGCCACACGTTCGAGGACTGCACCTGCGGAGGCACCGCGTGACCGAGGCCGAGCAGATGCTCATCGCCGCCACCGACCTGAACAGGAAGGCCGAGACCGCCGAGCGCAACGCGCGCTCCGTCGAGGTGCCGGCCCCGGTCGTCCGCGAACTGGCCTACCTGCTGGAGCACTACGGGCGGCTGACCGCCCGAGCCGGAGGTCTCCGCCAGACCGGGTTGGCGGAAGGCGCCGCCGAGCTCGCCCACGACATCGCCCGCACCCACCTCGCCGGAGAGCCCAAGTGAGCACCGACCTCGTCCGCCACCAGCCGACCGCGTCCCTCCCCGACATGGTCCGCTACGCCGAACACCTCGCCGAAGCCAACCTCCTCCCCCGCCAGTACCAGCAGCGCCCCGCCAACGTGCTGTACGCCATGGAGTACGGCCGCACCCTCGGCATCACCCCCCTCGCCGCCATCACCGGCATCCACGTGATCGAGGGCAAGCCGTCCGCGTCCGCCGCCCTCATCTCCGGACTCGTCCGGCAGGCCGGCCACAAGCTCCGCGTCCGGGGCGACGACAAGCAGGCGTGGGCCCAGATCATCCGGTCCGACGACCCGGACTACGACGGCTACCAGGTGACGTGGACGATCGACCGGGCCAAGCAGGCGGGGCTGGCTGGCAAGGACGTGTGGAAGAAGTACCCGGCTGCGATGTTGAAGGCGCGTGCGATCACCGAGGTGGCTCGGGATGCGTGCGAGGAGGTGTTGTTCGGGCTGCACTACACGCCGGAGGAGCTGGGGGCGAACGTCGATGAGGACGGGGTTCCGATGTCGGCGCCGGTGCAGCAGTTGCGGTCGGTGCAGCAGGGCGAGCCGGACCCGTGGGAGACGTCCGACCCCAAGGCGTCTTTCACGCCCCACCCCGAAGGCCAGGCGCTCGCTAAGCGTGCAGCCGCCGCCCAGGACCGGTTCATCATGAGCGCGCTCATCGACGAGGCGAAGCGGTATGTGCCCGCAGACGCCAGGATCCTCGCCCCCGACACCAGCGAACCGGACGCCCTCCGCGAGTACCTGATGCGCCGCTGGGCCGAGTTGCCGAAGCAGGAGAAGGCCGAGCCGGAGGTGGTGGAGGGCATCGTCGTCGAGGACGTCGAACTCCCCACCGACGAACACGCCGCCGCCGTCGCCGCGTACTACGCCTTCACCGCCGAGCACGGCATCAAGCACGCCGACGCCGACGAGCAGGCACACGCCGCCCTCGGCGCCCCCCTCGACGCCGTCGCCCCCAAGGCCATCTGGGACCTGCTCTCCCAGCTCCAGGCCGCCTAACCCACCGCACCACAGGGGCGTCCCGGATTCAGGCCGGGACGCCCCACCCAAGGAGACCACATGTCCCTCAAGGACACGGCCACCCGAGTGGCCATCCTCGACACCCTCGCCAAGCACATCACCGACCAGCTCAAGGCCGCCAAGGCCGAGCTGGAGACCGGCCTCCGCGCCGCGAAGGCGGAGACCGGCACCCAGCAGATCGCCGTCGACCTCGCCGGCACCGACATCGGCAAGGCCACCCTCGTCCAGCCCAAGGCCGCCGCGTCCGTCATCGACGAGGCCGCGCTCATCGCCTGGGTCCACAAGGTCGCCCCGTCGGAGATCGTCACCCGCCTCGTCACCGAGGTCCGACCCGCGTGGCGCAAGAACCTCCTCGACACCCTGACCGCGGCCGGGGTCATCGAGTGGGCCGACCCCGAGACCGGTGTCATCCACGAGGTGCCGGGGGTGGAGATGGTGGGGCGTGCGGCGCACACCCGGCTGACGATCCCGGCGGAGGGCAAGGAGGCGATCGCCACCGCGTGGCGTACCGGCCAGCTCACCACCGTGGTGCTGCCCGAGCTGACGGCCGGCAAGGAAGTGGCGTGATGCGTCTCCCCTTCATCTCCCGCCGCCGCTTCGACGAGGCCGTCGCCCAGAACCGGCGCCTGTCCACCCGGGTCACGCTGCTGGACCAGCAGGCGATCACCAACGTCATCGGTGCCCTCCGCTACGAGCGTCGCATTCGGCGCCTCCGCCGCGCCGTGGCCGCCGAGCGGGCGCAGGCCGCCGCGTACCGGCGGGAGATCCGGCAGCTGACCGACCGCCTCTTCGACGCCTGCGGCTACCAGGGCGAACCCCTCCTCCCCGCCGCCCGCGCCACGCTCGGCATCGAGGACGCGAAGGAGGAGTCGTGACCTCCACCGAGATCCCCGTGGCGGGGCTGACCACCCGCCCCGCCACGGGCACCAAGCCCCTCCCCCCGCACGGCACCCTGACGCGGCACAAGTTCCACGGATGCAAGTGCGAGCCGTGCCGCAAGGCCGGACGCGAGTACATGAGCCAGCGCTACCGGCTCATCGCCTACGGACGGTGGCAGCCGTACGTGGACGCCGCCCCAGTCCGCGCTCACGTCCGCATGCTGTGCAGCTACGGCATTGGTATTCCCCAGACGCGTCAGCTCTCTGGCGTGTCGAACGGATCCATCAGCCGCCTGCTGTACGGGCGGGGTGAACAGGGCCCGTCGCGGCGAGTTCGCACTCAGACCGCAGACCGGATCCTGGCCATCAAGCCGTCGCTCGATGCTGCCGCCCCCAGTGCTCTCGTCGATGGTACCGGGACCCAGCGCCGCCTCCAGGCCCTTGTCGCCATGGGCTGGCCGCAGAAGGAACTGGCACGCCGTCTGGGGCTGGACCGGAACACCGTCAACGACCAGGTCAACCTGTGCCCGCCGGCGTACGGATCGACTGCTCGGGCGGTACGCGACCTGTACGACGAGCTGTGGAACGTGGATCCCCTGCGGGCCGGAGTTGGTCAGCGCTGGGTGGTCGAGGCCAAGGCGTTGGCGAAGGCCCGCGGCTGGGTTCCGCCGGGTGCCTGGGACGACGACTACATCGACAGCCCGGCCGCTGTACCGGACGTCGGCGAGCACGTCGCTCAGTACGTGTCGCTGACCGAGAACGCTGAGTGGCTTATTACGACCCAGGGGTACACGCAGGAGCTGGCCGCGTACCGGCTTGGTGTCACCCGTGCCCACCTGGCGCGTGCCATGTCGTACGCACGATCCAGGGGCGGTGCCGCATGATTCCCCTCCTGCCGGTGGAGATCGTCACCGGCGCCGTGTGCGCGCAGACCGACCCCGAGACCTTCTTCCCGGAGAAGGGTGGCTCGACGAAGGCCCCGAAGAGCGTGTGCTCCGTCTGCCCGGTGCGGGTCGAGTGCCTGGCCTGGGCGCTGGAGCACGACGAGCGGCACGGCGTCTGGGGCGGCCTGTCTGAGCGTGAACGCCGTCGCCTCCGCAAGCCGGCCACCGACGCCGCCTGACCCCCGCCCGGGGCCGTCGCGCCCCGGGCCCCGATCCACCCCTCCCCGCACTACCTGAGAGAAGGCCAGCGTTGAGCGTCGAAGCCACAGTGTGGGCGCTGAAGTTCGCCCCGCCGATGCCGCCGCAGTACCTCGGCACGCTCCTCGGCCTGGCTGACCACGCCGACTCCAAGGGCCGCGGCGCCTACCCCTCGATTCCCACGCTCGCCGCCTACACCTGCAAGTCGGAGAGGTCCGTGCAGCGCGACCTCAAGGGTCTGCGGGAGGCCGGCCTGATCCGGGCGGGCGACGACGCCCTCGTGTCCCACATTCCGGTGGACCGTCGGCCCGAGGTGTACGACCTGGCGATCGAGCGGGTGGTGCCGGGTGGTCGGGCTGGTGATGAGGAGGCTCGGGCGGTAGTGGCGAAGCTCGCGTCGTCCCGGGCGAGGGGCGGAAGGAAGACCGGGGTGACGCCCACGTCACCGCGACGGGGTGACGCCCACGTCACCACCGGGGTGACGCCCACGTCCGAGCGGGGTGACGTGGGCGTCGCGACCGGGGTGACGCCCACGTCACCCAAACCGTCCTTTGAACCACCCACTAACCCCCCGATGAACCAGGGGGGGTACGGGGTGACGCCCACGTCACCCGGCTTCACGCCGGTGGAAGTCGACGGCTTCACCCTCACCGATGCCATGCGCCGCTGGGCCAACGCCACCTACCCCGGCCTCGACATCGACCACTCCACCGAACAGTTCATCAGCCACTACCGATCCACCGGCGCCCGCCGCAAGTCCTGGCCCGACGCCTGGCAGAAGTGGATCCGCGACGACGCCCAACGCCGACCGCGGAACGTCTACCAGCTCCCCACCGGCCAGAACCTCACCGGCACTGACGCCAAGGCGGCCGGCTGGCTCGCCCTCGGCGCCAAGTACGCCACCGACGACTAGGACCACGCATGAACGTCTCCGAAGCGGCCAGGCTCCTGGCCATCTGCTGCGGGTTCGACAACCGGCAGCCCTCCGAACTCGCCGCCCAGGCATGGGCCGCCGCCCTGAAGAACGTGCCGTTCGACCAGGACGCGAAGGACGCCGTCGTCCGCTACTACTCGACCACCCCGAAGGACCCGACCACCCGGCTGTGGATCATGCCGCACCACGTGCGGGACCTCCGCTCGAAGATCCGCTCGGAGCGGCTGGAGAACTTCGCCTACGAGGGCGACCCCGACGAGACGCCCAAGGAGTTCATCGCCCGCTACCGCGGTCAGCTCGAGGCCGTCGCCTCCGGTGCCGTGCCCGCCCCGTCGACCGCGCCGATGCTCGAGGGCGGTCCGCACCGCAGCATGGCCGAACTCCTCAGCGGCAGCGTGCGCCACCCGGACGAGCCCGACGGCCCCGAGCCCCGGCCGACCGTCGAACGCCGCGCCACGGGCCCCCTGGGCGTCATCTGCCCCGACTGCAACGCCGCCATCGGCCGCCCCTGCAAGTCCGCCTGGCGCCGCAAGCCCCGCGCACCGCACCCCGCCCGCCGCCGGGCCGCCGCCGGCGAGGAGATCCGCCTCACCCCGCAGGCCGAAGTCGACGCCCGACGCGCCCTCGCCGCCACCCATCACGCCCAGGCCGACGAGGTGACCGAACTCAACCGGGCCTTCCTTGAAGCCAACCCCGTCGTCATCCCCAAGGAGAAGCCGTGACCCGGCCCATCCGCACCACCCGCGTCCTCAGCAGCCGTCAGCGCCGCGCCAAGAAGTCCGCCCTGTACAGCCGCCAGAAGTCCCGCTGCGCCACCTGCAACGAGCGCCACGCCTTCACGGACCTGATCCTCAAGCACAAGCTCCACCGCACGCAGGGCGGCGACAGCACCCTCGCGAACCTGTACCTGATCTGCCACCCCTGCAACCACAACGGACACCGGGCGGTGACGCCGTGACCGACATCGACGTCCGCGACATCGCCGCCCTCCGCGCCCAGGGCGACCTCGGCGAGTACCTCCGCCAGGCCCGCGAGCAGGAAGCCGCCACCAACGCCGCCCGCAAGCGCCTCGTTTACCGCCACACCGACCTCGTCGACCAGCTCCGCCTGATCGGCCAGGACCCGTGGAACGGCCGCATCCCCCCGCCGGAGTGGGGCGGCGCCATCAACACGTCGCCCGTCCGGGCCGCGCTCCTCGCCATCGTGGCTGAGGCCGAACAGCGCACCGGCCAGCAGCAGGCCGCCGCATGACCCCGGACCAGCGCCTTGCCGGCGCCCGCGCCCACCTCGACCAGCCCCCCACCCCCGTGGTCCCCGGACAGACCGCCATCCCCCTCGCCGCCCTCGCCGACATCGAAGCCGCCGAGACCGACGCCACCCTCCACCACGACGACGACCACGCCCGCGCCACCCGCGTCGCCCTCTACCTCGCCACCGCCGGCTGGACCATCACACCCGCCCAGGAGAATCCGTGACCCGCCTGAAGACCTTCAGCTTTGGCGGAGGGTGGCAGTCCGTCGCAGCCCTCGCCCTCGCTGCCCGCGGCGACCTCGACTACCGCACCTTCCTCATGGCCAACGTCGGCGCCGACAGCGAGAACCCCGGCACCCTCCGCTACCTCGAAGAGCACGCCGCACCGTTCGCCGCCCGTCACGGCCTGGACCTGATCCTCCTCGACCGGCACACCAAGAACGGCGAGGTCGAAACGATCCGCCAGCGGATCATCGGAAGCAACGGCAGCCGGCAGACCATCCCCGTCTACCTGTCCAACGGCAAGCCCGGATCCCGCGTCTGCACCGTCGAGTTCAAGATCCAGGTCACCGGAGCATGGCTCCAGGCCCACGGAGCCACCCCCGACAACCCCGCCACCGTGGGCATGGGCATCACCCTCGACGAAATCGGCCGAGCGAACCCCGCCAAAGCCATGCCCTACGAGCGCCTGGAGTACCCGCTTCTCTGGCTCGGCCTGCGACGCGCGGACTGCCCCCGCATCATCCGGGACGCCGGCCTCCCCATGCCGCCGAAGTCGTCCTGCGACTTCTGTCCCATCCGCAAGGTCCACGAGTGGCAGGCCATGCACGAGACCGAGCCCGAGCGCTTCGAGCGGGCCTGCGAAGTCGAGGACACCATCAACGGCCACCTTGGCCGCAAGGGCAAGCCCCCGGTCTACCTCACTTCCTACGGCCGGCCGCTCCGCCGCCTGTTCGAGCACGGCACCCAGCTCCCGCTGATCGACAGCGACGCCGAAGCCTGCTCCAACGGCTGGTGCATGACCTGACCCGCCCCCGGTCCCGCTCGCAGGCCACGCGAGCGGGACCACCCCCAGCATCCCAACAACCACCAGGAGCAGCCATGACCGACCCCATCGACCGCATGCTCGCCGCCCACGACCTGGAGACCGAACTCCTCGGCGGCTGCGGCATCTGCGACACCGAGCACGACGAGATGTGCGCCGCCTGCGAGCAGTGCCGCTGCCACCGCCACGACACCTGCCAGCGCCCCGCCTGACCCACCCCAAAGGAGACACACCCCATGACCGACCACGACGACCACATCCAGCACACGTGGATCCTCACCCACCCCACCGGCGACGAGGTCACCATCGACCTGTGGACCGACGGCGAGTCCGTCCGCGTCGAAGGCGGCCAGGGAGAGTCCACCGACGGCGGCCGTAAGGACGTCGACCGGCTCATCGAGAAGTACTGCCTCCGCGGCTACCGGGTCACCAGCGACTACGCCGTCAACGACCCGCACGAGCACGAGCTGCCCGACGACCGTCCCGACGAGTGCGCCGAATGCGGCAGGGACACGGAGTACGTCCCCGATCACTACGACGGCTACCGCACCGGGCCCGCCTGGATGTGCACCGGCTGCAAGTGGGGCCAGTGGTCCGTCGGCACCTGAACACACAGCAGGGCCGCCCGCAATCGAAGTGCGGGCGGCCCCACCACCACCGTACCCACCACCAGGAGCAGCAGCCATGACCGAACACCAGCCCGTGACCCTCTACTCGGGGCCGATCACCTGTCTCGAACGCGACTGCGACGAGTACTTCACCGACAACGGCGAAGACGCCAACGTCGACTGCTGCTCCCACGTCACCACCGAGCAAGCCTGCCGTGAGTGCTCCACCGAGCTCCCGGACGAGACGTTCGACCCGGCCGTTCCGTGGCCCTGCCCGCACCCCGCCTGACCCTCTGTCGTCGGGCCGTCCTCCGGGACGGCCCCCACCACCAGGAGCCCACCATGACCGTCTCCCACGCCACCACCGCCGAGACCATTCCCGCCCTGCTCGCCACCATCCAGGAACTCCAGGCCCTCCAGCAGCCCCTCATCGACGCCCTCCGCAGCATCCACAGCGACATGGACCGCGCCCACAAGGGCGGCGACGAGTGGGCCATGGAGTGGATGGCCCAGGTGTGGAACGAGCTGCCCCTCGCCGTCCGTGCCGCTGGCGGGGATCAGGAGGCCGCGCAGGAACTTGCCGACCAGAACCGGGACGCCGCCCGCAGCACATGACCGCACCCGTCCGCCTGACCATCCGCCTTGGGGCCGTCCTCCGGGACGGCCCCCACCACCAGGAGCCACCATGACCGACCAGCCCAAGCCCTGCCGCAGTACCCAGCACTGCGCCGTCCATGACTTCTGCCACCGCTGTACGCCGTCCCTCGACGGCGCCGTCCGGCACCTCGTCAAGGCCATCAGCGCCGCCGGGATCACCACCGGCAGCGGCGACGTCTACGCGCAGCTCGCCGCCACGGTTCGGGACGCCGCCCGTACCGCCGCCCGCCAGACCACCGGACAGGACGACACCAAGCCCGCGCGGTGCCAGCACTGCGGCCGGGAGGTCGAGGACCGCGGCGACCCGAGCATGGACGGCAACCACCGCGTTCTCTGGGTCCACGTCCCCGGCGGCTACACCCTCTGCAACCCGCAGCAGGCCGCCCACAGCACCCGCGCCGCCCCCGCTGTCGGGCAGCCGGCCGAAGCACACGACACCGACGCCCGGCCGCCGCGCGTGCAGTGGCTCGTCGAGGGCTACGACGCCGACCAGTGGAACCCCCGCACCGGGCTCCTCCAGACCCAGGAGGCGGCCCTCAGGGGCCAGGAGAGCCTCCAGCGCCGCTACCCCGACATGCCCACCCGCATCGTGCGGGAGACGACCACCTCGACCGTGGAGGACGAGCCCCGATGACCGACGACACCACCCGCGACCTCATCACCCGCCGCCTCGCCGACGACCACCAGCTCCTCCTCCACGAGGCCGAGCGGATCGCCCGCGCCCTGGACAGCCACATCAGCGCCCTGAAGCGGAACCCGGATGGCGCGACCTTCGCCGGCGACGCCGTCCTCATCGGCACCTACCTCATCCAGCACGCCCAGGCCGCCGCCAAGCTCGACGCCGCCCGCGACATGGCCCGCACCCTGATGGGGGACAAGCGATGACCCAACCCAGCCCGACCGTCGGCAGCGTCTGGCGGTCCCGGTACACCCGCAACCTCCGCGTCACCGTCACCGAAACCGACGGCACCCGCGTCCGCATCGCCGACATCAACCCCGACACCGGCCAGCCCCGCCCCCAAGGCCGCTGGGCCACCGCCCGCCAGCTGCAGAACGCCTACACCCAGGAGACGCCGTGAAGATGCCCAGCGCCCGCACCCAGCTCTTCCACTTCAGCACCACCCAGAGCATGGCCTCCGAGGAGATGGCCGAACGACTCCTCGCCGAGCTGCGCGCCGACGTCCTCCGCGAAGCTGCCGACAGGGCCACCGCGAAGTACGGCGCCACCAACCGCGCGGCCGCCGACCTTCGCCGCATGGCCGACGGGAGCCAGCCGTGACCCAGCCCGCCCCCTACGAAGCGTTCTGCATCGGCGCCCAGATCTGCTTCACCGACTGCGACGACACCTGCCCCCCGGGAGGCGCCTGCGCCGACCTCTGCCACGAACTCGCCAAACCCGAGACGGAGCAGCACCACAGCCCCGCCGACTGCCCCTCCGCCCTCAGGAGCCAGCCGTGACCGGCCCCAGCAGCAACCCCCACGGCGAACGGACGCCCCGCCCCGGCGTCACCTGGCAGACCACCCTCGGCACCACCGGCGAGCGCCTCCTCGCCGACGACGAGCCGGAACCCCGACCCAACCGCGCCACCCGACGAGCCCACGCCCGACGCATGGAGACCTTCGACCACGAGCCGATGGACGTCTTCACCAACGGCAAGCTCCGGGCCGTCGAGTGCTACCGCTGTCACATCCCCTGGCCCTGTACCTCCGCCATCGTCCTCGGCCTCACCAACCACCCCACCCCGGAGACCCGATGACCGACCGGCCCCGCCTCGACCAGCTCACCGACGACATGCTCGACCAGCTGTACGCCCGCCTGGAGCACGTCGAACAGGCCGCTGGACGCTGCTTCGAGGCGGGCCACGAGAAGGACCTCGACCGCTGGCGCCACCGCGCCGAGAAGGCCGAGGTCGCCATCGCACGCGTCCGTAACTGGTGCGACCAGCTCGACACCAGAACCCGCGAGCTCACCGGTGACCCGACCGCCACCAGCCCCATCGCCGGCGGTGTCCGCATCGTCCTCGACCTGCCCGCCTGACCCGACACAACCCCCGGCCGCCCCACCCACCAGGGGCGGCCCGCACCAAGGAGCACCGTGACCACCACCGCCAGCCACGCACTCCGCCAGCTCATCCACCTCTGGCCCGACCTCACCGACGCCCTCGGCGCCCCCACCACCCACTCCTGGCCCCCCGTCGAGTTGAAGGGCTACCTCAACGCCATGGAGCGCATGGACAGCGTCGAAGCCGCCGCCCTGCGTGCCCTCGAACGCGACCCCGCACAGCTCGGCGCCCGCCCCGTCCCCGTCAGCCTCCGCATCCACGACACCATGCGCATCGTCGAAGCCGCCCTCGCCGAGTGCGCCACCGTCATCGCGTCCGGCTGCCAGATGGAACCCATTTCCCTCCCGGGCTGCGACTGGCCGACCGCCGACCGTGAACGCCGTACCGCTGCCGCGCGCGCCGACCTTGCCGACCGGCGCCGCTGGCACTACCGCGGACGCACCCCCGGCGCCCGCTACACCGCCCTCTGGCTCCTCGCCCGCGTCGAAGGCAGGCCCGGACCCTTCCGGCCCCTCACGCCCGCACAGCATGCCCACATCAAGGCCGTCGCCGCCGGCGCCCTCCGCCGCGTCGAGACCGCACTCGACCTCGTCGACACCACCCGCGACCTCACCGCCAACCACCCCTGCCCCTGCGGCGGCACCATCCGTATCCACGGCGGCGCCGGCGCCACCCCCGTCGCCCGCTGCAAGGGCTGCGGCGCCATCTGGTCAGAGCAGGGCATCATCGCCGCCTGACCCCAGACACAACGAAGCCCCCGCCGGACATCCGGACGGGGGCCACGTGCTACTCGGAGGCCGGTGGAGCCCCCTTCAGATCCGTCCGCCAGCCCGGCCGCGTAACCCGGCCCGCGAAGTACGGACGAGCCAGCCGGTAATCGACCGCCTTGGACCGGCCGATCATCACCGTCGGCGGGAACGCCGGATCCTCCTGCGCGATCTTCGACAGCCGCTGATGGCTCATCGTCTCCACCACCCCGTCCGCGACGAGGCGGCGCGCTAGCTCTCGGAAACTCACCATGTCAGGCCCCCCTTCTGCGGGCTCGGTCATGGGCACCATCTTCCCCGACCCTGTTGCCATACGGCAATGGGGTCGCTACGTTGGATCCGGCAACAACAGAACGGCCCCGGTCGGTGTGTGAGAGCCCGGCCGGGGCCAGCCATCCCGCCTGCCTACCAGGAGGAACAGCCATGGCACACCGTACCCACCCCACCCAGCAGGACGAAGCCCTCCGCCAGGTCCGGCTCGACGCCACCGTCCGCGACGGCCTCCGCCTCATCGCCGACAAGCTCACCAACATCAAGCCCGGCCACCTCATGACCGAAGACCAGCGGCTCGCCATCGCGCTCACCGCCGCCCACACCGCCCACCCCGAGGGCGGCCCCGCCGCCGACCAGCTGGAGATCCAGCTCCTCCGCCGCATGCCCTACACCGACGGCCGCACCGTTACCCGCGGCGAGTACGCCCTCTGGCTGCACAAGACCTCCTGGAGCGCCTGATGGCCCGCACACCCCTCATCGCCCCCGCCATCCTGCTCTCCGCCGGCTCCCTCGCCTGGACCACCTGGTCCCTCGTCGACCTCCTCGGCGCCGGCCCCATCGGACTCACCGTCGCCGCCGGCGCCGACATCATCTGGGCGTCCGTCATCGTCGCCGAAGCCCGCGGCCTCCGCATCGCCGGACACCGCTGGCCCGTCGCCGCCATCGGCTGGGCCGCCCTCCTCGCCGTCGGCACGTTCCTCGTCTGGCACGGCATCGCCCGCGACCACACCGCCATGGCCGTCGCCGGACCCCTCCTCCCCATCGGCGCCAAGCTCGTGTGGCTGCTTGCCCTCGCCGACATGCGCGACCCCTCGGCGCTCACCGACGACGAGCAGGCCCGTCTCGCCGCCCTGGAGCGCGGCATGCGGTTCGAGGAAGCCGAGCACCGCATCGAGCTCCGGCGCCGCGAGATGGCCGCCGAACGCCTCCTCGCCGACGTGTCCGTCGACTTCGAGATCGAGCTGACGCGGCAGGAGAAGGGCCGCGAGCTCGCCCGGCGAGCACCGATCGCGATCACCCCGATCACGCCCGAGCAGCCCCCGATCACGCCCGCGAGCACCCCCGAGCAGCCCCACGCTTCGGGACGCCCCGAACACGCCGTGACCAGCACGATCACCGATCACGAGCAGAAGAGCATCGCCGATCTCGCCCGCCAGCACGTCGCGACCCACGCGACCAACCCGGCCGCCACAGACGCGATCTGCTCGCTCCGACCGAACGCCGATCGCCCGTCCGTCGCCGCGGCTGTTCGCCGCGCTCGCCAGCAGCTCGACACCCGCGGAGGCTACCGATGATCTGGGCAACCCTTGGCGGCGTCACCATCGGCCTCGCCCTCCTCATCCGCCACCTCATCCACTGGTGGCCCGGCCTCAAGCCCCTCCAAGCCGCCCCCCTCGACCACGCCGGCCGACTCCTCCCCTTCCTCGCCGCCTGGTGCTACGGCGTCCTCGCCATCCTCACCGTCGGCGGCCTCATCGGCTGGGTAGCCGACACCACCCTGTGGATCACCAACTGGCTCGGCGACGCCGCCCTCGTCTGGGGCGTCGGCGGACAGGCCGGACAGGTCACCCGCGGGCCCTCCTACCTCCCGCTCACCGCCACCGGAGGAGCGATCGTCCTCCTCCTCACCGTCGCCCTCGTCGCCGCCATCAAGAAGTCCGCCCGCGGCGCCGACCTCAAGGCCGGAGCCTGGTGCGGCATCTGTCTCGGCACCAGCGCCGGCATCGCCGGGTTCGCTGCCGTCCCGCTCGCACAGGCCGCGAACTGGGCCGGTGGAGCCCTGTACGGGGTCATCGCATGACTGCGGCCGCCGAGCCCGTCGAGCAGCCCGTGGGGGAGTCGGACGGCTCCTCCCGGGCGGCCGGTCGCTGCGTCGTCGCCATCGGCATCAGCGGCCTCCTCGGAGCGTGCTACGCCTACCCGGACCTCGGGATGTTCGTCGCGGGCAGCGTGGCCACCGTCGCGGTCGGCAAGGGCCGTCAGTGGGTCGCCAGGCGGGGCCAGGACGCCCCCGAGGACGTCGAGCCTGAGGCCGAGCCCGTGGACATCGTGGCCGTCCTCCAGGCCCTCGGCGAGGGCGGGAACGGGGTCCTCCTGACCGCCCTCCGCGAGGCCGCCGACCTCCCCGACACGAAGGCTGTCCGCAGCCTCCTCGCCGAGGCCGGTATCCGGGTCCGCGCGGGAGTCCGCACCCCGGCCGGGAACGGGCCCGGCGTACACGCGGACGACATCCCTGCCCCCTCCCCCACCGCTTCCGACCCCTCTCCCGAGCGTTGTTTGTGCAGCTCAGGGGCCGCCAACGCCAACACCAACAACGACCGGCCGGACATCGTCCAGGACCCCGACAACCCCCACCACTGGCTCGTGAAGGAGCGCGTCTGATGGCCCTGCGACAGCCCAAGCCCGAGCCCAGCGATCCGCGCCTGAAGGGCCACGAGACGACCTACAGCAGCAGCCGAGGCGGCTGGGTCAAGCCCACCGACAAGCCCACCCCCGGCACGCCGAAGAAGGGATGATGGACCGCATGGACGACCTCGTACAGTTCCTCCTCGCCCGCCTCGACGAAGACGCTGAACTGGCCCGCCAGGCTGAGCAGGTTGGGGGTGCGCCGTCCTGGGACTCGGCGGCTGATGTGCTGCTGCTGCCCGGCCTGCGCACCCGCCGCCGCCTAGCCGATCAGGGCGTGCCCGATGCCTTGCAGGGCGCCGTGGAGGCGCACGCAGCCCGTCACGATCCCGCGCGGGTGCTGGCCGAGGTCGAAGCCAAGCGGCGGATGGTGACGGAGTTCGAGAAGGAGCAGTGGGTCATGGAGCAGGGCCACCACACCGGGTGGACCGAAGGCGGCCAGTCCGTCCGTCTCTCCATGATCCGCTCCTGGGCTGCGATCTACGCCGACCACCCGGACTACCGCGACACGTGGCGGCCGTGACCCGTCGTTGTCAGTCCCCGGTCGTACCGTAGGACCATCACACCCGTCGATTGCAGATGCTGCCTGCACCCGGCGGAGGACCCCAGCCCCGCCCCCGGCCTGATGCCCCGAGGGCGGGGCTTCCTCGTGTCCGTTGCGGAGACGAGACGTCTCGTCTACAGTCAGAGGCGTTTCCGGCGTGCCCGGAGACGGATGGGCGAGGGCGCACGTGGCCCCGGTCGACTCCCCCGCGACCGGGGCCACAGCCACATCACGACACGGACACAGCCACCCCACACAGCCCCCAAGCCCGGCACGCTGGCCCGATGCGCATCACACCCGCCATCACAGCCGCCGCACTCCTCCTCACGCTCACCGCGTGCAGCAGCAGCGAAGACCCCGCCACCAAGCCAGCACCCACAACCACCACCGCCTCCCCCACGGCCACCGCCGACGCCGAAGCAGCCGCACAGGCCTGCAGCAACGCCGTCTACGCCGCCATCAAGGACACCCCCACCGACGCCACCGACCTCCCCAAGCCGGCCGAGTGCGCCACCATCAGCGACGCCGACTACCTGGAGACCGTCCTCGCCGTCATCCAGCAGCAGAACAAGGACGGCCAAGACGCCCTCCAGAAGGCCATCGAAGACGCCGCATCCGCCGACGCAACCCCCTAACCCCGAGGAGGCGCCCGTGGCCGGCAATCCCCGAAACGGGCGCCCCTACCGCCGCCTCGTCGCCGCACAGAAGGCCCTCGGCCTGCCCTGCGCGCGCTGCGGCGGCTACATCAACCCCCGCCTCGACCCACGGTCACCGTGGAGCTTCACGCTCGACCACATCGTCCCCCTCAGCCGCGGCGGCAGCCTCCTCGACCCCGCCAACGCCCGCTCGATGCACCGCCGGTGCAACAGCGCTCGGGGCAACCGCATGGCCGCCACCGGACCACTGAGAGCCTCACGGAGGTGGTGAGCATGGACCAGCAGGACATGCGAACGCTGCGAGCCGCCCTCGAAGCCCTCCCGCGTGAGTGCCGCTACCACGGAGCCAACACCGAGCCTCACGACGGCCTGATCCGACGTGAGGCGTGTTGCGACACCGGGGTGCCAGCACACCGCCGCAAGGCCGCCGAGGAAGCCCTAGCCCGCCTCAGCGGGTGACGCCGTGCTCTACGTCGTCACCGGCCCACCAGCCGCAGGCAAGTCGTCCTGGATCCAGGCCCACGCCACCGCACGCGACATCGTCATCGACCTCGACCGGATCACCGTCGCCCTCACCGGCCCCGGCGCACCACAGTGGAACCACAACCCGCTACACCAGCGCGTCGCCCAGCGCGCCCGGTACGCAGCCATCGACGCAGCCTGCCAGCTCCTCGACCAGCTGGACGTCTACCTCATCCACACCATGCCCAGCGCCAAGTGGCTCGCACGCTACCGACGCCTGGACGCACAGGTGGTAGCAGTCGACCCAGGCGAAGCCATCGTCATGGCACGCATCGACGCCATGCGCAGCCCAGCCATGCGAGCCGTCGCCACCAAGTGGTACCGACAGCGCAGCCGGCTCCCCCGACCGGCCATGCCCCAGGCGTCACGGGACTGGTAACCCACCGCAACCCCAGCCCCCTCACCCGCCGTCACGCAGCGCCATGACCAGGGCGATCGGACCCCGATCAGGCTCGGCCGGCAGCTCCCGACGGGGGGAGGTGGGTCAAAACTCCAGCTCGGAGGCGGGCGACCCAAAAGCTCTCGTCGCCCGGTTTTTTACACGGGGCCTATCGCTAATCACCCTGGTCCTACCTTCCGGGTAAATAGCGACTCTCTGTAACCGTCACGTTGAGTCACACTCGGGGGTGATCATGACGACCAACGTCGAGGCGACCGCAGCGGAGATCGATCACCTTCGTGTCCGCGACTTGGCTCCCGGCCTGGCGCAACTCGCGCTCTCGCTTGCCGCTGCTGTTGACAACCCGGGCAACGTGACCGCGCAGTCGAATGCTGCGCGGGAGCTACGCACCGTGCTGGAGGGGCTGCGGAAGCTGGCGCCGGTCTCGGAGTCGAAGGACTGGGTGGACGAGCTGACTTCGAAGCGTGAGCAGAAGCGGGAGGGCGGCCTTGTCCGTGCTCGCCGAGGTTGAGGTGCGGGGCGTCCAGACGCCTCGCCTGTACACCGCACCGCCCATCTTCGCTTCGTCGGCGGCCCAGGAGGCTGTGGAGCTGGCCGCGGCGGCGGGGTTGGAGCTGTTCCCGTGGCAGCAGCACGTCCTGGACGTCGGCATGCGGGAGCGTGCTGACGGTCAGTGGGCGGCGTTTGAGGTCGCGGTGAACGTTCCGCGACAGAACGGCAAGGGCGGGATCATCGAGGCCCGCGAGCTGGCCGGGCTGTTTCTGTTGGGCGAGCGGCTGATCATCCACTCGGCGCACGAGTTCAAGACGTCCCGCGTGGCTTTCGAGCGGGTACGCTCGCTCATCCTTGGACACCCTGACCTGCGGAAACGCGTCAAGCGGGTGCTGAACAACACGACAGAGACGTCCATCGAACTGGTTACCGGGCAGAAGCTGGCGTTCCTGGCCCGCTCCGGCGGCAGTGGCCGAGGCTTCACCGGGGACTGCAACATCCTCGACGAGGACATGATCCTCGGCGACGACGCCATGGGCGCGCTCATGCCGACCATGTCGGCGGTGCCGAACCCCCAGCTCTGGTACCTCGGATCCGCCGGCATCGGCGCCCCATCCGTACAGCTCGCCCGCCTCAGGCGCCGCGCACTGGCCGCGAGAGAGGCTGGTGTACCGGATCCCTCGCTGGCCTACATGGAGTGGTCGGTAGACCCTCACGCGGACGAGTGCCCGCCCAGCTGCACGGACCACGACAGCGCCGACGATCCTGCGGCGTGGGCGAAGGCGAACCCATCGCTGGGCTACCTGATCAGTAGCGAGTTCGTCCGCAACGAGCGGGCCTCCCTGGGCACCAGCGGCATCTTCGAGCGGGAGCGTCTCGGTGTGGGTGACTACCCGAGCGACGAGGCGGACACGTGGCAGGTCATCGGAGAGGACGCCTGGCGGGCCCTGGCGGACCCGAAGTCCCAGCCTGAGGGCGAGCTGTCCATGGCGATCGACGCGACCCCTGAGCGGGACTACGCGGCCATCGCCGTGGCGGGCTCGTGGCGGGGCGGTACGCACGTCGAGGTCATCGCTCACCAGCCCGGCATGGGATGGGTCGTGGAGAAGGCCAGAGCCCTGCACGAGCGGCACAAGCCGCGGTGCTGGGTCGTGGACGCAGGCGGCCCTGCGGGGTCGCTGATCCACGATCTGGCCGGCGAGCTGGGCGTGGAGATCGTGCAGCCGAAGCCGCGGCAGATCGCCGATGCCACCGGCCAGTTCTACGACGCGGTCGTGGAGCAGGGCATCAGTCACCTGGACCAGCCGCCCCTCGCGGTGGCCCTGGCGGGCGCACAGAAGCGCCCCCTGGGCGACTCGTGGGCGTGGGCCCGCCGTGGTGTCGGCGTGGATATCAGTCCCCTGGTGGCGGTGACGCTGGCCCGCTGGGGGCTCGGGGCCGAGGTCGAGGACGAGAGGGCGCCGATCCTGTGGTGAAGCTGCTGTGGGCCGTCGAGGTCCTGTTCGTACTGCTCGGCCTCGTAGGGGTCGCGCTCGTCTATCTGCCGGCCTCGTTCGTCCTGGGTGGCGTGCTGGGCGTGCTCGCTGTGGAGCGGGCCCTGAGTGAGCGGAGGGGCAAGACGTGAGTCTCTTCGGTCTCTTTGAGAAGCGGTCGCTGGAGAATCCTGCTGTGCCGCTGACGGATTCGTCGCTGCTGGAGTGGATGGGCGGTCAGCCGACGCAGGCTGGGGTGTCGGTGTCGGAGACGTCGTCGCTGCACATGCCGGCGGTGTGGCGGTCGGTTGCGGTGATTGCTGGAGTGTCGGCGGCGCTGCCGCTGCACACGTACCGGACGGGCACGAAAGACAAGGTCGAATCGGCGCTGCTGGCGGATCCGCATCCGGAGATGACGGCGCTGGAGCTGTGGCGGCTGACGTACGTGCACCGCGTGCTGTGGGGCAACGGGTACGTGCAGAAGCTGCGAGCGCCGTCTGGGCAGGTGAAGGAGCTGTGGGCGGTCTCCCCGGACCGGGTACAGGTGGACCGTGAGAAGCCGTCCGAGGGGAATCCGTCGGGCAAGTGGTTCTGGGTGACGGACGACTGGGGCAAGGTCTGGCGGCTGACGCCCCGGGACATCATGCATATTCCCGGCCTGGGCTACGACGGTCTCACTGGCTGCTCGCCGGTCCGGGCGGCGGCGCAGGGTATCGGTCTGGCGCAGGCGGCGGAGACGGGGGCGGCCCGCCTGTTTGGCGCCGGGAACCTCGTGTCCGGTGTGCTGCAGACCGAGCAGCGGCTGACGCAGGAGCAGGCGCAGGCGCTGAAGGCCCGTTGGCAGTCGAAGATGTCCGGCATCCAGAACAGTCACGAGGTCGCGGTCCTAGACGCTGGCGCTTCGTTCCAGCCAGTGACGATGCCGCTGAAGGACTCCCAGTTCCTGGAATCCCGAGAGTTCCAGGTCGCCGAGATCGCCCGCATGTTTGGTGTCCCGCTGTTCCTGCTGATGGAGTCCAGCAAGTCCACCTCGTGGGGCACCGGCCTGGAGCAGCAGGCGCAGGGCTGGGTCACCTTCGACCTCGGGCCTACGTGGATTTCGCCGACGGAACAGCGGATCACGAAGGAGCTGCTGCCCGCCGGGGAGTACGCGCACTACGCCCTGCAGGGCCTGATGCGCGGCGACACCGCGGCCCGGGCGAGCTTCTACCGGGCGATGCGGGACATCGGCGCGTTCTCCTCCAACGACATCAGGGCGCTCGAAGACCTGCCGCCGATCGGGCCCGAGGGCGACATCTACCTGCAGCCCACGTACATGGCCCCGCTCGGGGTCAACCCGCTGGCCAACGACGGCGGGCAGGTTCACGCCTCGGCGCGGGCCGCGGCTCTCATGGCTGAGGCGCAGCGGCTGCTGGCTGAGGCTGCCGACGAGGAAGGGAGGGGCGACGATGCCCACGAAGACCATGGCCGGGGCTGAGCGGCGACGCCTGTCCCTGACCGACGCCGGCGTGCAGATCCGGGCCGCGGGCGACGAGGGGGGCTCCGAGCGGTTCGCCGGGTACGCCTCCGTCTTCAACTCGCGGACGGCGATCGGGAACCCGCTGCGGTGGGGCTTCTACGAGGAGATCGCCCCGGGCGCCTTCTCGAAGACCTTGTCCGAGGGTGACGCCCGGATGCTGATCGACCACGACTCGTACTACGTGGTGTCCCGGTCGTCGGCCGGGACGCTGTCCCTGTCGGAGGACGAGCGGGGCCTCGCGGTCGACTCGGCCCTCGACACGGAGCTGTCGTACGTGCGGGACCTGAAGGCAAACCTCAGGAACGGCAACGTCACCGGGATGTCGTTCGGGTTCTACGTCATCAAGGACGAGTGGGACTCCGAGACCATCGAGGTCGAAGGCGCCGACCCCGTCGACGTGGACGTTCGGGTGATCCGCGAGGTCCGCCTCGTCGAGGTGTCCGCCGTCACCTTCCCTGCCTACCCCGAGACCGAGGCCGAGCTGAAGGCCGTAGCCCGCGCCCTCGACCACCGCGGCGACCTTGCCGCCGTCGAGGCCCGGGCCCGCTTCCGGCCTGAGCTGCTCGACCTGGTGCACATCGACCGCGAGCCGGGTACGCCCACTCGCGCCCTGGCGGATCCTGCTGAGCCGGCCGTGTCCACTCAGCTCCCTGGTCTGCCGATCTCGATGCGCATGAACGCGCTGGCCGCCCGCTACGGGCTCCCGCGCTAGCACCACCTTCCAATCCCTGTCAGCCCCCTGGTGGGGCTGTCTGGCGTGCCGTGAAAGGACACACCGCCATGAGCGCACTGCTCACCCGCGCGCTGGAGAAGCGCGCCAACACCTGGTCCCAGATGCAGGAGATCCTGGCCGTTGCCGAGCGCGAGGGTCGCGACCTGACCGCCGAGGAGCGGGAGAAGTGGGACCGCGCCGAGAAGGACGTCACCGAGGCGTCCCAGGATGTCGAGCGGCTGGAGCGCATGGCCCGCCTCGACACCGTCCAGCGCGACCAGCTCGTCATCGCCGACGGCCCGACCGGCGAGGACCGCGGCAACACGGACCCGGAGGCGGCCTACCGCGGCGCGTTCGGACAGTACGTGCGCGGCGGCATGAGCGGCCTCGACAACGAGCAGCGGCAGCTGCTCATGTCCAACATGTCCGAGGTCCGCGCCCAGGCCACCAGCCCTGGTAGCGCCGGCGGGTACTTCATCCCGACCGAGACCCTGAACCAGATCACCGAGACGATGAAGGCGTACGGCGGCATCCTCAGCCTGGCCAACGTCCTCAACACCACGTCCGGCAACCCGCTGAACTGGCCGTCGAACGACGACACCGCCAACGTGGGCGCGATCCTCGCGGAGAACTCGCAGATCACCGAGCAGGACGTCACCCTCGGTCAGAAGACCCTCGGCGCGTACACCTACACGTCGAAGCTCGTCCGCGTCTCCCTGCAGCTCCTGCAGGACTCCGCGTTCAGCATCGACACGTGGCTGCCCCGCAAGCTCGGCGAGCGCATCGGCCGCGCGGTCGCCGCGCACCTCGCCACCGGAACGGGTACCGGGCAGCCCGAGGGCCTGTTCACCAACGCCACCGCCGGGAAGACCGGCACGACCGGGCAGACCACGTCGATCATCTACGACGACCTGATCGACCTGATCCACTCCGTCGACCCGGCCTACCGCCAGTCCCCCAACACCCGGTTCGTCATGTCGGACTCGGCGCTCAAGATGGTCCGCAAGCTGAAGGACGGCAACCAGCTGCCGCTGTGGCAGCCGTCCACGCAGATGGGCGTCCCGGACACCCTGCTCGGCTACGGCGTCACCGTGGACAACGGTGTGCCCGTTCCGGCGGCCAACGCCAAGTCCATCGGCTTCGGCGACGTCAGCGCCGCGTACGTCGTCCGGCAGGTCGCCGGCGGCCAGCTGATGCGCCTGGAGGAGCGGTACGCCGACTACCTCCAGGTCGGCTTCTTCGGCTTCATGCGTCTCGACGCGAAGCCGGACGACACCAGCGCGTTCCGCGTGTACGCGCACTCGGCGACCTGATCCCTGCTCGTTCTGCCGCAGCCCCGCACTGGGGCTGCGGCCCGTTGAGAGGAGGCGCCGGTGGCGCGCATCCGAGTACTGCAGCCCGTCGGCGGCGTTGACTTCTCGTGGGCGCCGGGCGATGTGGTGGAGCTCGACGACGAGGCGGCAGCCGCGTGGGCGGACGGTGTCCGCGCCGAGGCCGTGGAGGAGTCGGAGACCACCGCGGCCCGGTCCCGCCGGGGTGGACGGGCTCCGAAGGCCGAGACCCGCTAGGAGGTGGGCTGTGGCCCTGCTGACGCTGGCTGAGGCCAAGGCCCAGCTCAACATCACCACGACGACCAGCGACGTGGAGCTGGAGGCGTATGTCGAGGCGATCACCTCGGCGATCGAGGGCATCGTCGGCCCGGTCGAGAACCGCGAGGTTGTCGAGCTGGTTGAGGCCCGGGGCCCGACGATGACGCTGCTGCAGGCGCCCGTCGTGTCCCTGACCTCCTTCGTGCCGGTCATGGACGGCGGGACGGCGCTCGATGTGGCCGGCCTGTACCTGTACGGGGCGATCGGCGAGGTGCGTCGGAAGAACGGCAGCTCGTTTGCTGGCGGGCCGTGGACGGCGACGTACACGGCGGGCCGGGGCACGGTGCCTCCGACCATCAACCTCGCGGCGCGGATCCTGCTGCAGCACCTGTGGCGCACGCAGTACGGACAGGCCCGAGGGGTGGCCCCCAGCACGGACGACTTCGATGTGAACGAGCCGATCGTGGGCTACGGCTACGCGATCCCGAACCGGGTGCTCCAGCTTCTGGAGCCCTTCAAGACGGGCCCGGGGGTGGCGTGATGGTGACCTCCCGGGTCCCGGCCGCGGTCGCGGCCCTCCTCGACATCCTGCGCGCGGCGCCGTCCCTCGCCGGCCAGGTGCACATCGAGGACGGCCCGACCGCGGTCAACTACACCGACCTCGACCGGATCTACGTGGGCTGGCAGCCAAACGCGGATTCGGCTGTGGCCGCACAGCAGGACTTCAACGCTGCGGGCGCCAGGACAAGGGACGAGTCCTTCACCATCGCCTGCTACGCCGAGTCCAGGTCGGGCGACACCGACATGGCGTCCCGGCGCGAGCGGGTCTACGAGATCGTCGCCGTGGTCGAGCAGGCCCTGCGGGCGACCAACGCCGCCCCGACGGCACCGACCCTGAACGACACGGTGATGTGGGCTCACGTCACCTCGGGCGACCTGTACCAGCAGCAGAGCGCGAACGGGGCTGTGGCGGGTCTGGACTTCCAGGTGTCCTGCTTCGCCCGTCTCAACTAACCCAAGGAGTAGCGATGGCGCGTGTGCGCTTCATCGGCAGCGAGCCGGTCACCGTGCCGGAGCTTGGTGGCCGTGAGGTCCAGCCGGATCAGGTGGTGGAGGTCCCCGACGAGCGGTTCGAGGGCTACGTCTGCCAGACCACGAAGTGGCAGCCGGTCGAGGAGCCCGGCTCGAAGAAGACCGCGGCCAAGTCCGCAGTGAAGGAGGCGTGACATGGCAATCGGTTCTGGTCTCGGCGCGCAGATCGGCATCGCGGCCGAGTCGACCTACGGCACCTACGTGGCGCCGACCGTCTTCCCCGAGTTCACCAAGGAAAGCCTGGTTCTCAAGAAGACGGTTGCGACGTCCCAGGGCATCGCGGCGGGGCGGCTGATGGCGCTGGCGTCGCGGCGCGTGGTCACGCAGAAGGAGGTGTCCGGCTCGCTCGACATGGAGGTCGCCAGCCGCGGCATGGGGATCCTGCTGCAGGCGCTGATGGGGACGACGGTGACGCCGGTCCAGCAGGGCGTGACGACGGCGTACCTGCAGACGCACACCCTGGCGGACACCTGGGGCAAGTCCCTGACGATCCAGAAGGGCGTGCCGATGACGACCGGCACGGTGACGGACAAGTCGTTCATCGGCTGCAAGATCGTCAGCGCGGAGTTCTCGTGCGAGGTCGGCGGCATGCTGACCGTCACGTTCGAGATCGACGGCAAGGACTGCTCGGAGACGCAGACCCTGGCCGTCGCCTCCTACGTGGCCGCGAGCCCCTACCACTTCGGTCAGATGGGCCTCAAGTACGGCACCGTCGGCGCCGAGACGGCCCTCGACGGCGTCCGCAAGGTCAGCGTCAAGTTCGAGCGCCCGCAGGCCACGGACAGGTTCTACGCGAACCAGTCCGCGCTGAAGGCACAGCCGATCCTGAACGACCTGACCAAGGTCACGGCGTCGATCGAGCAGGACTACGTGGCCACGACCATCGACGACCTGCACACCTCGGACGCCTCGACCTCGCTGGTGTGGGAGTTCATCGGCCCGACGATCGAGTCCACCTACAACGAGACCTTCCGGGTCAAGCTGCCGGCGGTCAAGGTGGATGACGCCCCGCCGACGGTCGACGGCTACAACGTGGTCCGCACCAGCTACAACCTGACGGCCCTGTACGACGGCACGAACCCGGTGGCCATCGAGTACATGTCCAAGGACAGCACCCTGTAGGAGGTCGCCATGGCCGTCCGGTCGGTGCAGATCACGGGGACGGGCCAGCTGCTCGACCTGTCCCGCCGTCTGCGTGCGGCCGGCGGCCCGCGCCTGCAGCAGAACCTGAACCGTCGCGTGCGTCGGGCGGCTGAGCCGCTCTACCGCGACATGACGGAGACGATCCTTTCCCTGCCGATCGCTGCTGAGGATCGGAAGGCGGGGAGCCGTGGTGGCTCGTCTCCGACGACGCGCCCGCTTCGGGCGACGATCGCGGGGGCGGTGCGGCTGAGCGTTCGGACTGGGCGGAGTCCGGGTGCTCGCGTGTGGATCGATAGGTCGCAGCTGCCGTCGGATCTGAAGTTCATGCCGGAGGCGATGAACAAGCCGAACGGCCGGATCCGGCATCCCGTGTTCGGCAACAAGAAGCGCTGGGTGAACCAGTGGACCACCCCCATGTGGTGGGACAAGGTCGTCGCCCGTCACACCCCCCGGATGCGCGCTGAGGTCGAGAGGGTCCTCGGCGATGTACGCCGCACCATCACCTAGGAGTACCTGTGATCATCGTGCACACCCCGAGCGACGGCGGCGAGGTCGAGCGGTTCGACGTCAAGACGGTCCGCTCCAGCGAAGCCTCCCGGATCGCGACCCACCTCACGGAGAAGATGTCGTGGCCGGAGACCAAGAAGGCGCTGGCTGACGAGGACCCGGACGCCATGCGCTGCGTCGCGTTCGTCCTCAAGTGCCGGACGAGCCCCGGCCTTCGACTCGGCGACTTCGATCCCATGGTCGCCGACCTCGCGGTCCGTCTCGACCGCAAGGAGATCGAGGACTGGGCGGAGGTGGCTGCCGGGACGATCCCGCTCATCGACAAGCCCGAGCTGGTGCAGATGCAGACCTCGATGATCATCGACGAGGCCGACGACAAGGACCACGCCCGCCTCGTCGTCGAGAGGCTGCTGGCGGGAAAATTCCCGCCCGACCTCAGCGGGGCGACGCCCGACCCGTCCAGCCCGACAGCCGAGGAATCGACGAACTCCGAGGTCAGTTCCTCGGGCTCTTCGCTCACCTCCTCCACATCGACGGACGAGCCCTCGACGACCTGATGGTCGACGACTTCCTCGCCTACGTGGCGTGGATCGAGCAGCACCTAGCCCAGCAGAGCGGAGGCACCGATGGCTGAACGGCTGACCTTCACCCTCGAAGGCCGCGACGATCTGAGCCGCGTCCTCGGTCACGCTGGGGATTCCGCCGACCGGCTGCGTGCGCAGATGGTGGACGCAGCCGACGGTTCTGGGCGCGCCATCCTCCAGTTGGAGCGGGACAGCAACGGGATCCTGCGCGACCTGGAGGGCAACTTCCTGACCGCGGGGGACGCGGCAGCGCTCATGGCCCACCGGGCCGAGGAGTCCTCTCGCCGGGTCACGACGTGGGGCGAGGCCGCCGAGGCGGCAGGCCGGGCGGGCGACCAGCTGAAGAAGTCGCTGCTGACGCTTGCTCCGGCCGCCATCCCCATGGCGGCTGCGCTGGCCCCCCTTGCCGCGTCCACCGTTGCTGCTGGCGTGGGCATGGCCGCGCTGGGTGTGGCTGCGGGCCGGCAGGTCGCGGCGATGTCGGAAGCTGCGGAGGCGGAGAAGAAGTACAACGACGCCGTCGAGACCTCGGGCAAGAACTCCGCCGAGGCAGTCAAGGCACAGCTGGCCTACGCGAAGCAGATGGCCGCCCTGCCGCCTGCCACGCGCGAGGCCGCGGCTGCTCTGTCCGTGATGAAGGACTCCTACTCCGACTGGTCGGACTCCCTCGCACAGGACACGACCGGCCCGCTGATCAAGGGCATGTCCACCCTGCAGGGGATCTTCCCGAAGCTCACGCCCACGGTGAAGGGTGCGGCCGAGCAGCTGGACCGGCTGATGACCCTGGCGGCCGGCGGGGTCGCCAGCCCGGGCTTCGATGGGTTCATGGCCAAGGTCGACAAGTGGTCCACCGGCGCGCTCACCCGCGCCACCGACGGCCTAGTCCGTCTGCTGCGCACGGCTGAGACCGGCGAGATGTCCGGCGGGCTCACGGAGTTCATGGCGTGGGCTCGCGAGCAGGGCCCGGCCGTCTCCGCGACGCTGCAGGATGTCGGCCGCGCGCTGCTCCACGTTCTGGACGCGGGCGCCGAGGTCGGTGTCGGGATGCTGTCGGTGGTGCAGGCGCTCGCGCAGCTCGTCGCCGCCGTTCCACCGGAGTTGATCACCACACTGCTGCAGCTGGCCATCGCGATTCGCGCGGTCACGCTCGCCGCCGCCGGCGCAGCCGCGGCACGGACGGCGATCGCGGCGCTGGGTACGTCGCTGGTGGCGATGCGGGTGGCGGCGGCTGCGGCGCCGGGTCCGCTGGCGGCTGCGGGTGCGGCGATCGCGACGCTGTCGCGGACGGCGAAGCTGGCCCTGGTCGGCACGGGCATTGGCATCCTGGCCCTGGTCATCGGCGAGATCGCGGCGGCCGGCGAGGAAGCACCGATCGACGTCGACAAGATGACCCGCTCTCTGGCCGAGCTCGGGCAGACTGGCGAGTTGACCGGTACCGCGCTGGCCGAGTTCGGGCAGGACTTCAGCGGACTGGGTAAGACGATCGGCGAGGTCCTCGACCCGAGCGTCATGGAGAACATCGACAACTGGCTGCACGACCTTCCGGGCGGCTGGTTCAACGCGGGGACCGCCACGGAGAAGTTCACCGAGCAGGCGGACGCCGCTGACAAGGCGCTTGCGTCCCTGGTGGCTGGCGGGAAGGCTGACCTGGCGGCAGCCGCGCTGGAGCGCATGCTCGGCAGCATGGACGCGGAGAAGGCCGAGAAGCTCCGCTCTGCCCTCGACGACTACGACGGCGCGCTCGCCGACTCGGCGTTCGAGGCCGAGCTCGCGGCTCAGGCGCAGGGTCTGTTCGGTGCCCAGGCGCAGGAGACGCAGGCGAAGCTGGACGCGCAGAAGGCGTCGGCGGACGGGCTGCGGCAGTCGCTCCAGGCCCTGAACGACGTGAACCGCGCGGGCGTGAACGCGCAGATCGCGTTCGAGGCGGCCCTCGACAGCACGAAGGAGGCGGCGGAGAAGAACGCCGGCGCCTGGGGTCGGGGCGCCACGTCGATGGACCTGACCACGGAGAAGGGCCGGACGGCAGCGTCCGCGCTGACGGACCTCGCGGCGAAGACGGATGCCGCGACGTCGGCGGCCCGGGAGTCCGGGGCGTCCTGGGACACGGTCAACGGGATCTACAAGCAGGGCCGCGAACAGCTGATCGCGTCGGCCCAGCAGATGGGCATGACCGAGACGGCTGCCCGGCAACTGGCTGACCAGATCCTGAAGACGCCGGACAAGACGGCGAGGATCAAGGGCAACCTGGAGGACCTTGAGGCGAAGCTGGCGGCGGCCAAGGAGAAGCTCGGCAAGGTCCCCGATTCCCGCAAGGCGCAGGTCCGGGCCGAGATCTCTCAGCTGGAGCGACAGCTCAACGCGGCTCGCACGAAGCTGGATGCCCTGGACGGGAAGGTCGCTACGACCTACGTCACGACGGTCTACTCGTCGGACCGTGTCGTCTCCCCGACCGGCTCGGGCCCGGGCGGCTTCCCGAAGTACGCCCGCGGTACCAGCTCTGCCGAATCCGGGTGGGCGCTGGTCGGTGAGGAAGGCCCCGAGCTCGTCCGCATGCGTGGCGGTGAGCAGGTCTTCGACCACCTGACGTCGCGGAAGATGGCTGCGTCGATGGCCGACTACCCGGGCTTGTCGCTCGGGCGGCAGGTCGGGGCGGGTCTGTCGACCGGCATGCTGCAGTCGACGATCGGGGTGGAGGCTGCGGCCCGGCGGATGGCTGCGGGCGTGGAGGCCGGTGTCCGGGCGGAGCTGCAGATCGCGTCGCCGTCGCGGAAGATGCAGGACTTGATGAAGGACGTCAAGGCCGGTCTCGTCCGTGGGCTGACGGGGTCGAAGTCGGAGATCAAGGCCGCGGCCCGGGAGCTGGCGGATTCCATCTGGGCGGCATTCGACGGGAAGAAGACCGACCAGGACAAGGCGCTGGTCCGGCTGGTCAGCGAGACGAACGACACGCTGCAGCGGCTGGCCACGAAGCGGGACTCGGTGAAGCGGCAGCTGGCCAGCGCGCAGGAGTTGCTGGAGACGCGGGTCGCGGCGCGGGATCAGCTGCGTGCGAGTGCCCGGTCGGCGGCTCAGGGTGCGTCGTCGTTGTCGTCGCTCGGGCTGGAGCCGAAGGAGGTGACGACCAGCTCCATCAAGGTCGGGCTCCAGCAGAAGCTCGCGAAGCTCCGCCAGTTCCGGCGGTATGTCGAGGCCCTGGCCAAGCGGGGGCTCAACCGGAACTTGATGAGGCAGATCCTGCTGATGGGCCCGGACGAGGGCTACGCCTACGCCTCGGCGCTGGCCGGCATGTCGACCGCCGACTTCAAGGAGGTCAACCAGCTCCAGACGCAGATCGACACGGAGGCCGACAAGGTCGGCAAGGCCGGATCGAACGCGCTGTACGGCGCGGGAATCGCGTCGGCGCAGGGTCTGGTCAACGGGTTGAAGTCGCAGCAGTCGGCGATCGAGGCCCAAATGATCGAGATCGCTAAGGGCATGGAGCGGGCGATCAAGAAGGCGCTGGGAATCCGGTCGCCGTCTCGTGTGGCGTGGGCGATCGGCGCGAACTTCGGCCAGTCCACCGGCAGCGGCGTGCTGTCGGCCCTGCCTGCTGTCGGCCGTGCGGTCGATGCGGTTGCCGAGCGGATGGCCGGGATCCGTCCGATGCCCGGGCAGCCGGTCGCCGGCATCGGCGCCGGTGTGGCGGCCGGGCCGTCGATCATCGCGAACATCACGATCACCGACGCCATGGATCCGGTACGGGTCGGCCATGAGGTGCAACGAGTGCTGCTGCATCTGAAGCGAACGCAGGGCATCAACGTCAGCTTGGGGGTGGGGTAGTGGCAGGACTCACGGTTCAGGCCGGCTTCGGGTACTCGGCTGTCGACTCGGACATTGTGTGGACGGACATCACGCAGTGGGTGCAGACCGCGGGTGGTGGGGAGGTGTCCATCACCCGTGGTGCGTCGGACGAGCGGGCGGAGACGCAGACCGGCACGCTGTCCCTGTCGCTCGACAACCGGGACGGGCGGTTCACGCCGGGCAACGCGGGCTCGCCGTACTACCCGAACGTCCGTCGAAACACCCCGATCCGGGTGATCAAGACGGTGGTCCCGGAGAAGAACTGGCTCACGGGCACCTCCTTCGAGAACGACGCGCACGGCTGGGTTCCGGCCCCGGGCGCCGCACCGCAGGCCTACGCGCGGGACACCGCCCATCACCTGGCCGGCTCCTGGGCCATGAAGGTCACGTGGACCAACTCGGGTACGGGCGGTGTGCTGCAGTGCCCGCTGTACGGGCTGAACATCGGCGTCCAGTACACGGCGTCCGCCTACGTGTACGTCCCGGCCGGGTCCCCGGCCGTGGTCATCGACATCAACGGCACGTCCGTGTCGGCGCCGTCCACGCTGACGGACACGTTCCAGCGGCTGACGGTGACGTGGACGACGACATCGGCGTCGGCGCTGATGCGGATCACGACCACGTCGTCGCCGCCGGCCGCCGGGACGATGGTGTGGATGGACCAGTGCCAGGTGGAGCAGAGCCCGACGGCAACTACCTGGGACGGGACTCTGTCCTCGCATCACCCGCGGTTCTACGGCATGGTCACCAGCTGGCCGATGTCGTGGTCGGGGCTGCAGTCGACGGTGACGCTGACGGCGTCGGACATGTTGAAGTGGCCGTCGCGTCGTCCGGCGCTGGGGCCGATGCTGGTGGAGGAGGTGCAGGGTGACGGGGCCCAGCTGTACTACCCGTTGTCCGAGCCGTCGTCGTCGGTGTCGGGCGGGGATCAGTCGGGGTCGTCTCGCCCGTCGCTGACGATCAGGCAGTCCGGCGCTGGCGGAACGTTGGAGTTCGGGACGGGGACGGGCCCGCCGTCGGACGAGCTGACCACGCCCACGTTCACCCCGGCATCGGCGTCGGCGGGCAAGAGCCTGCAGTGCCTGATCTCGCCGCTGCTGACATCGGGTGGTGACACCGGCACCCCGATCCCCGGCACCCAGGTGTGGGAGTGCTGGTTCTCCACCTCGACGTCCGGCCGCTGCGTCCTCAAGCTGTCGACAGGGACGGCGCCCGCGTTCGAGGCGGGGCTGTACTTCCTGCTGGAGTCCGGGACCGGCAAGCTGCAGGTGGTCGAGTTCCTCTTCGGTGGCGGCTCGACAACCACGCTGACCGCAGCTACCCCGAACCTCGCGGACGGCGCCCCGCATCACCTGGTGTGGGACGAGGTGTCGGGTGATGTGTGGGTCGACGGCGTGCAGTACGCCATCGGGATCGGTGCCCACACGGACATGTTCCTGCTGACGGTCGGCTCGACGGCTGGCTACTCGGGGTACCCGGGGACGGACGGAACCCTGCACTGGTCGGGCACGATCAGCCATGTTGCGGCCTACGTCCGTAACGGGACTGCTGGCCCGGGCCCCACGGTCGCGGAGATCGTGGACCACTACGACGCGGGGATGACCGGGCATGCGGGCGAGCTGTCGTCGGAGCGGATGGCCCGCCTGGCGGGGTACGCCCGGATCCCAACGGTCACCTCGTCGGGGAGTTTCTCGGCGGTCGCTTCTCAGGGTGTGCTCGGCTCGTCGCCGCTCAGCCACATGAGGGACGTGGAAAGGACGGAGAACGGGCGGCTCGTCGCGGCCCGGGACAGCGCGGGGCTGCTATTCCAGTCGCGGACCGTGCGCTACAACCCCAGCAGCGCAGTGACGCTGGCGTACTCCGACCTGGAGACGCCGGGCGTGCAGGTCTCGGACGACGACCAGAAGCAGGTCAACCTCGTCGAGGCGTCGCGGCCGGGTGGGGCAACGCAGCGGATCCAGTCCGATGAGTCGATCGCCCGGGACGGGATCTACCAGCAGCAGCTCACCGTGCTGAAGACCACCGACAGCGAAGTCGTGGATGCCGGCACGTGGCTGGTCATCCGGTACGCCGACCCGCAGCCCGAGCTGCGGCAGCTTCCGGTGGAGGCGTCGACGCTGTCGACGACGACCCGCCGGGCCCTCCTCGGCGCGGACATCTCGACCGTGATCACGGTGACGGGCATGCCGGCGGAGGCGCCGTCTCCGACGGTGACCGCGATGGTCGAGGGCTACACGGAACGAATTACCGAGTCCCAGCACTTCCTGGACTTCCACACCAGCCGTGCGGATCTCGGGGCGGTGTGGGTCCTGAACGATCCCGTCTACAGCGTCTTGGGCAGCACTACGCGGTTGGCTTATTGATCACCAGCCTGCGGGCGCTGGCGCCGGGCTTGCATGCGAAGCCGATTGCACTCACGGCAGTTCCACCCCTTGGCGTACTTCCGCCCGAACTCCGCCCTCGAATGCCCTGCAGGACAGGTTGTGCGCTCCGGCTTTGGGTGCGATACGTATCGAGCCTTCAGCTTGATCCTGTTGCACTCGGCGCACCAACGCTTGCCTCGGGAGTCGATACGTCCATGCTGTTCGCGGGGATGCCCTTGAGGGCATGCCTCCCTCCCTGAGTATCGAACAGCCAGCCCGCGTTCGACGTTGGCAGAGTTCGTGGCTGGTATGCAGTGATGCGGGTTGCAGCACCATCCGTTGTCGCAGGCTATGTGATCGAGGGTCAACCCGTCCGGAATCGGGCCGACCAACCAGGTGTAGAGCAGGCGGTAGACGTACCACGGCTTCTGCTCAAAGTTGACCTGCGGACGCCCCTCCTTGGTATGGCTTCCCGTCCAGCGCCAGCAGTCTTCCGACATGTCGACTCGGACCATCACGGACTCGCGCGTGTTGGGACTCATTCAATCAGTGTACCAAGACTAGTCATTCTCCCGTGCACACACTGAGAGGAGACCTTGGTGTCGATCCTGCGCGCCGAGACGTTCTACCTGCCGCCGCCTCATCTTCCGCCCGATGCGTGGGCGGGCGAGCCTCCGGCGATGCTCGTGGTCCGCTGGTACGAGGAGATGATGAAGCGCCGCATCGTCGTCGGCGAGGGCCTGCTGCTGGAGACGGTGTACGCCCAGATCAACCACGGCCGGTGGATCGCCAACTGTGCCTGCCACTCGGCGCAGATCGTCAGCCCGGCTGACCCGCGCATGTGGTGTGTGGAGTGTGGCACCGGCTGGTGGCAGATCACCTTCCCGCCCGACTACGCCGCGATCGAGGAGGCCCTCGACGGCCTGCCGCGCGCCGAACAGAACTGGTGGGCGGCCGAGGACGAAACCGACCCGACCCGACCCACCCTGGAGGTCTGATGGCTCTGGCAGTCCCCCGCACGTGGGTAGTCGGCGAGGTCGTCACCGCGGCGATGATGAACGCCGAGGTGCGTGACCAGTGGAACGACATGATCGCGGGCGGTACCGCGTACACCCCGTCATGGACATCCACCGGTACGGCCCCGGCGCTCGGCAACGGCACGCTGACCGGCCGGAGCAAGCTGGTCGGAAAGCTATGCGACGCGACGATCAAGCTGACCGTCGGATCCACCACCACCTTCGGCACCGGGAACTGGATGTTCTCCCTGCCGTACACCGCATCCGGCAACGGCGAGTGGATCGGCCGGGCGTTCGCTGGCGATGCCTCGGTCGGTGCTGCTGGCTACTCGCAGGGCACGGCCTACGTGGCCACGTCCGGGACGACGGTGGCGCCGTACTTCGGCAACACGGGCGGTGCCGCGTCCGCTACGGCCACGGTCCCGCAGACGTGGGCGAACAGCGACCGGCTGTGGATCACCGTCCGCTACGAGACCGCCTGACCCCTGCCCGCCCCTGCCGCCCCGTGCCGACCGGCCGGGGCTTCGTCATACCTGGAGGCCCCATGGCCTGGTACCCCGGCGCCGTGAAGATGGAGCTGCAGCCGGAGTCCGATCAGCAGCACGCGATCAAGCCCGACCAGTTCATCGTCCACAGCATCATCGCGCCCTGGACGGCGAAGCGAACCTACGAGTACTGGCGCGACAGCACGAACCTGGAGTCCCACTTTGGGCTCGGGTACGAGGGCGACCTCGGCCAGTTCATCGGCACCGAGACCCGCGCGGACGCCAACTACCTGGCGAACCGTAGGCCGGACGGGCATGGCGCCGTCAGCATCGAGACGGCCAGCAACACCAGCGGCACGGACCCGTGGACGCCGGCGCAGATCGAGGAGCTGATCAAGCTCGGCGTGTGGCTGCACGAGAAGCACGGGATCCCGCTGCGGATCTGCCCGGAGTGGGACGCCCCCGGCTACGGCTACCACCGGCTGCACTCGGAGTGGGCGAAGGATGGCACCAGCTGTCCCGGGGACGCCCGAGTCCGCCAGTTCAAGGAGGTCGTGTTCCCGGGCATCGTCGCCCGCGCGACCGGCAAGACCCCCACCCCCGAGGAGGACGACGTGCCCATCTCCGACGCCGACGTGGAGCGCATCGCTCTGGCCGTGGCCGCCTTCAAGAACCCGAACCTCGACCCGCGCGACGTGTTCCAGATCCAGCGGGACGCCTCGGCCTACGCCAAGCAGGCCGCCGCCCAGACCAAGACCCTGGCCGCGACCGGGCTCACCGACGCCCAGCTCGACAAGCTCGCCGACAAGGTGGCCGACAAGCTCGCCGCCCGACTCGCCAACTGAACGGAGCAACACCGTGAACCGTCTGATCCTCGACACCGTCGAGCGAACCCTCGCCGCCTACGTGACCACGTTCCTCGGCCTCCTCCTCGCCGACGGCTTCAACCTCGCGGACGTGTCCGCGCTGAAGGCGGCGGCCATAGCCTCCGTGCCGGCGGCCCTGTCCGTGGTGAAGGCTGCGGTCGGCAGCCTGATCGGTGACAAGGCCACCGTCGGCTGGGTGCCCCGGGCCCGCTCGTGACACCCTCCGAGTCCACGCAGGTGGCGGTCGAGCTGGCGGAGATGCGCGGCGAGATCAGAACCGGGTTCGCCGAGGTCGCTGGCCGACTCGATCTCACGCTGCAGCGGACGGACCAGAACGAGCGGGCGCAAGCCGAACAGCGCGACATCGTGAAGCGGGTCGAGGAGCGGGTCGACCTGCTGGAGGCGAAGGCCGAGGCGGCAGCCACGCACGGGCCTCGGCTGGCTGCGGTGGAACGGCAGGTGTGGCTGGGCACCGGGATGGCGGTGCTGGGTGGAACGGCAGGCGGCTGGCTGCTGAGTGTCCTGGTGAAGTGAGCACGCCCCCTCCTTCGGGAGGGGGCGGCTTCGTCGTGTTCAGCGGCGTCCGTCTCGGATCTGGTAGATCCGTGCCCGGCTGAGGCCAGCCGCGTTGGCGATGCCGATGACCGAGTGGCCCGCGTTAATGGCGGCGCGGATGGCGTCGTCACGCTTCTGCTCGGCGAGCTTGAGCTGGTGGGCGGTCGCGGTCACGTTGGCGAGTTCGTTGGTGTTGCTCGGGTCGGGAGCGCCGAGGACGTCGGCGAGGAGCTGCCACTGGTCGTCGAGGGGGGTGCCGTCGTCGTCGGTGTCGATGTCGCAGGCGTCGATGTAGGTGACGAGGTCGTCGCGGGTGAAGGTGTCGCCGTCGGCGAGTTCGAGGCTGCTGCCTCGGTTGTGGAAGAGGTCTTCGATCTGCTCGGCGGTGATGTTCATGGCGCTCCCCTCCGGCGCCACCCTGTGTAGCGCGCTAGACATAGAATGTCCAAGGCGAGGGGGAGTGTCAAGCCTGCTACACATCCGGCTCCGGGAGTCGAGCCACGAAGGTGCCGATGCCCGGCTCCATGTACGCGAGGCCGGCACCCCGCAGCTCGCGCAGGACGCGCGTCGCGGTCACCCGGCTGATACCCGTCTCCTGGATGATCTCGTGCACCGACGGCAGGCGCGTCCCCGGCGGGTACGTGCCATCGTCGATCCGCTCCTCCAGCAGCGCGTACACCTGCCGCCACCTGGGGATATCCGGAGTCCAGTCCATGCTCCGGACGCTAGGACCGCTACGTCGTCTAGGCGACATCAGACCACCTAGTCCACCCATCCCCCCTATGACACCTATGACAGCCGATGTACTGTGAGCTACACGACAGACCCCCGCGACCACGCGAATGGCCCGGGGGTACGGACGAACCCTCGGGAGGATCGTCATGGCCCACGCTACCCCGCCTGTACCTGCCCGTACAGGCGGCCGAGTGTCCGGGGTCTGCACCCTGGAATGGGGGCACCCGCACTGCTCACCCGGCCCGGTCTACGTGGACGGCATCGAGGTGCTGCCGCAGTCCTGCTACTGCCCGTGCCACGCCAAGCCGAAGAGGGGGGTCCGCCGATGAGGCAGTGCCAGCGGTGCGGCTACCGGATCGAGGGCCCGGCCGTAGAGATCGAGGCGTTCTCGTCGTCTGGTGCGAAGCCGCAGATGTGGCGGCACCCGACCGACGCCGGCTGCAACAAGGCCACGCGCGAGGCCGGGCCCGGCGCCACGTACACGTCGCCGCTCCAGCGTCACCTCGGCGTCTGAGGCTCCTGCCCGCCGGTTCTCACACGCCGATGCCGGCGGGCAGGCTTCATCGCACCAGATCTGTCATGTCGACGCCGAGGGCTTCCGCTACGAGCAGCAGCTCGGAGTATCGGGGGTCGCGTTCGCCGCGTTCGTAGCGCTGGATGCTGCGGCGTTCCATGCCGATGCGGTCTGCGAGGTCGTCCTGCGATAAGCCAGCGGTCCGACGTAGGTCTGCGATGCGCTGGCCTAGGTCCCGTCTTCGGGTGATGACCCAGTCGGGGTGGGGGGTTCTTCGTGTCGGCACGACCTAACCGTTGAGGTCATGATCTTCAACGTCAGTACCCAAACGGTCGCTTCTCGTGGCAGCGTTACGCAGCGGCCCGCCCTCGGTGATGAGGTCGGGCCGCTGCTGCGTATCTGTGACGTCGTGGGGGGATGTTCCAGCAGGTCATCCCTGCCGGGACGTTCCGGAAGCGTTCCGGTCGGGGCCCGGATTCCGGGTTCCTTCCGCAGTTTCATGAAGCTTCATGTGACGTGTTGAAACGTCATGAAGCATGTTCCGTAGCAGGTCAGACCCCCTATCAGCCCCTGACCTGCCTAGGCGCTCTCCGCCTGGAACATCCAGGAGTGCTTCTCCAGGTCGGCCGTGAGGGAGATGAGGATGTCCTGGGTGACGGGGTCGGGGTCGCCCGTCACCTCGATCCGCTCCCGCATCCGGGTGATGACCGCGCCGAGCGAGGCCACCAGGATCCCGACGGCCTCCGTGTCCTTGATCCAGCCCTCCGGCACCGTGCCGATGGCGCTGGTGGAGGCCACCGTCGCCGCCCGCCCGTCGGGGTTCACCCCTATCGCGGAGGCCCGCTCGGCCACGGTGTCGGAGTGCAGTCGGGCGGTGTCCACCACCTCGTCGAGCTGCAGGTGGACGGAGCGGAAACGCGGTCCGACGACGTTCCAGTGCACCTGCTTGGCGACCAGCGCCAGGTCGACGAGATCGACCAGGGCGCCCTGGAGCGCCTCGCCGACCATCTTGAGGTCGGCGTCGGACAGCGAGCTCTTCACGACAGACATACGGGTTCTCCCACCTTTCGTACGTATCCCCCACCATGGCACGCCTGTCCGGAATGCGACATCTCAAACGGAAGACCCCGAAATCCGGGGCCGTCACGACGAAGCCCCGGCCGGCGCCCCTTCAGCAGGGCACCGACCGGGGCTTCGACCCGTTCGGATGGTCAGGCGGCGACGACGTCCACGGCCTCCGCGGGCGCCTTGATGGTCACCCGCTCGGTGGGCACACCGGCCACCGACGTCACCGACACCGAATTGAGCATCGGACGGACCGGCGACGGCACCGGTTCGCTGGAAGCTGCCGACGCGGCCAGTTCGGCCAGTGACAGCTCGTCGCTCACTTCGCGCATGAGCTCGGACATCCGTACGTCCAGCGCGTCGCAGATCGCGGAGAGCAGCTCGGAGGAAGCCTCCTTCTGCCCCCGCTCCACCTCGGAGAGATAGCCGAGCGAGACTCGGGCGGACGAGGAGACTTCGCGCAGAGTACGGCCCTGGCGCTGGCGCTGCCGACGCAGCACGTCACCCAGCAGGCGACGGAGCAGAATCATCGGTGGCTCCCTCCTCGGACCGCGTAGCCGCATCCTTCACGCCCCACCGTACCGCCTCGCGCCGCGGCCGTGCGGGGAGCGATGTCGTGTTCACTCAGGGCTGCAAACATCAATTCCCCCCGTTCTGTTCCGTATCCTGTGCCCGCGCATTTCCCGAGAGTTCCGCGTGGAGCAGTTCCAGCACGCTCCGCACGCTCTCTCTACGAATGTCCGCGCGGTCGCCGTTCAACCTCAACGACACCACTTTCCCGGCCGCCGCGCCTGTCGTGGCGGGTCCGGCCACCGCCACGTACACGGTCCCCACGGGCTGTCCGTCCTGCGGATCGGGCCCCGCGACCCCGGTCGTCGCCATCCCCCAGTCGGCGCCGAGCCGGTCGCGCACACCCCGTGCCATCTGCGCCGCGACCTCGGGATCCACCGCCCCGCGCTCGCCCAGCAGGCCGGCCTCCACCCCCAGCAGCCGGTGCTTGAGGGGGGTCGCGTAGGCGGTCACGGAGCCGAGGAAACCGCGGGAGGCCCCGGGCACCCCGGTCAGCTCCGCGGCCACCAGCCCCCCGGTGAGCGACTCGGCGACGGCCAGCGTCTGGCCGCGCTCCGCGAGCAGACCGAGGACCAGGGCCGCCGTGCTCATCGCGCCGAAGCCCCCGGTGCCTCCGCGCGCGCGGCCCGCTCGGCAGCGAGCCCGCGGCGTCTCAGCACGACCGCCTGTCGCACATAATCCAGACCGGTGACGACGGTCAGCACGACCGCCACCGCCATCACCCAGAAGCGCAGCGTCGCCAGCGGGCCGGTGAGCATCAGCACGTACATGCCGACCGCCGTGCCCTGGGCGAGCGTCTTCATCTTGCCGCCCCGGCTGGCGGGGATCACCCCGTGCCGGATCACCCAGAAGCGCATCAGCGTGATCCCCAGCTCACGCGCGAGGATCACCCCGGTCACCCACCAGGGCAGGTCGCCGAGGCCCGAGAGGCAGATCAGTCCGGCCGCCATGATCGCCTTGTCGGCGATCGGGTCGGCGATCTTCCCGAAGTCGGTGACCAGGTTGTATGTACGGGCCAGATGTCCGTCGAAGACGTCCGTGATCATGGCGACGGCGAAAGCCGCCCACGCCCAGGCCCGCCAGGCCGGGTCGTGCCCGCCGTCCTGGAGGAGCAGCACCACGAAGGCCGGCACGAGGACGAGCCGGATCATGGTGAGGATGTTGGCGATGTTCCACACGCTGACGGGGTTCACGGCCGCCACGCCCAGCTTGCCGCGGGGCGCAGGCCTGCCGGTCCCGCCCGTCGCGGATGCCGGGACTCCGGTCATCTGCCCACCTCCTCGACACACTCCGCCACGAGGTCGACGCCCTCGGTGTCCACGACCTTCGCCCTGACCATACGGCCCGGGGCCAGGTCGAGGCCCGCGCCACCACCGTCGACGAGGTAGACCTGTCCGTCCGTCTCCGGAGCCTGGTGGGCGGCGCGGCCGGTCCAGCCGTCCTCCTCGTCCTCGGACTCCACCAGTACCTCCAGCATCTCCCCGATCCGCTCCTCCGCGCGCTGCGCGGTGAGCTCCTCGGCGAGCCGGGAGAGGTGGGCGAGGCGCGCGTCCACGACCTCCTGGTCGAGCTTGTGCTCGTACGTGGCGGCCTCGGTGCCGTCCTCGTCCGAGTAGCCGAAGACGCCGATGGCGTCGAGCCGGGCGTGGGTGATGAAGCGTTCCAGCTCGGCGAAGTCGGCCTCGGTCTCGCCGGGGAAGCCGACGATGAAGTTGGACCGGGCACCGGCCGTCGGGGCCTTCTCGCGGATGGTGGCGAGCAAGTCGAGGAAGCGGTCGGTGTCGCCGAAGCGGCGCATGGCGCGCAGCACGTCGGGGGCGCTGTGCTGGAAGGACAGGTCGAAGTAGGGCACGACCTTGTCGGTGGAGGTCAGCACGTCGATCAGGCCGGGCCGCATCTCGGCCGGCTGGAGGTAGCTGACCCGGACGCGCTCGATGCCGTCGACGGCGGCGAGCTCGGGCAGCAGGCTCTCCAGGAGGCGGATGTCGCCGAGGTCCTTGCCGTACGAGGTGTTGTTCTCGGAGACCAGCATGACCTCCTTCACGCCCTGCTCGGCGAGCCAGCGCGTCTCGTTCAGCACGTCCGAGGGACGGCGGGAGACGAAGCTGCCGCGGAAGGACGGGATGGCGCAGAAGGAGCAGCGGCGGTCGCAGCCGGAGGCCAGCTTCACGGAGGCGACGGGGCTGCGGTCGAGGCGGCGGCGGAGCGGGGCCCGGGGGCCGGAGGCGGGGGCGAGGCCCTCGGGCAGGTCGCCCGGGACGTTCTGCGGCTCCTCGGCGGCTCCGTGGCCCGGCAGGGCGACCTCGGCGGCGGCCTGCTGGCGGTCGACCGGGGAGAGCGGGAGGAGCTTGCGCCGGTCGCGCGGGGTGTGGGCCTCGACGCTGCCACCGCTGAGGATGGTCTGGAGGCGGTTGGAGATGTCGGCGTAGTCGTCGAAGCCGAGCACGCCGTCGGCCTCGGGGAGGGCCTCGGCCAGCTCCTTGCCGTAGCGCTCGGCCATGCAGCCGACGGCGACGACGGCCTGGGTCTTGCCGTGGTCCTTCAGATCATTGGCTTCGAGGAGGGCGTCGACGGAGTCCTTCTTGGCGGCTTCGACGAAGCCGCAGGTGTTGACGACGGCGACGTCTGCGTCCTCGGCGTTCTCGACGAGCTCCCAGCCGTCCGCTGCCAAGCGGCCTGCGAGCTCCTCCGAGTCCACCTCGTTACGGGCGCAGCCGAGAGTGACAAGGGCGACGGTACGGCGTTCGGGCATGGACTCAAGACTACTTCGTCCCGGACGCGACCCCGTCGCTCAGGGTTCACCTGCGCGACGGAGGTCACACCGGACGCTCTCGTCCCGTGCCGGATCAGCCGGCCTCGGGGTCGCCCCGGGTGTAGCTGAGGCGCTCCACCTGGCCGTCCTCGAACTTGCCGGAGACCTTCTTGCCGTTGACGTACAGCTCGATCGCGCCCGCGTTGCCGAGGACGAGGTCGACCTGCTCGTCGTCCTGGAAGGTCTTGGTGTCGCCTTCCTGGAGGAAGCCGTCGAAGAGCATCTTGCCGTCGGAGGCCTTGGCCGAGATCCAGCTCTTGCCGTCGGCGGTGAGCTTGACCGTGACCTTGTCGGCCGGGACCGCCGCGATGGCGCTGCCGGTCGGCTTGGGGGCGGGCTTGACCGGCTTCGGCTTGGCGGCGGAGGTCGCCTTCTCCGGGGCGGGCGCCGGTCCGCCCTCGGCGGCCGTGGTCCCCTTCGGCTCCTCGGCGCCGTTGAACATCGTGAAGCCGACGAAACCGACGACGGCGACGATCGCCGCGACCATGGCCGCGGTCCAGTTGGGCCGCCGGGGCTCGGGGCGGATGCGTTCCGCCTCGAAGAGCGGCGCGGCGGGGGTGGGCGAGGGGCGGCCGCCGTGCTCGGCGTCGTACCGCTCGATCAGCGGCGCCGGGTCGATCCCGACGGCGCGCGCGAGCGTGCGGATGTGACCGCGCGCGTAGACGTCTCCGCCGCAGCGCGAGAAGTCCTCCTCCTCGATGCCGTGCACGATCGGGATCCGGACACGGGTGGAGGCGCTGACCTCTTCGACGCTGAGGCCGGCGGCGATGCGGGCCTGCTGGAGGGTGCGACCGATCGGTTCCGGGTCGTCTGACGGGAACGTCCGGTCGTCTTCGGGGGAGTTGCCGATGGACACGAGAGCGCCTTTCGAGCGTGTAGCCACCTGCTGGACGTTCAGTCTATGGGTGGTACGAAAGGGTGGGGCAACCGGGCGGGTGCGGTTTGTACGCCATGAGGTTGTACATCAGGGCGGGAGGACATCTTCCGAGGGGACATCCTCTTCCCCTCCGTCCAACTTGACGTACGGCCAGGGGAAACGGTTGCCCTCGTTTCCCTTACGAGTGAGTCTCGGCCCGGTCTCGAACGGGTACCCCGCCCCCCGCCGCCCCACGCTCCCCGCCCGTCACTCCGCCGACTCGCCGCGGATCACCGCGAGCACCCCGTCCAGCTCGTCCGGCTTGACGAGCACGTCCCGCGCCTTGGAGCCCTCGCTGGGCCCCACGATGTTCCGCGACTCCATCAGGTCCATCAGCCGGCCGGCCTTCGCGAAGCCGACCCGCAGCTTCCGCTGGAGCATCGAGGTCGAGCCGAACTGGGTCGAGACGACCAGCTCGGCCGCCTGGCACAGCAGGTCCAGGTCGTCGCCGATCTCCTCGTCGATCTCCTTCTTCTGCTTGGTGCCGACGGTGACGTCGTCCCGGAAGACCGGCGTCATCTGGTCCTTGCAGTGCTGCACGACGGCCGCGACCTCGGCCTCGGTGACGAAGGCGCCCTGCATGCGGACCGGCTTGTTCGCGCCCATCGGCAGGAAGAGGCCGTCGCCCTTGCCGATGAGCTTCTCCGCGCCGGGCTGGTCGAGGATGACCCGGCTGTCGGCGAGCGAGGAGGTGGCGAAGGCGAGGCGGGACGGCACGTTCGCCTTGATCAGACCGGTGACGACGTCCACCGAGGGCCGCTGGGTGGCGAGCACCAGGTGGATGCCGGCGGCGCGGGCCAGCTGGGTGATGCGGACGATGGCGTCCTCGACGTCCCGGGGCGCCACCATCATCAGGTCGGCGAGCTCGTCGACGATGACCAGGAGGTACGGGTAGGTCTTGAGCTCGCGCTCGCTGCCGGGCGGCAGCTGCACCTTGCCGTCGCGGATCGCCTGGTTGAAGTCGTCGATGTGCCGGAAGCCGAAGGCCGCCAGGTCGTCGTAGCGGAGGTCCATCTCCTTCACCACCCACTGGAGGGCCTCGGCGGCCCGCTTGGGGTTGGTGATGATCGGGGTGATCAGGTGGGGGATGCCCTCGTACGCGGTCAGCTCGACCCGCTTGGGGTCGACGAGCACCATCCGGACGTCCTCGGGGGTCGCCCTTATCATGATCGAGGTGATCAGGCAGTTGATGCACGAGGACTTGCCGGAGCCGGTGGCGCCCGCGACGAGGACGTGCGGCATCTTCGCCAGGTTGGCCATCTCGTAGCCGCCCTCGACGTTCTTGCCGAGCGCCACCAGCATCGGGTGGTCGTCCTCGGCCGCGGCCGCGAGCCGCAGCACGTCGCCGAGGTTCACCATCTCCCGGTCGCTGTTCGGGATCTCGATGCCGACGGCGGACTTGCCGGGGATCGGCGAGATGATCCGCACGTCCGGCGAGGCCACCGCGTAGGCGATGTTCTTCGTCAGGGCGGTGATCTTCTCGACCTTCACGGCGGGGCCGAGCTCGACCTCGTAGCGGGTGACCGTCGGCCCCCGGGTGAAGCCGGTGACGGCCGCGTCCACCTTGAACTCGGTGAAGACGTTCGACAGCGCGTCCACGACGGCGTCGTTCGCCGCCGACCGGGTCTTGCCGGGACCGCCCCGCTCCAGCAGGTCGAGCGAGGGCAGCGCGTAGGTGATGTCCCCGGCGAGCTGGAGCTGCTCGGCCCGCGCCGGCAGGTCCGTCGGCTCCGGCGCCGGCTTGGTCAGATCGGGTACGGGACCCCCCGCCGGGCGCTTGTCCCCGCCCCGCGCGGTCGGCACGTTCGGCGGCGTCTTCGGCAGGGGCGGTACGGGCCCGGTGGCCTCGCCCGTCGCACCGCCGGCCCCCTCCGCCAGGGCCGCGGCCCGCTCGGCGGTCACGTCCCTGGTCAGGTCGGCGACCAGCGGCGAGGGCGGCATCCCGTTCAGCACCGCGCCGTCGAGCGCGGCGGCCGCGGCGGCGGCGACGTCGACCGGGTCCAGGCCGTGGTCGCGGTCGGCCGCGCGGGGCCGGGCGGTGCGGCCGCGCCGCTCCAGCGCCTCGGCCTCGGCCCGGTCCACGTCGTACGGATCGGCGGGGCCGCCGCTCCGGCGCCGGGCCGGCCGGGCGGCGCGCGGCGGCGCCTCCCGCCAGTCCTCCTCGTACGGCTCCTGGTCGGCGTACTCCTCGGCGGTCTCCTCGTAGGCGGGCTCGACCAGGCCGAGCCGGACGCCGAGGGCGCGCAGCCGCTGCGGGATCGCGTTGACCGGGGTGGCCGTGACGACCAGCAGTCCGAAGAGGGTGAGCAGCACCAGCAGGGGGACGGCCAGGGCCTCCCCCGTCATGAAGACCAGCGGCTGGGAGGAGGCCCAGCCGATCAGTCCGCCCGCGTCCTGCATCGCCTCGGAGCCGGCGTCCCGGCCGGGCGAACCGCACGCGATGTGGACCTGCCCGAGGACGCCGATGACGAGCGCGGAGAGCCCGATGACGATCCGGCCGTTGGCCTCGGGGCGCTCCGGATAGCAGAAGAGCCGGAAGGAGATGGAGCCCAGCAGCAGCGGGACGAGCAGGTCGAGCCGGCCGAAGGCGCCGGTGACCAGCATCTCGACGAGGTCGCCGACCGGGTTGTCCAGGTGGGACCAGGTGCCGGCGGCGACGATCAGCGCGGCGCCGAGCAGCAGCAGGGCGAGCCCGTCCTTGCGGTGGGCGGGGTCGAGGCCCTTGGCGCCGCGCCCTATCCCTCGGAACACCGCGCCGACGCCGCTCGCGGCACCCCGCGCCACCTTGTACACGCCTCCGGTGGGGGACGGCGCCGGCCGGGGCGCGGGCCGCTTCGCCGCGGACTTCTTCGCGGGCGCGCGCTTGGCGGGCGCGGCCTTCTTGGCCGCCGCCCTCTTCGCGGGCGGTTTGGCCGGGGACTTCGCCGCGGACTTGGCGGCCGTCTTCTTCGCGGCGCCCGTGGTCCGTCCGGCGCGCGATGGTGCGGTGCCCTGTGAGCCCTTGCCGGACGTACGTGAAGCCATGGGGTCGAGGTTACCGGTGAGCGGCCGGGCTGTCCGCCTCACCCGAACGTGTCGTCCTTGCCCCGGCACGGGGCTGACGGCCGGTCAGCGGGACCGGCGGCCGGGTGACGGGACCTCAGTTCTGCGCGGGGAGCGGGGGCGCGCCCCCGGTGCCGGGCTCCAGCGCGTCCAGCGCCCGCCGCAGTCCGGTGAGCTTGCGCTCCAGGTGGGCTGCGGTGGCGACGGCCGCCGCGTCGGCGGACTCGTCGTCGAGCTGCTTGGAGAGCGCCTCGGCCTGCTCCTCGACGGCGGCGAGCCGGGCGGACAGCTCGGCGAGCAGCCCGGCGGCCTCCTTGCCCTGGCCGCCCTCGCCGCCGCCCTCCAACTGGAGCCGCAGCAGCGCCGCCTGCTCGCGCAGCTTGCAGTTCTTCATGTAGAGCTCGACGAAGACGGAGACCTTGGCGCGCAGCACCCACGGGTCGAACGGCTTCGAGATGTAGTCGACCGCGCCCGCGGCGTACCCCCGGAAGGTGTGGTGGGGGCCGTGGTTGATCGCGGTCAGGAAGATGATCGGGATGTCCCGGGTCCGCTCGCGGCGCTTGATGTGCGCCGCGGTCTCGAATCCGTCCATACCGGGCATCTGGACGTCGAGCAGGATGACCGCGAAGTCGTCCGTCAGCAGCGCCTTGAGCGCTTCCTCCCCGGACGATGCCCGCACCAGCGTCTGATCGAGCGCGGAGAGAATGGCCTCCAGCGCCAGCAGATTCTCCGGCCGGTCATCGACCAGGAGGATCTTGGCCTTCTGCACCATGCCCCGTCCTCCTCGTCCCGGCAACGGCTCGACCCGGCTTCCGGAACCACTCCCGGAACCGGGGGAAGCACCGGGCGCCGCCCCAGAGGACGGCTTCCTGGCGCCGTCCGTCCTTGTGCCGGTCATCGTAGCCGCACCCCACCCGTCGCCACACCCTGTCACCGTGATGTCACTGTGCACATCGCGGTAACGGGGCGTGGGTCGAGAAGGTTCCCCGTATCCGGCCTCCTCACACGTGGACGGCGACGGTACGCCGCCCGGTCCGGTGCCGGCCCGGTCGGGCCGGCACCGGACCGCCCGCCTCACTCCTCCCGCATCCACTGCTCCATGACGGACAGCAGGTAGTCGGGGTCGACCGGCTTGGTGACGTAGTCGGAGGCGCCCGACTCGATCGCCTTCTCCCGGTCGCCCTTCATCGCCTTCGCGGTCAGCGCGATGATCGGCAGCCCGGCGAACTGCGGCATCCGCCGGATCGCGGTCGTCGTCGCGTACCCGTCCATCTCCGGCATCATGATGTCCATCAGAACGACCGTCACGTCGTCGTTCTGCTCCAGGACCTCGATGCCCTCCCGCCCGTTCTCCGCGTACAACACCGCGAGCCCGTGCTGCTCCAGCACGCTGGTGAGGGCGAAGACGTTGCGGATGTCGTCGTCCACGATGAGGACCTTCTCGCCGGCGAAGGAGTAGGTGCGGCGCGGCGCGGCAACGCCCTCCGGCTCCGCGCCGGCGCTCTCGCCGGCCTCCTCCGGCAGCCCCTGCGGGCCCGGCTGCCCGGGCACCCCGCCCCGGGCCTCGCCCGCCCCGGCCGTGTCCGGCGCCTCCGCCGCCGCGCCCGCCTTGCGACGGTGCCGGAAGAGCGCCCCGGCCCCCGACCGCGCCTCGCTCCGCACCGGCGCGGGCGGGAAGTGCGGGAAGGCGGGCCCGGACCGGCCGTCCCCGGGCTCCTGCCCGGGCTCTTCCTGCTCGCCCTGCCCGTACCCGTGCTGCGGCACCTCGGTCGGGTTCAGCGGCAGGTAGAGGGTGAAGGTGGAGCCGCGGCCCGGCTCGCTCGCCGCGAAGATCTCGCCGCCCAGCAGACGGGCGATCTCCCGGCTGATCGACAGGCCGAGGCCGGTGCCGCCGTACTTGCGGCTGGTGGTGCCGTCGGCCTGCTTGAACGCCTCGAAGATGACCCGCATCTTGCTGGCCGCGATGCCGATCCCGGTGTCGGTGACCGAGAAGGCGATCAGCTCGGCGTCGGCGTCGCGCAGCGAGCCGGCCTCCAGGAGCTGCTCCCTGATGGACTGCGGCACGTCCGCGCCGGCCGGCCGGATCACCAGCTCGACCGCGCCGGAGTCGGTGAACTTCACCGCGTTGGACAGCAGGTTGCGCAGCACCTGGAGGAGCCGCTGCTCGTCGGTGTGGAGGGTGGCGGGCAGCTCGGGCGAGACCCGGACCGAGAAGTCCAGGCCCTTCTCCGCGGTGAGCGGCCGGAAGGTCGCCTCCACGTAGTCGACGAGCTGGACGAGGGCGATCCGGGTCGGGGAGACGTCCATCTTGCCCGCCTCGACCTTCGACAGGTCGAGGATGTCGTTGATGAGCTGGAGCAGGTCGGAGCCGGCGCCGTGGATGGTCTCGGCGAACTCGACCTGCTTCGGGGTGAGGTTGGTCTCCGCGTTGTCCGCGAGCAGCTTGGCCAGGATGAGCAGCGAGTTGAGCGGGGTGCGCAGCTCGTGCGACATGTTGGCGAGGAACTCGGACTTGTAGCGCATGGAGACGGCGAGCTGTTCGGCCCGCTCCTCCAGGACCTGCCGGGCCTCCTCGATCTCGGTGTTCTTGACCTCGATGTCGCGGTTCTGGCGGGCGAGGAGTTCGGCCTTGTCCTCCAGTTCGGCGTTGGAGTTCTGCAGCTCCTTCTGCCGGTGCTCCAGCTCGGCCGAGCGCTCCTTGAGCTGCTCGGTCAGCTCCTGCGACTGCTGGAGCAGCACCTCGGTCTTGGTGTTGACGCTGATGGTGTTGACCGTGGTCGCGATCAGCTCGGCGATCTGGTTGAGGAAGTCCCGCTGGATCTGGGCGAAGGGCTGGAAGGAGGCCAGCTCGATGACGCCGAGGACCTTCCCCTCGAAGAGGACGGGCAGCACGATCACGTGCGCGGGGGCGGCCTCGCCGAGTCCGGACGAGATCTTGAGGTAGCCCGGCGGCACGTTGACCTGGATCGTCCGCTTCTCCTCGGCGGCGGTCCCGATGAGGGTCTCGCCGGGGCGGAAGGAGGTCGGCATGGAGCCGGCGGAGTACCCGTAACTGCCGCGCATGCGCAGCTCGTACGAGCCGTCGCCCTCGCCGACGAGTTCGGTGTCGTGGTTGGCGGACCCGGTCGGCGTCGCCACGAAGAAGGCGCCGTGCTGGGCGGAGACCACCGGCGTCAGCTCGCTCATGATGAGCGAGGCGACGTCGTCGAGGTCCCGGCGGCCCTGCATGAGGCCGGAGATGCGGGCCAGGTTGGACTTGAGCCAGTCCTGCTCGTCGTTGGCGAGGGTGGTGTCGCGCAGGTTGGCGATCATCGTGTTGATGTTGTCCTGCAGGGCCTGGATCTCGCCGGCCGCGTCCACACCGTCGATCTTGACGTTGAGGTCGCCGCGGGTCACCGCGGTGGCGACGGCCGCGATCGCGCGCACCTGCCGGGTGAGGTTCCCGGCCATCTCGTTCACGGAGAGGGTGAGGTCGCTCCAGGTGCCCTCCACGTCCCGCACCCGCGCCTGGCCGCCGAGCTGGCCGTCGGTGCCCACCTCGCGGGCGACGCGGGTGACCTCCTCGGCGAAGTTCGACAGCTGGTCGACCATCGTGTTGATGGTGTTCTTCAGCTCCTGGATCTCGCCCCGGGCGTCGATGTCGATCTTCCGGGTGAGGTCGCCCTTGGCGATGGCCGTGGTGACCGCGGCGATCTGCCGCACCTGACCCGTCAGGTTGTCGGCCATGCTGTTCACCGAGTCGGTGAGGTCCTTCCAGGTGCCGGAACCGCCGGGCACCCGGGCCTGGCCGCCGAGGATGCCGTCGGTGCCCACCTCGCGGGCCACCCGGGTCACCTCGTCGGCGAACGCGGACAGGGTCGTCACCATCGTGTTGACGGTCTCGGCGAGTTCGGCGACCTCGCCGCGCGCCTCCACCGTGACCTTCTTCGTCAGGTCGCCGTTGGCGACCGCCGAGGAGACCCGGGCGATGTTCCGCACCTGGCTGGTCAGGTTGTTGGCCATCAGGTTGACGTTGTCGCTCAGGTCCTTCCAGATGCCGGTGACCCCGCGCACCCGGGCCTGACCGCCGAGGATGCCCTCGGTGCCCACCTCGCGGGCCACCCGGGTCACCTCGTCGGCGAAGTTCGACAGCTGGTCCACCATCGTGTTGACGGTGGTGACGAGCTCCAGGATCTCGCCCTTGGCGTCGACGGTGATCTTCTTCGACAGGTCGCCGCGGGCGACGGCGGTGGTGACCTCGGCGATGTTCCGGACCTGGAAGGTCAGGTTGTTCGCCATGAAGTTCACCGACTGGGTCAGGTCCTTCCAGGTGCCGGAGACCCCCTGCACCTCGGCCTGCCCGCCCAGGATGCCCTCGGTGCCCACCTCGCGGGCCACCCGGGTCACCTGGTCCGCGAAGGAGGACAGCTGGTCCACCATCGTGTTGAGGGTGTTCTTGAGCTCCAGGATCTCGCCGCGCGCGTCGACGTCGATCTTCTGCGACAGGTCGCCGCGCGCCACCGCGGTGGCGACCTGCGCGATGTTGCGCACCTGGGCCGTCAGGTTCCCCGCCATGCCGTTCACCGAGTCGGTGAGGTCCCGCCACACACCGGCGACGCCCGGCACCTGCGCCTGGCCGCCGAGGCGCCCGTCGGTGCCCACCTCGCGGGCGACCCGGGTCACCTGGTCGGCGAAGGCGGAGAGCTGGTCGACCATCGTGTTGATGGTGTTCTTGAGCTCCAGGATCTCGCCGCGCGCGTCGACGTCGATCTTCTGCGACAGGTCGCCGCGCGCCACGGCCGTGGTCACCTGCGCGATCTGCCGCACCTGCGAGGTGAGGTTCCCGGCCATGAAGTTCACCGAGTCGGTCAGCTCGCGCCAGCGGCCGGAGACGCCGTCCACCCGCGCCTGACCGCCCAGCCGGCCCTCGGTGCCCACGTCCCGCGCCATCCGCGTGACCTGGTCGGCGAAGGACGACAGCTGCGACACCATGGTGTTGACGGTGTTCTTGAGCTCCAGCATCTCGCCGGCCACGTCGACGGTGACCTTCTGCGACAGGTCGCCGTTGGCGACCGCCGTGGTCACCTGCGCGATGTCCCGCACCTGGCCGGTGAGGTTGTGGAAGGCGTTGTTCACCGAGTCGGTGAGGTCCTTCCACGTGCCGGCGGCGCCGGGCACCTGCGCCTGTCCGCCCAGCCGGCCCTCGACGCCGACCTCCCGGGCCACCCGGGTCACCTCGGAACCGAAGGCGGACAGCTGGTCCACCATGGTGTTGACGGTGTTCTTGAGCTCCAGCATCTCGCCGGCGACGTCGACGGTGACCTTCTGCGACAGGTCGCCGTTGGCGACCGCCGTGGTCACCTGCGCGATGTCCCGCACCTGCGTGGTGATGTTCCGGAAGACGGTGTTGACCGAGTCCGTCAGGTCCTTCCAGGTGCCCGCCGCGCCCGGCACCTGCGCCTGCCCGCCGAGCAGGCCCTCGGCGCCGACCTCGCCGGACACCCGGGTCACCTCGTCGGCGAAGGTCCGCAGCGTCTCGGTCATCTGGTTGATGGTGTCGGCGAGTTGGGCGATCTCGCCGCGCGCGCTGACGGTGACCTTCTGCGACAGGTCGCCGTTGGCGACCGCCGTCGTCACCTCCGCGATCCCCCTCACCTGATTGGTGAGGTTGCCCGCCATCGTGTTGACGGAGTCGGTCAGGTCCTTCCACACGCCGGCGACCCCGGCCACCTCGGCCTGACCGCCGAGCTCGCCCTCGGTGCCCACCTCGCGGGCGACCCGGGTCACCTCGGACGAGAACGACGACAGCTGGTCCACCATCGTGTTGACGGTGTTCTTCAGCGAGAGCATCTCGCCGGCCACGTTCGCCGTGACCTTCTGCGACAGGTCGCCGTTGGCCACCGCCGTCGTCACCAGCGCGATGTCCCGCACCTGGGCCGTCAGCTGGTTCGCCATGGTGTTGACGGAGTCCGTGAGGTCCTTCCAGGACCCGGACACGCCCCGGACGTGCGCCTGCCCGCCGAGGATGCCCTCCGTGCCCACCTCGACGGCGACCCGGGTCACCTCGGACGCGAAGACCGACAGCTGGTCCACCAGGTGGTTGACGGTCCGCGCGACCTTCAGGAACTCGCCGCGCAGCGGCCGCACCGTCCCGTCGGAACCCTCCGAACGCAAGTCCATCCGCTGTTCGAGGTCACCCTCGGCGACCGCCGTCAGCACCCGGCTGACCTCGGAGACCGGTCGCGCGAGGTCGTCGACCAGCGCGTTCGCCGCCTCGATCGCCGCCGCCCAGGCGCCCTCGGTCGTCCCGGCCTCCAGCCGCTCGGACAGCTTGCCCTCGCGCCCGACCACCCGCCGCACCCGCGACAGCTCGCCGGTCACGTGCATCTGCCGGTCGGCGACCTCGTTGAAGACGGCCGCGATCTCGGCCATCACCCCGTCGCCGGAGACGGTCAGCCGCCTCCGCAGGTTCCCGTCGCGCATCGACACCAGAGCGGACAGCAACCGCTCCAGCGCGGCCACGTCCACCTGCACCGTCCCCCCACGGGAACGCCCGCCCCTCGCGCGCGTGCCGCTGCCGCCGCCGCGCCGCGCCGCCGTGCCAGACTCCACCGTGACCCTCCCGAAAGGGGCTCGACCGTTCCGCTCCGGCTCCCGCCGAAGCATTCCCAGTGTTTCACCGCGACCGGACCGGGCGATAACAGTTCGGCAGCTTCGCACAGCGTCCCCGCCCCCGGAGGGCGGAAACAGCGGAGACCGGCATCCGCGGGGACGGCGAAGGTAAGTAATCTGGCATCCGGCTGTCCAGCCGCCCCGGTCCGCCCGGCGGGGGCGGTGTGGCGAGCGTACGACCACCGGGCAGTGGGAGGGGCAGACCGAGCATGGCAGAGCCGGGCGTCGAGACGCGTACGAGGAGTGCTGTGATCACCGCGCGGGCGACTGCCAGTTTCGAGCCCGTCGGACGGTCCGTCGCCGCCGCCCGGGCCTTCGTCCGGGACACCCTCCAGGGCTGGGGCCACCCCGAGCTCGTGGACGACGCCGTCGTCCTGACCAGCGAGCTGGTCACCAATGCCGTGGTGCACGCGGGCACCGCCGCGGACGTCCTGTGCCTGCGCTCCGAGGACAGCGTCCGCGTGGAGGTCGCCGACCGCTACCCGGAGCGCGAGATCCCGGTCCAGAGCGGCCGTACGATCGCGAGCCCCGACCGGGAGAACGGCCGCGGCCTGCTCCTGTGCGCCGCCCTCGCCGACCGCTGGGGCGTCGACTACTCCCCCACCCGCAAGCACGTCTGGTTCCACCTGGACCTCCCCCAGCGCCCCGTCGGCACCCGCTCCGCCGGCCCGGTCCTGCCCGACGCCCTCCTCCCGGTCGCCGACAGCCGCGTCCGCGTCGCCGTCGTCCAGATCGACCGGGGCGGCGCGATCACCTCCTGGAACGAGGACGCCGAGGAGCTCTTCGGGTACGCCCCCGAGCAGGTCACCGGCAAGCCCCTGGGCGACCTCGCCGCCTGGCCGCACACCCCCGGCATCGGCACCGGCCTCGCGGAGGCCCTCCGCCTCTCCCGCTGGGAGGGCAGTTACGGGCTCCGCCGCGCCGACGGCCGCGTCATCCCCGTGTACGCCTCCCACCTGCGGGTACGTGACGCCGGGGGCGAGCCCTCCACGGTCTGCCTGCTGGTGCGGGAGGAGGAGCGCGCGGTCCTGCAGACCCCGCAGCGCCCGGCCGCCGACCCGGGCGCGGAGAGCCGCGCCACGGACCCCTTCGAGGTCTTCATCGGCTCCCCCGCCCCCGACGACCTGGACGGCCTGCTCCAGCGCACGGTCGAGCGGGCCCGTGACATGCTCGACGGGGACGCCGCCTTCCTGCTGCTCGCCACGGACGACGAGACGGAGCTGGAGGTGCGGGCGACGACGGGCCTCCCGGCGGCCCGCCAGCGCTTCGCCCGGGTCCCGGTGGAGACCGGTGCCAGCCGCTACGGCTCCGCCCGGATGCCCGCGGTCCACGAGGACCTGGCCGCAGTCCCGGGCGCCGTGCCGCTGCTGGAGGGCACCGGCATGCGGTCGGTGGTCACGGTCCCCCTCAAGGTCGAGGGCCGTCTCACCGGTTCCCTCGGCGTCGCGGCCGAGGCCGCGAACCGCTATTCGAACGAGGAGGCGCTCCGTCTCCAGTTCGCCGCCGACCGCATCGCCCTGGCCGTGGAGTCGGCCCGCCTGGGCGAGCTGGAGCGGCTCCGCCGCGGTTCCCTCAGCTTCCTCGTCGAGGCCTCCGACCTGCTGGCCGGCACCCTCGACCGCGACCAGACGCTGGCGCTGATGGCCCAGATGACGGTCCCGACGCTCGCCACCTGGTGCGCGGTGTACACGATCGCCGACCCGACCTCGGACCCGTACCTCTCGTACGTGCTCCACGAGGACGAGGACCGCATCGACGGCCTGAAGGCCCTGCTGGGCTCGATCGCCCCGCCCGATCCGGTGCCGTCTCCCGGCGCCCGCCTCTGGACGGCTCCCGGCGACGCGGCCCACCGGGCCGCGCTGGCCGCGTCGGCCCGCGAGCTGGAGCACCTGGGCAGCCCGCTCTCCTCCGGCATCGACGGCGCCCTGGCCACGGCCGGCGCGGTCGCCGGCGAAACGGTCGTGCTGCCCCTGGTGGCCCGCAACCGCGTGATCGGCATGCTGACCCTCGGCCGTCCGGCCGAGGACCACTTCCGCCAGGAGATCCTGGAGCTGGCCGAGGACCTCTCGCGCCGGGCCGCCCTGGCCCTGGACAACGCCCGCCTGTACTCCGAGCGCAACGCCATCAGCCAGTCCCTACAGCGCAGCCTCCTCCCTCCTGAGCTCCCCAAGATCCCCGGTGTCGAGGTGGACGTCATCTACCGCGCGGCCGGCGAGGGGAACGAGGTCGGCGGCGACTTCTACGACGTCTTCCCGATCAGGGAGGACGTGTACGGCTTCGCCATCGGCGACGTCTGCGGTACGGGCCCGGAGGCGGCGGCCGTCACGGGCCTGGCCCGGCACGCCCTGCGCCTACTGGCCCGCGAGGGCTTCGGCGGCCCGGCCGTCCTGGAGCGCCTGAACGCGGCCATCCTCGACGAGGGCGCCCGCAGCCGCTTCCTGACCCTGCTGTACGGCGAGCTCCACCCGCAGCCCGACGGCTCGGCGACCCTGAAGGTCGTCTGCGCCGGCCACCCCCTCCCCCTGCGCCTCCGCCCCGACGGCACGGTCACCCCGGCCGCCGAACCGCAGCCGCTGCTCGGCGTGATGGACGACCTGGAGCTGTACGAGGAGACGTTCACGCTCGATCCGGGCGACGTCCTCCTCTGTGTCACGGACGGCGTCACGGAGCGCCGCGAGGGCACCCGCATGCTGGGCGACGACGGTCTGGCCGACGCCCTGAGGACGTGTACGGGGCTGACGGCCGGCGCGGTCGGCGGCCGCATCCTCCGCGCGGTCGAGCGCTTCGCCCACGCCCCGGCCTCGGACGACATGGCCATCCTGACGATGCGCCTGCGGGAGCCGGACCCCAGCTGACGACGACGCGGGCCGGCGTCTCCGCGAGGAGACGCCGGCCCGTCTCCGTTCTTCCGCCCTGCCCGGAAACGCAAGAAGGCCCCCGCCTGGTGGCGGGGGCCTTGTTGTTTATCTGAGCCCTTTAACGGAATCGAACCGTTGACCTTCTCCTTACCATGGAGACGCTCTGCCGACTGAGCTAAAAGGGCGGGTTGTTCGGCGGTGTCCTACTCTCCCACAGGGTCCCCCCTGCAGTACCATCGGCGCTGAAAGGCTTAGCTTCCGGGTTCGGAATGTAACCGGGCGT
>NZ_JBHYPS010000038.1:0-79995 GCF_042746075.1 Streptomyces sp. NPDC058758 | reverse complement strand
CCGGCTAGTGCCGGGGGTTCCGGTGGTTTTATCCTTTGGGCACGGGGGGGCCGGGTATACGGGGGGGGGGGGCGGTTTTTGTGGGGGGGGGGGGGGGGGGGGGGGGGGGGGCCCGCCCCCCCCCCGCCGAGAGGTGGAGCGGAGGGACAGGGACAATGGCTGCCGAAGTGAACGCGTCGACGTCACCGTCGGGACGGGGAGCGGTCCTGCTGCTGCCGGACGGTCCGGTCGGGCGGGGCGGCGTGGTGTACGTCTGCGTGGACGACGGTTTCCCCGGCGGCTTCCCCCTCGGCCGGGCGATCCGGGACGACGACGGCACCTGGTGCGCGTACGCCCGCTTCCGTCCCGGCCGGGTGTTCGCCGACGACCGCGTGGCCACCGGCCTGCCCGATCTGCGGGCGGCCGTCCGCGAGGTCCTGGCGCACGCCCGCCCCACCGATCCGGAGTGCTCCGCTTCCCCCGCCGAGGCGCCCCGCCGCCGGCCCGCCGGGGGCGGGGAACGCGGTCGGTGCGGGGGCCCGCGGGGGTGACGGGCCACGGGGGCTCAGGAAGTGCCGGAGCGCCCGGCGCCGGTCGCCTCGGCGAAGTACGCCGCCACGTCGTCCCGGTACTGCCGGTCGGCGCGGTCGGTCTCCGTGAGGTGCTGCGGGGCGTCCTCGACCTGCCTCCGCGTCAGGCCCAGGCGGATCGTCCGCTCCTCCGGTTCGCAGCGGACGACCGCGCTCGCGGGGATCAGCAGTTTCCCGAAGATCCACGCCCCCGCGTCCAGGACCAGGTGGGCGTGCCCCTCCTCTTCGGAGTGCGCGTCCACCCGTCCCACGAACCCGTCGGTCGCCATCACGCTCCAGCCGTCCACGTCCATGCCCGACCGGTGTCCGCAGGTCGGGCTGTAGCTCCACAGGTCGTCCGCCATAGGACGCTCCTTCGCTCTCGGGCCCGGGGCGGGCACGGGTCCGTTCCCGTCCGGGCGGTCGACTGACCGCGTGCCCGCCTCCCCGGAGCCCACACCCGTGGCCGCCGGTCAGTCCGGCAGGTGCGGAAGGAGGCGGTCCGGGGTGAGGGGGAGGTTCCGCAGGCGGACGCCGACCGCGTGGTGCACGGCGTTCGCGAGGGCGGCGGCGGTGCCGACGATGCCGATCTCCCCGATGCCCTTGCTGCCCATGGGGTTGAGGTGGGGGTCGTCCTCGTCCAGCCAGTGCGCCTCCAGGGACGGTACGTCGGCGCTGACCGGCACGTGGTAGGAGGCGAGGTCCCGCTCCACGAAGCCGCCGAACTCCCGGTCGAGCGTGCTGCCTTCGGTGAGCGCCATGCCGATGCCCATGGTCATGCCGCCGATGAACTGGGAGCGCGCGGTACGGGGGTTGAGGATGCGGCCGGCCGCGAAGACGCCGAGCAGCCTGCTCACCCGTACCTCACCGGTCGCGGTGTCCACCTCGACCTCGGCGAAGTGCGCGCCGAACGCGTGCCGGGCGTAGGGGGACTTCTTCTCCGCCTCCTCCGACGTGTCGCCCCGCGCGGTGACGCCCTCGGGCGGCAGCGGGCCGGAGAGGGCGCCCAGCCGTTCGACGAGGGCGGTGCAGGCGCGGTGCACGGCCCAGCCCCACGAGGAGGTGCCCGAGGAGCCGCCGGCCAGCGGCGCGTCGGGCAGGGCGCTGCTGCCGATCTCCACGCGGACCGCGTCCAGGGGCGCGCGGAGGGCGTCGGCGGCGATCTGCGCGAGGACGGTGCGCGCGCCGGTGCCGATGTCGGTGGCGTTGAGGCGGACGACGTAGGTGCCGTCCGGTGCGGCGTGCGCGGTGGCCGTCGAGGGACTGAGGAGATAGGGGTAGGTGGCGGCGGCCACGCCGGTGCCGGTGAGCCGGCCGCCGGAGCGCCGCACGCCCGGCCGCGGGTCGCGGTCCTCCCAGCCGAAGCGCCGGGCGCCCTCCCGGAGGCAGGCGGCGAGGTTCCTGCTGCTGAACGGCCGGCCGCTGTCGGGTTCGGTGTCGGGTTCGTTGCGCAGCCGGAGCTCGACGGGGTCGAGACCGGTGGCGACGGCGAGTTCGTCCATGGCGGATTCGAGGGCGTACATGCCGGACGCCTCGCCCGGGGCGCGCATCCACGAAGGGGTGGGGACGTCCAGGGCCACCACCCGGTGGGTGGTGCGGCTGTGCGGCGAGGTGTACATGGTTCGGGCGGGGACGGCGGCCTGCTCGACGAACTCCTTGACCGTGGAGGTCTGGGTGGTGACCTCGTGGGCGAGGGCCCGGATCACGCCGTGGGCGTCGGTGCCGATGCGCACGCGCTGGACGGTGGGGGCGCGGTGGCCGACGACGGCGGCGAGGTGCGGGCGGGGCAGGGCGAGCTTGACGGGCCGGCCGGTGTGCAGGGCCGCCATGACGGCGAGGACGACCTGGGGGCGCGGGGTGCCCTTGGACCCGAAGCCGCCGCCGACGTGCACGGAGTCGACGGTGATCCGCCGCTCGGCCAGGCCGAACAGGCGGGCGAGGACGCCGCGTACGGTGGTGGAGCCCTGGCTGGAGTCGTGGACGGTCAGGTCGCCGTCGGTCCACCAGGCCGTGGAGGCGTGCGGTTCCATGGGGTGGTTGTGCAGGGCGGTCATGGTGTACGTCGCGTCGACGCGGACCGCGGAGTCGGCGAAGGCGGTGTCGAAGTCGCCTCGTTCGCGCACGGCGGGGTAGCCGCCGTTGGCCTTCTCCGGCGTGTAGAGGCGGGGGTGGCCCTCGGCCGGCCCGGCGTCGTGCTCCTCGGGCGCGTAGTCGACGCGGAGGTCGTCGGCGGCGGCGCGGGCGTTCTCCGGGGTGTCGGCGACGACGAGGGCGACGTACCAGCCGCGGTGCGGGACGCGGTCGTCCTGGAGCAGGGCCAGCGTGGGGTCGTCGGCGTCGCCGAGGCGGGGCGCGTCCTCGTGGCTGAGGACGGCGTGGACGCCGGGCCTGGCCAGGATCTCGTCGGCGTGGACGGCGGTGACCCGGCCCCTGGCGATCGTGGCGGGCACGGGCGCGGCGTGGAGGCAGCCGGGCGGGGTGTGCTCGGCGGCGTAGCGGGCCCGTCCGGTCGCCTTCTGCCGGGCTTCGCGGCGCACGGCGTCGGAGCCGGCGGCCGGCCCGGGGGATGTCGGGGGGAGGGACATGGGGCGGCTCCTCAGCCGGCGGCGGTGAGATCGGTGAGCACGCGGACGGCGAGGCGGCGGGCGAGCGGCACCTTGAAGCCGTTGTCGCGCAGCGGCTCGGCGGCCGCCAGTTCGGCGTCGGCGGCGCGGGCGAACGTCTCCTCGACGGCGGGCGCGCCGCGCAGCACCTCCTCCGCCGCGCGGGCGCGCCACGGCCGGTGGGCGAGGCCGCCGAAGGCGAGGGCGGCCTCCTCCACCCTGCCGTCCCTGACGGTGAGGACGGCGGCGACGGAGGCGAGCGCGAAGGCGTACGACGCGCGGTCGCGGGCCTTGCGGTAGGCGCTGCGGGCGCCGGTGGGCGGCGGGAGGACCACCTGGGTGACGAGTTCTCCGTCGCGCAGGACGGTGTCCTGCTCGGGCCGGTCCCCGGGCAGGCGGTGGAAGTCGGTGAGCGGGACGGTGCGCTCGCCGTCGGGGCCGCGCAGGTGCACGCGGGCGTCGAGGGCGGCGAGGGCGACGGCCATGTCCGAGGGGTGGGTGGCGACGCACCGCGCCGAGTGCCCGAGCACGGCGAGGTCCCGGTGGACCCCGTCGCGGGCGGGGCAGCCGGTGCCGGGCTCCCGCTTGTTGCAGGGTTTGGAGACGTCCTGGAAGTACGGGCAGCGGGTGCGCTGGAGGAGGTTGCCGCCGGTGGTGGCGGCGTTGCGGAGCTGCGGGGAGGCGCCGGCGAGGAGCGCCTGCGACAGCACGGGGTAGCGGGTGCGGACGAGCGGATGGGCGGCCAGGTCGCTGTTGCGGACGGTGGCGCCGATGCCGAGGCCGCCGTCGGGCGTCTCGGCGACGGTGTCCAGCGGCAGCCGGCGGATGTCCACGAGGAGCGAGGGGGTGGCGACGCCGAGCTTCATCAGGTCGACGAGATTGGTGCCGCCCGCCAGGTACTGGGCGCCGGGGCGGCCGGCGTGGGCGTCGAGGGCCTGCTCGGTGTGCTCGGCGCGGACGTGGTCGAAGGGTTTCACCGGGAGGCCTCCTCGTGGACGTCGGTGACGGCGTCGACGATGCGGGGGTAGGCGCCGCAGCGGCAGAGGTTGCCGCTCATCCGCTCGCGGATCTCCTCGCGGGTCAGCGCCACGGGACCGGTGCCGTTCGGGGCGCGCGGAGGCGTCACGTACGAGGGGTGGCCGGCGGCCGCCTCGTCGAGGAGGGCGACGGCGGAGCAGATCTGGCCGGGGGTGCAGTAGCCGCACTGGAGGGCGTCGCGGGCGACGAACGCCTCCTGGAGCGGATGGAGCCGGTCGCCGTCGGCGAGGCCCTCGACGGTGGTGACGGGCTCGTCGCAGGCGACCGCCAGCAGCAGGCAGCTGTTGACGCGCCGCCCGCCGACGAGCACCGTGCAGGCGCCGCACTGGCCGTGGTCGCAGCCCTTCTTGGCGCCGGTGAGGTCCAGGTGCTCCCGCAGGGCGTCCAGGAGGGTGGTGCGGTTGTCCAGCCGGAGGGGGTGGACGGTCCCGTTGACCCGGAGCGCGACGGTCGACATGGGCCCCGCCGGCTCGTGCCGTCCGCCTTCGCCCCCGGACGGGCTCGCGCCGGTCGTTCCGTCACGGTCCACGGTGCTCGCTCCTCCGCCGGCGGGCGGGCCGGACGGCCCGCCCTCTTCGGGATTGCCTTCCCGCCGGGCGGGGCGCCGGACCGGACGTCAGCCGGACGGGGGACGGCCGTCCGGCCCCCGGGGCCCGCCGGGCCCCAGGGGCCGGAAGGCGCCCCGGACCCGGTCCGGACCCGGGCCGGGGGCCCGCCGCAGCGGTGTCACCCGTTCCGCGAGTACCACGCCAGGCACCGCCGCCACACCGCGAGGCCGGACAGCACCGTCACCAGGGCGACCAGGGGCGACAGGTGGACCAGGACGGGGGAGAGGGGCACCGTGTCGGCGTGGCCGGTCAGCCAGGCCGCCGGGTAGTAGCCCGCGAACGCGATCGGGAGGCCGAAGGTGAAGGCCCCCTGGAGGAACGCCGGGAACACGCTCAGCGGGTAGTTGCCGAAGTTGCCCGCCGTGTTGTCGAGCCAGAAGAACAGGGACTCGCTGCCCCGGAACCGCAGCACCAGACCGGCGATGTGCAGGTTGAGCCCCAGCTCGATCACCGTCGCGGCGGCGACCGCGACCACCAGGAAGGCCAGCGCGGCCGGTGTCCAGGCGATGTCCAGCAGCGACAGGCACACGGTGAACGAGGCCCCGGCCACCACCAGGTCGCCCAGGGCGTTGATCGGCGCCTCGTACGTGAACACCTGGAGCAGCACGGGGGCCGGACGGGTCCGGAACGCCTCGAAGCGGCCCTCCCGCAGCAGGTGCGGGATCAGCCCGAGATTGCCGAAGAACAGCATGTACAGCCCGTGCCCGAGCATCCGGATGCTGCTGATCAGCAGGATCTCGCCGAGCCCCCAGCCGCCGAGCGAGGGGAACCGGCTGAAGATGACCGTCGCGAAGAGCAGCACCGTGATCTGGTAGGTCACGCCGTTGGCGACGGCCATCGCGAAGTCCGCCCGGTTGGCGAGCTGACTGCGCAGACCCGCCCGCATGATCACGGAGGCCAGCCGCAGCCTGCCCACGCGGCGGGCGGGCGCGGCGGAGTCGGGAGTCGTCGTCATCCGCCTCACCCTCCCAGCACGAGCAGGCGCCGGGCCGCGCGCCGCCACATCACGCGGCTCAGCAGGGCCAGGACGACGCACCACAGGGCCTGCTCGGCGACGTACGGCCAGAACTCCGCGGCGGGGACGCGGCCGGTGTACAGCGAGACCGGCACGTCGATGGTCGCGGCGAACGGCAGGTGGACGGCGACGGCGCGCAGCCACTCCGGGAAGAACCACAGCGGGATCAGCCCGCCGGACAGCAGCAGCTGCGCGAAGGCCGCCAGCCGGTTCACACCGAAGGACGTGATGGTCCAGAAGCTGGTCAGGTCCACGAGCAGGCCGATCTGGTAGAAGACGACCTGCCCGAGCCCGTAGGCCAGCACGGTCACCGCCGCCGCTGCCGCCGACGGCGGCGGTGCGACCAGTCCGCAGGCCACGCCCACCGCCAGGCCGACCAGCAGCCAGGCGGTGGCGTACAGGCTCTCGCCCAGGCCGCGCCAGGCGCAGTAGCGGCGGGCGGACAGCGGGCGCACGAACCAGAACACCACCGAGCCGTCGCGGATCTTGCTCTGCGCCGTCTCCTGGGACGCCCCCTCCATGATGACCCGGCCGGTCCCCATGAGGGTGGCGAGCACCGAGTAGGTGACGGCCTGGGACACGTCGAGGCCGCCGACCGCCCCGGCGCTCCCGTCGTACAGGGCCCGCCACAGCAGCACGTACAGGAAGACCTGCGTGACGATGACGAAGGCCGTCGCGACGATGCGCGGCCGGTAGGCCCACTCGGTGCGCGGCACCAGGGCCATGAGGCGGTGGGCGCGCGGCGACGGCCCGGCCGCCCCGCCGGACGGCCCGGCCGGCCGCGGAGCGGGACCGGACCTGCTGAGGAGGCTCACGTACCCGCCTCCGTGACCCCGGCCTCCGCCGTACCGACCTCCGTCGTACCGACCTCCGCAGCACCGGCCTTCGCCGTCTCGGCCTCCGCCGTCCCGGTCTCCGCGGCTCCTGCCTCCGTCTGCTTCGGCGGCGTGCCCCGGTGCAGGGCGCGCAGGACGTCCTCGGCCGTCGCCCCCTCGTAGCGCACCGAGCGGACCGGGTGCGCGGCGAGCAGTTCGGCGGTGGCCTCCGCCCGGTCCACTCCCGGGTGCGGCCTGACCCGCGCGGTCGCCCCCTTGACCTCCACGACCGTGGCACGCACCAGGTCCAGGGCCGGCGGCGGCGTCTCGAACTCGACGAGGAACGACTGCTCGGCGCCGGCGGCGACGGCCAGCCGGTCGCGCCGCCCGTCGTGCACGACCTGCCCGCGGTCGATGACGACGATGCGGCGGCACAGCGCCTCGACCTCCGCCATGTCGTGGGTCGTCAGCACCACCGAGTGGTCGCCGGTGGCGGCCAGCCGCGACAGCAGCTCGCGCACCTGGTCCTTGACCATGACGTCCAGGCCGATGGTGGGCTCGTCGAGGAAGAGCACCCGGGGCCGGTGCAGCAGGGCGGCGGCCAGGTCGCACCGCACCCGCTGCCCCAGGGACAGGAAGCGCACGGGGGTGTCCCAGAACGCGGAGAGCGTGAGCACGTCGTCGAGTTCGGCCAGCGTCTTCCGCCAGACCCCGTCGGCCAGCCCGTACACGTCGCGCAGGATGGAGAAGGAGTCGCGCGCGGGCAGGTCCCACCACATCTGCGTGCGCTGCCCGAAGGTGACGCCCATGTTGCGGGCGTTGCCCTCCCGGTCGGCGTACGGGTCGAGCCCGCACACCCGGACCGTTCCGGCGTCCGGCAGCAGCAGGCCCGTCATCAGCTTGATCAGGGTGGACTTGCCCGCCCCGTTCTGCCCGAGCAGGCCGATGAACTCGCCCCGGGAGATCCGCAGGTCGACGGCGTCCAGCGCGACCGACCGCTCCGTCCGCCGCCGGAAGGGGCGGCGGACGCTCCAGGCCCCGGCGGTACCCCAGGTGCGGAACGTCTTGGTGACGCCGGCCACCTCGATCACCGGCTCGGCACCGCTCACGAAGCGCTCCCGGCCACCGCGGCGTCCTGGGCGCCCGCCAGCACCGCGGCCTCCACCAGCGGGGACAGCAGCTCGCCCACGGCCGTCAGCCAGCGGACCGGGACGACCCGGCGCAGCGCGCCCGGCGCGAGCGTGGCCAGGGCCGCGCGGGCGGCGGGCCGCGACGGGTCGGGGAACGCGCCGTCGGACGCGCCGAGTTCCCGGGTCACCACGCCGAGGGCGTAGGCGGTGGTCCACACCTCGGCGAGCAGGACGTCGCTGACCCGGTCGTGCACGAACGCGCGGTGCGGGAGGGTCTCCAGCGCCTGCCGCAGCGCCCCCACGATCCGCTCCCGCCCGAGGCCCCGCTCCGCCAGGGCCTCCTCCGCCGGCACCCGGCGCCAGCCGTCGGCGGCGGCCGGGTCGCGCAGGTAGACCACGGCGAGCTGTTCCCACCAGCAGAAGTACGGCACGGCGGTCATCGCCGGAAGGACGGAGCCGTCCGGGTCGGCGGCCGCGGACAGACAGGCGGCGCTGCGCGGCCCCATGACGTCGTTGCCGACGAGGCTGGGCGGATTGGCGTGGTCGACCGGTCCCGCCACGGGGACGAGCTTGTCCACCGCGTGCAGGTAGTCGAGCAGGGTGACGTCGTCGGTGGCCTCGGGCGTGGCCTTCGCGGCCGCGTACTCCTCGAAGCCGAGGGCGAGCGGGGCGGGCAGGACCAGGGCCACCGACGGCAGGTAGTCGTCCACGACGGGCGCCCACGCGTGCCCGAGGAGCGCGGCGGCGCGGACCGCGTTCGCGGTGCGCGAGCCCCACTCCGTGAACAGGCTCAGGGACGCCTCCGGGCGCGCCGCGGCCAGCGCGGCCACCGTGCCCGCGAATCCCGGCGCCGGCAGGGCGTCGTCCTGGACGACCAGGTGGTGCGTGGCGCCCGGGGCCACCGCCTGCCAGGCGCGGCGCGCGGTGCGCAGCGCCGACGGCGGTCCCTCGGGCTCCGGGTCGGTCACGACCCGGGCGGCCAGTGCGGGATGCGCCTCGACCAAGGCCTGCGCCTCGGCCCTGCGCCGGGGGTGGGCCATGATCACGGTGGACAGGAGCGGGTCGGAGAGGTGCGGTGTCATTCTCGGGTCATTTCTCGTCGAGGGCGGTGCGGGAGGGAAAAGGAAGAGGAGGAGGGCCGTCCGTCGCTCACCGCTCGGTCTTGCCGAGCGCCGGCGGCCCGCCGCGCAGCACCCGGCCCAGGTGCCGGAGCGGACCCGACCAGTGCAGCAACGGCTGGAGCAGGAAGGCCGGCAGCAGCGCGGGCGCCGACCGCCACGGGGGAGCCTCGGCCCGTGCGGCCGCCCCGCGATGCGCGGCGAGCCACTGACGGGCCTTCGTCACGCACCACACGCCGTGCAGCACCACGTACGCGCAGGCCGCCGCGGCCCACACCGCCAGCGCGCCGGCCGAGCCGTCGACGACGAGGGCCGCGGCCGCGGCCGCCACCACGGCGGGGCCGCCGAACCACCACACGGTGTCGAGGCCTTCCTTGACGAACACCACGGTGTTGCGCGGCCGGAAGGCCCGCAGCACCGGATCGGCCAGCAGCCGCCGGCAGCCGGCGAGCGAGCCGTGGGCCACCAGCGCGTACGCCTTCCCGAGCGCCCCGGGGCCGGAGTAGCGGTCGACCAGGTTGAACACCGGCAGGACGTCCATGGAGGCGCCGGCGGAGGACAGCTTGTAGCCGACGAGCAGGTCGTCCACCGGTTCCTCGTACATGCCGATGGACACCAGGGTGTCGTGCCGGACGAACAGCCCGGCGCCGACCCCGTACACCACCGGCTCCGCGAGGGCCGAGAGCCGTGCGGGCAGCCGTGCGGACCGGATGCGGTGCCGTGCCAGGATCCGGTACGCCTCGACACCGGCGCGGCGTCGCAGGTCGGCCAGGGCGTGGGCGCGCATCAGCACGTCCGCCGCGCCGGGCCGTGCCGCGTGCGGCCGGCGCAGCTGGAGCGGGAGCTGCTGGACCAGGTCGGGCGGGGGCCCGTCGCCCCGGGACACGGTGGCCGCCAGGTGCTCCAGACTGGCCAGGTCCGGCTGCGAGTCGGCGTCGTACAACCCCACGTAGGTGTACGCCGGATCGGCGTCCGGCGGCAGCAGGTCCGGCAGCCGTTCGACGGCGTGGACGAGCTGGCCGCTCTTGGCACCCCCGTCGGCGTAGTGCAGGTGGTGCAGGGAGACCCCGGGGCGGTCGACCGCGATCTCCGGCAGCAGGGCCGCGGCCACCTCGCGCGTGGTCGGTACGGCGCCGATCTCGGCGCGCAGGGTGCCGGCCGGGTCGCCGGAGGCGCGGGTGCGCCGCACGGTCTCCGCGGCCCGTCCCGACGGCACGATCCCGGCGAGCCGGGCGGCCGCGTCCTCGACGCCGCCGCCGGCCAGGGAGGCCGCCAGGGCGGGCACGCGCGCCAGCGCGGTCTCCCGGTCCCGCTCCTCCCGCTGCGTGGTCACCACGATCACGTGCAGCCGCCCCGGCGGATAGGACAGCCCCGCCGCCGCGCGCACCACCTCGCCCAGCAGGGCCTGTTCCCGCAGGGCCGGCACGAGCAGGACGACGTGGGGCGCCGTCTCGGGGGCCGGCGCCGCGTGCCGCCGGCGGCGCCGGTCGAGGACCCGGGCGGCGAACGCGGCCCGGGCGCTGAGCAGGACGCCCCACGACAGGACGCCCCACAGCACGACGAGGGCGGCCGCGGTCACGACGGCCCCACCCGGCCGGGCGGCCCGTCGGGCGCCGACAGGCGCCGGTGCCCGTCCCGGGCGCGGGCCGCCTCGCGGAGCGCGGCCACCGGCGGATACAGGCCGGCGGCCCAGTCCACGACCTCGCCGGGCGTCAGGCCCTCCGGCTCGCCGACCGGAATGCCCGTCAGCAGGGCGGGCAGCCGGGCGCCCAGGCCGAGCGGCACCGAGAACACCGCCTCGCCGCGCCCGTCGACGGAGGCGAGCGCCACCCGCAGCACGCCGTCCGCGACGGCGGGCTCCACACGGACGAGGTCCAGCTCCGCGGACCGGGCCAGCACGGGACCGCCCGGCAGGACGAGCGCGCCGGACGCGCCGGCCGAGCGGTGGCGGCGTCCCACCGTCAGCTCCACGACCGTGTCGAAGAAGCGGTTGGGAAACCGGCGGTACTGGCCGCGCAGCAGGTGGCGCCGCCTCGGCAGCGCCGGATCGGCGTGCCGGGCCACCCGGTCGACCCGCGGCGCGCTGTCGTCGTCCGCGACCCGCACCCGCAGCTCCAGTGAGGTGTCCAGGGAGAACGAGTAGTCGTCGCCCTCGCGGTGCACGCTGCGCGCGTCCTTGCCGATCTTGACCACGATCTCGTCGCGGAAGACCTGCACCTCGTCGTTGTGGCGGCGGTCGCCGTACTTGTACTCGACGGACCGCAGCACCCCGTCGGCGTGGAAGTTGGCGAGGACCACGGGCCGGTCGGCGTCCCGCGGCTCGGGGCCGAAGACGGCGAAGTGGGCGGCACCGACCAGGGACAGCTTCTGCTGGTTGCGGTCGAGCACCTCCAGCGCGTACCGCCCGGCATCGGTCACCCCGAACAGCTCGTTGGCGAACGGGGCGTCCAGGTCGGGCGCGTAGACGTACAGGCCCTCGTGCGCCCCGTCGCCGTCCCACGGCCGGGCGGTCAGCTCCTCGTCGAGACCCGCCCGGTCCTGGAAGGTGTGGAAGGAGTACGCGTGCGGGTAGCCGTCCGGATCGCGCCGCTCCGGAGGATGGACCACGAGGTGGCGCAGGCAGACGCTGCTGCGCCGCAGTTCCCGCAGCTCGCCCGGCGGACCGGACGGGGCGTCGTCCCGCGCCGTGCGGCGCGGCCGTGCCGGGTCGGGCGCGCCGACCGCGGCGGCGAGGGCGGCGGCGAAGCCGTCGAGGTGGGCCCCGGTCAGGTGGGGCATGGCGTAGAAGTGGTGGAAGAGCCGGTCCTCGACGGTGCCGTCCGGTGCCGTCCACGGCAGGGTGTTGCCCACCAGCCGGTAGCGGTCGGTGAGCGCGGCGGGCAGCCGGCCGCCCTCGTGGGAGAAGCCGGCGACGAGGACGGTGTTGCCGGGCGAGGGCAGCACCACCGCGTCGGGATCGGCGGTGCGGATCGCGTCGGCCAGCCGGTCGCGGATGCCGAGGCAGTCGCGGAACACCTGCCGGTAGCCGTCCGCGGCCACCCCGAAGACCAGGGACCACAGGGCGGCGGCCATCGCCCCGGAGCGCGACCCGGTGATCGTCTCGTCGAGGAAGCCGGACATCGGGGCGGGCACCGCGCCGTGGCCCATCAGGCCCTTGCGGCACAGGAAGACCCCGCAGCTGTACGGCATCAGACCGGACTTGTGCGGGTCGAGGACGATCGAGTGCACCTGGGGACTGCGGAAGTCGAAGGGGACCTCCGGGGCGGTGAAGGGCAGGATCATGCCGCCGTGCGCGGCGTCCACGTGGTGGAAGACGCTCAGGTTCCCGCCGGCCGCGGCCCGGCGCGCGAGCACGTCGGCGATCTCGTCCACCGGGTCGACCAGACCGGTGTTGTAGTAGCCGGCGGTGGACACGACGACGACCCCGGTGCGCTCGCCCGGGGCGGTCCGCGCCGCGAGGTCGTCCAGCGCGGCCTCCACCGCCTCGGCCTCCAGCAGCCAGGACGGGCCCGCCGGGCAGAGCCGCAGCTCCAGGTCGAGGATCTCCGCCGCCTTCGCCACGGAGTGGTGGGTGAGCGTCGACGCGAGGACGACGACCCGCCGGGCGCCCGCGGCGCGCAGCGCGTTGCGCCCGATCCGCAGCCCGGCGAGGGTGCCCTCGTTGGCGCCGCTGGTGACGTACCCGTCGGCGGCGTCGGCGTGCAGGAGTCCGGCGAGCGCGAGGACCGCCTCCCGCTCCAGCCGCCGGGTGCCGCGGACGCCGTCGCCGAAGCGGGTGTGCAGGCCCACGTTGTTGGGGTTGTGCGCGGCGAAGCGGCCGAAGGTCTCCAGGGCCAGCTCGTGCGGCGCGGTCATGGCGAAGCCGAGCCGCACCGGGTCCTCGGCGGAGTGCCAGCCGGGGACCTCCGCGAGACGCGCGGCGAGCACCGCGTCCAGCTCGTCCCGCGCCAGGGCGGCCTGCGGAAAGGGGTCGGTCTCGGTCGAACCGTCGTCGAGGTCGGCCATGTCAGTCCCCCTCCCGCCGCAGCACACCGCGCAGCACGGCGCGCGGCCCGACCTCCAGCTCGCGGACGTAGGTGTGCACCTCGCCCCGCGCGCGGAGCCCGGCCCCGGCGAAGGCCGCGAGTACCTCGTCGGGCGGCAGGAGGACCATGGGGACGCCGTCGGGAAGCAGGTACTGGCCGTCCTCCGCGCCCGCCCGCAGCGCCGGGTCGAGGGCCTCGGAGGTGAAGGTGTTCAGCGCGAGCAGCCCGCCGGGCCGCAGCACCCGGGCCAGCTCGGAGACCACCGCCGCCCACTGGGCCCGGTCGACCGCGTTGTGGAGGACGCCGTAGCACACCGCGAGGGCGAACCTCCCGTCCTCGGCCGGGATCCTGTCCGCGCCGCCCTGGCGGACCGTGACCCGGCCGGGCGGGTACGCGGCCGTGCGGGCGCGGGTGGCCTCGACCATCCCTTCGTGCAGGTCGACGGAGAGGACGTCGAAGCCCCGGTCCAGCAGGGCCAGGGTGTTGCGCCCGCCGCCGCAGCCGAGGTCGAGGGCGGGGCCGTCCACCGGCGTGCCGTCGAGCAGTTCGCGCAGGTAGGGCTGCACGTCGAGGGAGCGGAACTCCGCGACGGTGCCGGGAGCGTTCCAGTAGGCGGCGGCGCGGCGGGCCGCCGTGGTCGCGTCGGTCATGGGACGAGCCCCGTTTCCTCGTAGGTGCCGTTGTGCGGTCGGGCGTGGATGACGTCCATGTCCAGCTCGGCGAAGCGGTCGCCGCACCGGCCGGGATCGTCGGTCAGGGCGAAGAAGGCCGGGCCGACGGAGGACAGGGCGAGCATGGTCGCCGCCTTGTCGTGCCACAGGGACTCCACCCGCCCCGCCAGGTCGACGAGGCCGGGGTGGGAGAAGGCGCAGTTCTCGATGCTGCCCATCCGGAACCGGTAGTCGAAGACGAGGGACCCCAGCGGACCGAGGTCGCCGCGCAGCGCGGCCGGCATGGCCTCGTGCAGCATCCGGAACGCGATCGTGGGCGCCCACCGCTCACCGGTCGCACGGAACCGGTCGAACTGCTCCGCCTCGGCGGCCATCAACTCGTCCGTGGGGCGCTCCTCCAGGGACCGGGGCACGCCGATCACCAGCGACAGGCGCTCCGGCACCGGCACCGACAGCACCACCGTGCTGCGGCCCGCCACGACCTGCACGCCCCCCGGATACAGACCGGAGGCCGCCGAGCCGCCGATGCACTGCACCGGCGTCAGCAGTCCGGGCCGGCTGCCGTGCTCCTCCCCGTGGTTGGCGGTCAGATAGGGCAGCAGGTCGGCGCGGTCCATCGGACGGCCGTACAGGTGGTTGACCGCCGTGGCGACCGCCGCGATGAGGCTGCTGCTGGAGCCGAACCCGGCGTGCACGGGCAGCCGGTCGCTCTCGACGCCGATCGCGAGGTCGCACTCCACGCCGAGGGCCGCGCACATGATCCGGGCGGCGTGCTCGACCAGTTCGGGCCGTCGTACCCCCGGATCCAGGACGAGACCGGTGCCCGGTGCGAGCCGTCGCACGTGGACGTGGTGGAACCGGGCGACGGAGAGGACGACCTCGCCGGCGTCGTAGATCAGGTTGTTGTCGGACGCGATGGCCGCCGGCTGGAGGGCCATCGCGTTGAGGCGGGTGGGGTAGCGGATGCGCACCTCGGCGGCGGGTTCCGGCACGGGACCGGGCGGCGTGGCCGGCGGATGGTGGACGGTGCCGGGGAGGAAGGGCTCGAAGCCGAGGGGCGCGGCGGGCGCCGTCGGCGGCGGGGTGGCGGTCATGGCGGGCTCCGGGGACGCGGGGATCACTGCTGTGCCAGGTCGGCGGTCGGCTCCTCGGACAGCAACTGGTGCCGTTCGAGGGTGAGTTCCGCCAGCCGGTCGAGGGAGTCGGTGGTGTAGCCGCCGCTGCCCAGGGAGCCGTCAGGACGCACGTTCATGTTGGCCTTGGCCAGTTGCAGGTGGGGCAGCCGGAACCGCAGCACCTCCCGCATCAGGGCGCGCAGCTCGGCCAGGGTGCGCCGCACCTCGGGACCGGGGGAGCGGTGCCGGGCGGCCTCGTCCACGAGGCGGGGCAGCAGCGGCCGGTGCCGCCGGGCCCGGTCGCTCGCCGCCCGGTAGGCGGCGGGGAGGTAGAGGAGGTTCTCGTCCAGGTACCGCTCGTACCACTCCTCCCGGGGGTCGCCCGGCTCCGGCCTGATCAGCAGGATGTCCACGAGCAGCGGTGTCATCTGCGCCCCGCCCGGTGCGTACAGCACCTGTCCGCCGACGGTCATCGGCGGGAAGTACGGCCGCATCTCGAAGGAGAACGTCTCCGGGGTGATGGTCCGCTTCACCGACAGCAGCGACTGCGCGAAGACCGTGAAGCCGCGCGTGGCCTCGACCAGCAGTTCGGCGAGCGCCGGATCGTCGACGGGGAGGGCGAGCGCCTCCATGAGCGCGTCGACGGCGGGCCGCAGGGCGCTGCCGGCGGTGCGGACCTCCCGGATGAAGAGGGCCTCCTCGGGCAGTTCGGTGAAGGAGCGCTCGGCGTCCCGCGGGTTGCGCAGCGCGTAGGTGTAGACGCTGTCCCGGGGCACCTCCTCGGCGAGGGCGCCCAGTTTGAGCAGGGTCTCCTCCGCGGACGGCACGGTCCGGTAGTCGACGCCGTGGCGCTCCAGGGAGGCGAGGACGAAGCCGAGGTCCCGCAGGGCCGCGCTGGCGGTCACGGCGTCGCGGACGCGGTCGGGGGCCCGGCCGGTCCACAGCCGGGCGAGTGCGTCGAGGCCGGCTGTGTCGCCGGCGCGGTTGAGGGCCGGTAACCGCTGTGCGTCGCGGGCGGCGTCGAGTGGGTCGGACCCGGACACGAGGAGGTCCAGCTCACGCATGGGTGAAGCGAGCAGCACGGAAATGACGGTCTCCAAGGTGGGGGCGCGGATGAGGAGGGCGGCGGCTTCGCCGCCCCATGGGTCGTCCCAGGCCGGAAGAGGCTCGTGCGGTGCGTGGGGTCGTGCGGTCGGCAGGTCGCGCGAGGGGCGGGGTCGTGTGCCGACGGGCGTCGGATCGTGGGGGGGGCGTCGGGTCGTGGGGTGTACCGGGTCGTGCGGTGTGTCAGGTTTTGTGGTGCGTCAGGTTCTGTGGTGCGTCAGGTTCTGCGGTGCCCGCTCGTCAGAGCACCCCGATCAGTTCGTCGAGTGCGCGGACGCGGTGTGCGACGGGGGTGGGGGGCGTGGCGGAGCCCGGGGCGTCGGTGACCCAGGCGGCGGGCAGCCCCGCCGCGTGCGCGGCGGCCAGCCCCGTGTGGGAGTCCTCGACCGCGAGCGCCTCGCGCGGGTGCGCGAGGGCGGCGCGCAGTGCCCCCAGGTAGGTGTCGGGAGCGGGTTTGGTCCGCACTCCGGGGCCCGCGCAGTGCACCGAACCGAAGAGGGACAGGATGCCGAGCCGTTCCAGATGGCTCTCCACCCAGTCACGGCCGTTCCCGGAGGCGACGGCGAGGCGATGTCCCCGCTCCAGGCAGTGGGCCAGGAACGGACGGACACCGGTGCCGGCGTCGAGGAGGTCGGCCTCGGCCTGGTTGAGCCGCTCGAACTCCTCCCACAGCGCCCGCGTCCGCCGCCGGCCGACCGCGTCGACCAGGTCGCGGCGCAGCCCGTCCCGGTCGAGGGTGAGGTCGGGACGCACGCTGATTCCGCGGGGCAGTTCCAGCGCCTCGTCCTCCAGCAGCCGACGCCAGACGGCGATGCCGGTGCGTTCCGTGTCGAGCAGTACCCCGTCGAAGTCCAGGACGACCAGCCGCCCCGTCCCACCGGAATGCCCGGTCACCGTTCCCACCCCGTTCCCCGTCCTCCGCGCACTGCGAAGCAGACGGCACGCACTGTCGTGCGACCGCCCGCCTGGCTCTTTGGTCTGGACCATTGCACTCTAGGTGGCCTACCCCGGTATTTCAACAAGCACTGGAGAGAGCCGAGTTGCCCCTGGTCACGACCCCGGCACCCCGCTGCGCCCCGGCCGGTGGGACGCAGCCGGGAAGGCGCGGCGGAGCCAGCGGATCACGTGCGCACGCCTCCCTCCCGTTCAGGCAGGGCCCCACGCCGTTGCGCGAGCCCGGGTCAGGACTCGACCTCGAATTCGAGTGCGTCGTAGCGGCGCTCCGCGATCTGCTCCCGAGTCCCCGAGACGAGGGTGAGGCAGTCCCCGCCGAAGACCGCGCTCTCGGGTATGGACACGAACAGGACGTTCCCGCGGTCCTCCACCGGGTTGTGCCAGGCGGGGGAGAAGCCGCCGAGCCGGATCCCGTAGCCCCAGCGCACGGCGAGAACCGCTCCCATCGCGTCTGTCAGGCCGTCCACGAGACGGGCCCGCTCGGCGTCCCCCTCGGCGTAGGCGACCGCTTCCGCCACGTGGGACCGGCGGAGACCGGCGGGCCCGGTGAGCCCGGGCACCGCGTAGAGCGGGAACGGCGCGCGGGACCTCGGGTCGTCCGGCTCCGACGCCCGAGGGCGGCGTTCGACGGTTGCGGCTCCTGCCGGAACCCGGACGACGAAGCCTTCGTCCTGGTCCGTCACTTCGGCGAGGACCGCCACGTGGCCGTCGGCGGGAAAGTCGATGTCGAGGACGCCGGAGGGTATGGCGGCGCAGTCGATGGTCACCAGGTGCGGTACGTACGCCGGCACGTCCACGTTCTCCGGCAGATGGGCGGGCCCGGCCGCCCGAGCCGCTGGACGGGCGCCTTCCCTCAGCCCTTCGGGCAGTTGATCGTAGGGGCAGAGGTGGACGCAGGGGCGCAGGAGGCGGACGAACGCCTCGGTCACCGGCTCGGGCAGGCCGAGTCCATGCCCGGCATCGCGGACGGCTTCACGTATGGGTGCGATCACGGACGCCACCGTGCCACGCGCCACCGACAGCACGGTGAGGCTGCCGCCGCCGGTGGGCCTCCGGCCGCCGCCGAAGGCCCACGGACCGGCCGTGACCGCGACGGGGCCGCGGTCGTGAGTGCGGTCCCGGTCCCGGTCCCGGTCGCTTCGCCGCCGCGATCGCGCGCGGCGGGGATCATGGGCAGCGCCTCTGCCATGGCGGATGGCGGGCGGGTCCCCGTACCCCGGCCCTGTCCGGCGCACGAGGACCAAGGTCAGGGCCCCCCGCCCCACGAGCAGGGGCCTTCTCGGTGCCGGAGTCAGGCGCGCCACACCTCGGCCGCGGCGAGGAAGGCCGACGACGACGGGCGGTCCGGAGTTCCGCCCCGGCTGATCTCGCCGGGCAGGACACGACCGTCGACGCGTGCCCGGGCCCGCTCGCACGGGCCGAACACCAGGCTCAGGCTGTGCTCCACACCGGCCAGCGGGAACTGGTCGGTGGCGAAGGCGCGCCGGTCCAGCACCCCGGCCATGCGCACGTCGATGCCTCCGCCCCAGGCCTGCAACCCGGACGCGAGGTCGAGCCGAACCCGCACCGCGGACCGGTGGAACAGGGGGGCGGACCACGGCAGGCCGTCGAGTTCGGGGAAATGGCGGACGAAGTGATCCGCCAGCCAGAGCGCGAGGCGGGGGTCCTCTCCGACGACCCTCACTCCGTCCGGCCGCCAGAGCACCAGGGCGTTCCCCGCGCCGTGGGTGGACCACTCCACCTGCCAGGTGGAGACGTAGGCCGTGCACGCGCCCGACTCGTCGAAGAGCTGGAGGCCGGGGTTCGCGCCGACCAGGATCGGCTTGCGCCGCGCGGGATCGCTGTCGGCGGCGCCGCCGACAGCCGATGCCGAGGCCGATGCCGAGGCCGATGCCGAGGCCGGGGTGGCGGTGGCCAGCAGTCCCATCGCGCCGAGGGCGGTGCCCATGCGCACGAGGCCACGTCGGCTGACGGCGGCGGAAGGCCGGCTCTGGTCGGGGTTCGCGGGCGTTCGGTCGGAGCGCAAGGCGCCTCCTCGATCGTGGTGACACGGACGCGGATCACCATCCGGCGGTGCGGCGGTCGCCTCCACGCATTCGAGGCCCTTCGAATCCATCGGCCCGTTCCGACGGCGATGCGACACTCTCGGCATGGCGATGAGGGTGCGGCTGGACGCACGGGCTTGGAGCAGGTCGCGGTTCGCCACGTCCGCGGCCATGGAGGTCCTCGGTGTGCTCCGGCACCGCGGTCGGCATCCGGCCGCCCACGCACGGAAGTGGCACGCTCGTGCCCGACGGGCGCTCCCGCCGGAGCAACTGGCGCTGCTGGAGGCCCTGGTGCCCGCCGACCACAGCTACGCCCCGGATTTCCTGACGCCCGTGCCGCGCCACGGCGAGTCGATGCCGGAGGTGGCCGCCCGGATCGCGGCGACCCCGGGCGAGGAGGTCGACTACCAGCTCGACATCGCGATCCGCGGCCGGCACGTGTGGCCCCACGTCCTCGCGCTGCACCGAAGCGAGGCGGCCTACGAGCGGTGGCGCCGGCCGATGCCCCCGGCGCTCGCGAGGGTGGCGCGCGACGGGGGCGCCGCCGTGGCGACTGCCGCCGCCGCGGCGATGGCGACCCTGTTCGAGTCCGTACTGGCGCCGGACTGGCCGCGCGTCCGGGCGGTTCTGGACGCCGACATCGGCAACCGTGCGGACCGGATGGCCGCGCACGGCGCGGCGGCGGTGCTCGACGACCTCGGCGAGCGGATGCGGTGGACGGGCACCGAGCTCGTACTGGAGCGCGCCTACTCCGGGATCATCGACTGGGCCGACGAAGGGGTGCTCTTCGTGCCGGCCACCACGCACGTCGGCCCGGTCCTGTTCGCTGCCGAACGCCCGCACACGCCGGTGCTGTTCTACCGGGCGCGCGGCATCGCCACGCTCGGCGAGCGCCCGCCGGGCGCGGCGGAATCACCCCTCGCGGGGCTCGTGGGCGTCACCAGGGCCGCGCTGCTGACCACGCTCGACGTGCCGGCGTCCACGACCGAGCTGAGCCGGAGGACCGGCTGGAGCAACGCGACCGTCTCGTACCACCTCGGCATTCTGCTGCAGGCGGGACTGGTCGACCGGCACCGCCGGGGCCGCGTCGTCCGGTACGGGAGGACCGACCTCGGGACGGCACTCGCGACGTCGTCGGCGGAGGAGCGGACGTCCCGTGCCGGCCGCGCGGGCTGACGCCCCGATGCCGGCGTGACGGTGCGCACCCGTACCGGGTCCGCGCGCCGAAGGGGATCATGACGCCATGAGAAGACTCGCCCGCCTTGCCGCCGTCCCCTTCGCCGCGACCCTGCCCCTGCTGGGGGCCTGCACCACGGACTCCGGCACGGCCGGGGACCACCCCACCGGCTCCCCGCCGCCGACCACCGTCACCACGGTCGCCCCCGACGCCGCCGTACGGCTCGCCGACCGCTACCGAAAGGCGGGCGGGAACGAGGACGTGTACGGCGTCCAGCGCACCGACGGCCCTGCCGGCGTGCCGTTACTGACCGTCTGGACGCGCGCCACCGACGATGACGCCGCGCCTTTCGACCGCCTGAGGACGTCGCTCACCGACTACCTGAAGAGCGAAGAGGGCGTGGACCTGAGCAAGGGCTACCTCATGGACGTGTTCGGACCGGACGGAGGCCTTCAGCACCGCCTCGACGCACGCCGGTAGGAGGCGGACGCCCGCCTCGAGAGCCGGGACCACGCCGGTCACGGCAGCCGGACAGCCCTCGGGCGGAGGCGACGAGACGGTCTCGCGGCGCCGGGCCGGGCGTATCGCGGACGTATCGGTTCCCGCATACGCCACCGCGACAGCCGTCCGTCTTGGATGGAAGCACGGTCGGTTCGGCGATCAGGAGAGGACCGTGGTCATGGGTACGGATTCCGCAGGTGGTATCGACCGGCGACGGCTGCTGGGATGGGGCGGGCTGGGAGCCGCGGGGATGGCGGCGGCGGGGGCGTCGCCGGCGGGTGCCCGGGCCGCCCGCGCCGCCGCGCCCCCGACCCGCTCCGGCCTCCCGCCGGGCACCCGGCCAGGCGGAGCCTACGACCGGTACGTGGCGAAGCTGGCCGCCGAAGGCAGGTTCTCCGGCGTGGTGTTGCTGTCGCACCGGGGACGGACGGTGCTGTCGCGCAGCTACGGCACGGCCGACGAGGAGAAGGGCGTGCCCAACGGCGAGCACACCGCCTTCAGCCTCAGCTCGGCGGGCAAGCCGTTCCACGCGGTGGCCGTCCTGCAGCTGGCCCAGCAGGGCCGGCTGCGGCTGTCGGACACGGTGGGCACCCACCTGACGGGGTACCCCCAGGAGATCGCCGAGCGGGTCACCCTCCACCACCTGCTCACCGGAACCTCCGGGACGAGAACCCCCGACGAGGACGTGCGGCGCGTCTTCCGGAGCCGCGACGAGGTGCGCGCCTTCTACGAGCAGTGGGCCCGGCAGGCGACGCCCGAGGCCCCTCCCGGCACGCCCAGCAGCCACTCCGGCGCCGAGGTGGCGATCCCCGCGCAGATCATCGAAGCCGTGACCGGCCGGACCTACTGGGACTACGTCCAGGAGAACGTCTTCGACCTCTGCGGCATGACCGGTTCGGGGTTCTACACCAGGCCGCAGTGGCTCACCGACCCGCACATCGCGCACCCGTACATGGCGCTCGCCGACGGCAGCCACGTGGACGCGGTCCGCCACCTGGACGAGGACAGCCCGGACCCGTACGTACGGGGCAAGAACCCGGGCCGCGCCTACATCGACGCCCCCGGGGACGGCGGCTTCGCCACCGCGCCGGATCTGGTCCGCTTCGCGCGGGCGCTGGGCGACGGCACACTGCTGGACCGGCACTACGCCGAACTGCTCACCGGACCCAAGCTCCCCCTCGCCCCGGAGGGAGGCGGTCGGGCCCGCCGAACAGCCCCCGCCGACGCGGCGTTCGGGGCCTACCAGCTGCCGGTCGCCCTCGTCGGAGGCCAGTGGGTGTGGAGCCGCGCCGGCGCCAACCCCGGCGTCGGCGCCAGCTGGACCGTCTACCCCGACACCGGCTGGGTCGGCGTCATCCTCACCAACCGCGACGGCGCGCCGCTGTGGGAGATCGTCGACCAGGAGATCCGAGCCGTCACCGGCCAGTACTGAGCCGCGCGCATCGCTCGGCCCGCTCAGGCCGGCAGAAGGCCCTCGAGCTCCGTCAGCTCCCGCGTGTCCAGCGTGAGTTCCGTGGCGCGCGCGGAGTCGGTGATGGAAGCGGGACGGCTGGCTCCCGGCAGCGGGATCATCGCGGGGGAGCGGGCCAGCAGCCAGGCCAGGACGATCCGCTGGGGGCTCACGCCGCGCTCGGCGGCGATGCGGTGGAAGGCCGTGCCGGCGGAGGTGGGGCCGGAGGGGCCGTCGAGGGAACTGCGGGAGATGCCGCCCAGTGGGCTCCAGGGCAGGAAGGCCAGCCCCAGCCGCTCGCTCAGCCGCAGTGCGGGCTCGCTGTCGCGGACGGCGGGCGAGTACTGGTTCTGCACGGAGACGAGCCCGTCGCCGAGGATCCGGTGTGCCTGACGGATCTGGTCGGTGGTGACGTTGGAGACGCCGGCGGCGCGGATCGTGCCGGCGTCGAGGAGCTCGCGCAGCGCGCCGACGGAGTCCGCCCAGGGTACGGCCGGGTCCGGCTTGTGCAGCTGGTACAGGCCGATCGCGTCGACGCCCAGGCGTCTGGCGGAGGCCTCGGCGGCCTTCTTGAGGCGGGTGGGGGCGGCGCTGACGGTCCAGCTGCCGTCGCCCGGGCGGCCGCGGCCGCCCTTGGTGGCCACCAGGACGTGGGAAGTGTCACCGCCGTAACCGGCCAGGGCGCGGGCGACGAGCAGCTCGTTGTGGCCCGCCTCGCCGGCGTGCCAGTGGTAGCTGTCGGCGGTGTCGATGAGGGTGACGCCGGCGTCGAGGGCGGCGTGGACCGTGGCGACGGCCCGCTTCTCGTCCGGACGGTGCTCGATGGACAGGGGCATGGCGCCCAGACCGATGGCGCTGACGGCGGTGCGGGCGAGGGTGCGGTACTGCATGGCGGCCTTGTTCCTCAATCGGTGGCGGAGGTCGCGGTGGCGGCGGGGGCCGCGGTGGACAGGGCGAGGGCTTCGGCGACGGCGCCGGGCAGCCAGTCGGTGGTGCGGGAGAAGGGGAAACCCAGTGCCTTCGCGCGGGCGTTGCTCATGGCGTAGTGGCGGTCGAAGGAGAACGGCGAGGCCTCCCCGCCCGCCGGGACGGCCCGGCAGACGGCCTCCCGGCCGGCCTGCGCGGCGACGGTCCCGACGAGGCCGTGGACATCGATCAGGCCGTCGGAGCAGGCGTTGACCGGGCCGGTGAAATCGGCCGCGACCGCCCACGACAGCAGGTCCGCCAACTCCTCGTAGTGGATGAAGACCGTGGGCAGCGCCTTCGCGTGCACGGCGACGGGCTCGCCCCGGGCGACGCGCCCGGCGTAGTGCGCCAGCCGGCCGGTGAACTCCCGGGCGCCGCCACCGAGCACGTGGGCGCTGCGTACCGCGGCGAAGGCGAAACCGCCGGCACGGGTGAGGACGGCCTCGGCCTGCCGCTTCCCCTCGGCGTAGTGCGCCTCCAGGTAGGCGTCGTCGTGCCAGGGAAGGTCCATGGCGACCTGCCAGGCGGCCGGGTCCACGCTCTCCTCCGGCACCGGCGTTCCCGGGGGCACGGCGGGCAGGGCGGCGGTCGCGGGGTCGTAGACCTCGATCGTGGAGGTCATGACATAGCGCCGGGTGCGGCCGGCGAAGACGCGGGCGGCCACGGCGGCCTGCACCGGGGTGTAGCAGACCTGGTCCACCACGACGTCGAAGGCACGACCCGCGAGCACGGCCGACAGGGCGGCCTCGTCGTCGCGGTCGGCGACGAGGTGCTCCACGCCGGCAGGCGGCGGGGCGGAGCCCCGGTTGAGCACGGTGACCTGATGGTTCGCGGCCTGCAGGCGTTCCACCAGGAGCCTTCCGAAGTACCGGCTTCCGCCGATGACGCAGATCCTTTGCATGCCCCCACCCTGGATCCGTATCGTCGCCAGCAGAAGTGCCCACTTGCTGCATGCGTATGAAGAAAAACTGTTGAAGGAAGACCGTCGAAGGAAGACTGTTGATCGATGTACAGCGGCTCCGCGTCCTGAGGGCGGTGGCGGAGCACGGCAGCTTCAACCGGGCGGCCGCGTTCCTCCGCCTCACCCCCTCGGCCGTCTCCCAGCAGGTGGCCGCCCTGGAGCGCAGCCTCGGCGCCCAGGTCGTCGCGCGCAGCACCCGGGGCGTCACCCTCACCGAGGCGGGCCGGATCATGGTGGGCGCCGCCGAATCCGTCGCCGCGGAGCTCGCACACGCCCGGCAGCAGGTCTCCGCGCTCAGCACCGGCCGCACCCGGCTCACCGTCGCCACCTTCACCAGCGGCGGCAGGCTCCTCCTGCCCGCCGCTCTCGCCCGGCTCACGGCAGCCCATCCCCACACCTCGCTCCACGTCAGGGAGGCCGAACCCGAGGACGCCCTTCCGCTCGTCCGCCAAGGCGCCGTGGACCTCGCCCTCGCCTACCGCTTCGACGGCCCGCTCCCCGTCGGAGCCGCTCCCGGCGGCCGCCTGGAGTGGACCCCGCTCCTGGACGACCCCCTGCGCATCGTCCTGCCGCGGGACCACCGACTCGCCCGCCGCGACGCGCTCGACCTCACCGACCTGGCAGCCGAACCCTGGGTGCTCGGCTGCCTGAAGACCGAGGCGTACCTGCGCCGCTTCGCCGAGCGCGCCGGCTTCACCCCGGACATCCGGGGCACCACCACCGACTACTTCTTCGCCCGCTCCCTCGTGACCGCCGGCATGGGGATCTCCCTCATCCCCTCCATCGCGCTCACCCCCGAGATCCCGGGACTGACCGCCGTCCCGATCAAGCCGCCGGGACCGATCCGGCACATCGGCGCCGCCACCATCGGCGGCCGTGACCGACCGCACGTCACCACGCTCCTTCACACCCTGCGCGAGCAGGCACGACGGCACCACGCGCATTGACCCGCCACCAGCCCGCCGAAGTCGGGGCGCGGGGACCGAGGTTCGAGACGTGCGGCCGGAGGCGTGCGGCGTGCGTCCCGCGGAGCGCTCGTCTGCGGTCGCGGTACTAGGCTGCGGTCATGCCCGTGTCACGCCGCACCGTGCTGCGGACGGACGGCCTGCTGCTGGCCGACGTGAGCTGCGACTGCCCTCCTCGGGGCTGGACCGAGACGCGGCCGGCGCCCGTGTTCGGCTTCGTCCTGGTCCGCCGGGGCATGGTGCACGGCCGTGTCGACGGCCGGGAGCAGGTGCTGGACCCGGCGAGCGTGTACGTGGAACGGCCGGGCAGCGAGCAGCAGTTCAGCCATCCCCACGGCGGCGACGTCTACACCGAGATCGTGCTGGCGGAACCGGTGCTCGCGGGCCTGCTGGGCGGCGATCCGGCCGTGCCCCAGGGGCTGGTCTTCACGACGCCCGACGTCGCCCTCGCCCACCGGGTGCTGCTCGGCCGGGGCCGGGCCGACGGCGACGCCTTCGAACTCGCAGAGCGGGTCACCGCGCTGGCCGCCCTGCTGCTGGGCCGGCTGGCCCCCGACCGCGTCGAGGCGGGCCGCCCCGGGTCCGCCGCCGCCCGGCGCCGGACGGTGGACGAAGCGCGTACCGTCCTCAACGACGACCCGCTGCGCGGCCTGGAGGAGGTGAGCCGGCTGGTGGGGTGCTCGCCGCACCACCTCAGCCGGATCTTCGCGACCGCCACCGGCATGTCCCTGACCCGTTACCGCAACGGCCTGCGGGTGACCCGGGCGCTGGAGCGCCTGGCCGACGGGGAGCGGGACCTGGCGGGCCTCGCGCACGAACTGGGCTTCACCGACCAGGCGCACCTGACCCATGTCGTACGGGACCTGGCCGGGCTCCCGCCGGGACGACTGCGCGCCCTCCTGAACCCCCCGCCCCCGACCGGGGAGCGCGCCGCCCCCTCGGCGGGGAAGTGAAGCGGCCGGCTCACCGACGAGGACCGAGCAAGGATCTACAAGACCGCCCGCCCCCGCTCCCGGCACGCTCGGCACAGCGCCCCGCACGGGGGTCGGGGCGCTTCCCGGACCGGTACGGAAAGGTTGGCGATGATCGGGAACACGACCTGGAACACGACGGAGCCCGCACGGCGCACCCTGCTGCGGGGAACGGCGGCCGGCCTCGCCTCCGGCCTGCTGGGCCCGGCCGGGGCCGCCGCCGCGGCCGCTCCGCACCGCACCGGGGTGGTGGCCCGGCGCGCCGGGAGGTACGAGGTGCTGGCGCTCCTCGACGCCCGGGGCACGTTCCCCGGCACGCGAGAGGACCAGTTCGGCGGTGCCACCGAGGAGGCCTGGCGGCGCGCCGACCGGATCGACCCGCGGGCGGCGGGGCCGGACGGGACCTGGCGGCTGAGCTTCTGGTGCTACGCCGTACGCCGCCCCGGCGGACGCGTCACCCTCGTGGACACCGGAGTGGGACCGGCCGGCAGTCCTGCGTCCGGATGGGCGCCCGTTCCCGGCCGTCTGCCCCGCGTCCTCGCCGACGCGGGCGTCGGGGCGGACGACGTCGACACGGTGGTCCTGACCCACCTGCACGAGGACCACTACGGCTGGGCGGTCGACCCCGACGGCACACCGCTCTTCCCCGACGCCCGGCACGTCGTACAGCGCACGGAGACCGCCTCGCTCACCCCCGCCGACAGCGCGCTGTCGTACGTCGTGACGCCGCTGCGCGCCGCGGGGCTGCTCGACGAGGCCGACGGCCCCGTCCGGCTGGCCGGCGGCGGGCTGCGTGCCCTGCCGACTCCGGGACACACCGCCGGCCACCAGTCCGTCCTGGTCGACGGCGGCCGACGGCGGATCTACATCACCGGCGACGTCCTGGTGCACGCGGTACAGCTCGCCGACCCGTCGGTGGCCTACCGCTTCGAACGCGACGAACCCACCGCCCGGGCCACCCGCACCGCCCTGCTCTCCCGCGCCCGTGCCGAGCACGCACTCCTGGCCACCGCCCACCTCAACGAGCCCTTCACCCGGACCTGATCGGATACACCGGCGCACGAGCGCTGCGCGCGACCACCCAGAGGAAGACCGCGCCGGGGACGAGGCGTTCACCGGACTCCGAGCACCTCGACGCGCGCATGCGCATGCGCATGACGGCCCGGCCCGACCCCGCCGGTCGCCGTCGAGAGGATCGCCAGGCACTCCCCGCGCACGGAGGAACGGTCCCGCGTACCGTTGCGGCACCCAACCCGGCGACTCCCCGGAAGATCCTTGCCCGACGACGGACAACGTCGGAGAAACCGCTGGGCAGCGCTCTCGCCACGACCCGTCCCCGGACGGGCGCGAGGGGCCTCGGTCCTCAGCGCGGGCAACCCGCGACGGGCAGAAGGGAACGCGGGTGGCCCTCCTGCGATGTGCCCGGCCCCTGTCCGGCCGCGGTGGGGCCCACTGCGTCATCAGCGACCACCAGGGGGAAGCCGAGGTCACGGCCTCCCGCATCACCACCGCCCCCGAGGACCTCCTGACGGCGGTCACGCGTCTGATCGCCGGCGAGACCGAATGCCGAGCGCAGTTCGAGGCCGAGCCCACCGCCTTCCGCACTGCTCCACGAGCCGGACGCCCGCTCCGAGCCGGTGTGAGGCGCCACGGGAACCGCCCCGCACGCACCGGCGGAACTTCACCGGGTGCGGAAGGCGTTGGCAGGGTGGTGCGCGACGACGCGTGCCCGACGACGAAGGCACGGCGGAAACCGGGGTGGCACGAGTGGCGATGTGGGATCGGATCAAGGACCAGACGACCAGGGGTCTGCGGCAGGCCCAAGGAGTACGCGGCGGTTCCGGCGCCCACGGACCGTCCGGCGCACGGTCCGGCGGCGGTTCCAGGGCCGAGCTCGTGAGCGCGCTGAAACTGCAGCTCACGTCGCTGAAGACGGAGCTGAAGAGCGGTGCCTTCCGGGACGCCGGCATGGCCATGTGCGCGCTGGTGGCCGTCGCCGACGGACGGGTGGACCCGTCCGAGCGTCAGCACGTCGAATCGCTCATCCTCACCAACGACGTCCTCCAGAACTTCCCCGCCGACCAGCTCCGCCAGCGCTTCAACAAGCACGTCGACCAGCTCTCGGCCGGTTTCGTCCTGGGCAAGGCGACGGTGCTCCAGGAAGTCGCCAAGGTGGCGAAGAAGCCCGCCGAGGCGCGGGCCGTCATCCAGATCGGCATCGTGGTGGCGGGCGCGGACGGCTTCATCGAGCCGGCCGAGAAACAGATCATCCGCGAGGCGTGTGCCGCGCTCGGCCTGTCGGCGGCGGAGTTCGGCATCTGACCCGCTCGCCACGGCACCCGCCGGGCCGTCGCGGCTGTTCACCACGGCCTGTCCTCCGTGAGGGCAGAAGACGAGAGGGCGTTCCGTCCGTTCCGGCGAAAGTCGCCCGGGGCGGGCTGGCGTCGGGTAGAACTGCCGGTCAGGAAGGCTGCTCCCCGTACACGGGGGGTGCCGGAGGCCACCGCCACCGGCCGGTACGCCTCATGGGATGACGAACGGAGTCGGGGAATGGGCGACGCGCACGAAGCAGAGGTGAAGCGGAAGCTGGGCATCTCGAACTGGCGGAACCTGTCCAAGGACAAGGTGCTCCGGTTCGCCGCGGCGATGCCCGAGATGGCCACCGAGGTGCGGCTCAAGCTCGTCGAGCAGTTCCCTGCCTTCAAGGACCTGGCGAAGGCCGATGTCGCAGCGGTGGCAGAAGCCCACAAGTCGACCCTCGCCGCCAACGAGAACAGCCAGAACCACTTCTCCAAGGCCTCGCAGGACCAGCGGGACGCCCTGCGGGCCGACCTCGACCGGGACGACCTCAGCTGGGAACAGCGGGAGGCCCTCCACGACCGCTTGGACCGGAACGTGCGGCAGGCGGCCGAGAAGGACAGCGAGAACAAGCAGTTCCTGGGGGCCGGGATGAAGGTGGTGGCGGCCGCCGGCGCAGCCGCCCTCGGGCTGGGTGTGGTGTTCGTCGGCGGCAAGATCGCCGGAGCGGCCGAGGGCGGGTCCGACGGGTCCCAGTGACCGGAGGTCCGTAGAGGGTCCCGGCCGGGAGGGGAGAGGACGTGCCGGCCGCCGAGGAGCTGCCGAAGGCGGCGTCCGCGTACGGCGACCGGGCCACGTCCGGCGTCACGGCTGGACCTCGGCCAGCAGGACGGCGACGTCGTCGGGGTCGCCGGGGCGGCGCATGGTCTCCACCAGGCGCGAGCAGGCGGAGTCGAGGGGTGACCCGATGGAGCTCCAGGCGTCCAGCAGGGTGGCGAGACGGTCGTCGATGGAGTCGTGACGGGTCTCCACGAGACCGTCGGTGTAGAGCAGGAGCTGGTCACCCGGCTCCAGGAGGACGGTCACGGCTTCGAAGCCGACCCCTCCGACGCCCAGGGGCGCGCCGGAGGGCAGGTGAAGGAGCCGGGGGGAGCGTTCGGCGCGGGTGAGGACGGGCGGGAGGTGCCCGGCGTTGGCGATGCGGCACCGTCCGGTGCGGGGGTCGTACACCGCGTAGAGGCAGGTGGCGATGTAGTGCTCCAGGCCGCGTGTGAGGCGGTCGAGGTGGCGCAGGATCTCGTCGGGCGGCAGGTCGAGGCCGGCGTAGGCACGGGCGGCGGTGCACAGCTGCCCCATGGCGGCGGCGGCGTCGATCCCGTTGCCCATGACGTCACCGATGACCAGGGCGGTCTTGTCGTCGACCAGCGGGATGACGTCGTACCAGTCGCCTCCCACTTCGTTGGCCGCCTGCGCCGGCTGGTAGAGGGAGGCGGTCCTCAGGCCCGGACGCCGCGGCGGGGAGGGAGGCAGCAGGCTCCGCTGAAGGGTCTCGGCGGCCGTGCGCACGTTCTGGTGCCATCGGGCGTTGGCTATGGAGACGGCGGCCCGGCCCGCCAGCTCGCGGGCGAGCAGGACGTCGTCCGTGTCGAACGGTTCCGGGCTGTCCACCCTCAGGAGGTCGAAAGCGCCGAGGACCTCGTCGTCGGCGATCAGGGGAACGGCGAGATAGGAGTGCGCCCCGGCGCGCGAGAGGGCGGAGGCGGCCTGCGGGTCACGGGCGATGCGCCGGAGGTCCCGTTCGTCGCAGTGGGGCACCAGAACCGGCAGCCCGGTGCGCACGCACCGGGTGATCAGGCGGTCCGGCGCGTAGGCGGCGATCTCCCCGACCGGGTCGGCGGCGCCGGTGAGGTCGTGGGGGGACGCGGAGGCCACGGCCAGGGCCCGGAACAGCTCGGGGCCGTTCGTATCGGCCGTCGGCGGGCGGGAGGACATGACGGCGTCCAGGATGTCGACCGCCGCCACGTCGGCGAGGCCGGGCACCGCGACGTCGACGAGCTCCCGCGCGGTCTGCTCCACGCCGAGGGTCGTGCCCACGCGGGCGGAGGCGTCCGCGATGAGGGCCAGCCTTCGCCGGGCCCGTTCCGCCTCCGCGGCCGCCAGGTGCCGCTCGGTGACGTCGACGACCGAGGACGCCACCCCCACCACCCGCCCGCCGGGCCCCTGGACCCGGTAGTAGGAAAGGGACCAGGCACGGTCGTGATCGGGATCGGCCCTCGTGCGGCTGACGACGTACTGGTCGATCAGGGGCGTGCCCGTGGCGAGCACCTGCCGCAGAGCCGTTTCGACCAGCTCCACCCCCTTGTAGGGGTGGATGTCGCGGGGACGGCGGCCGATGTGCTCGGCCGCCGGAACCCCGTTGATCCTCTCCAGGGCTCCGTTGACCAGCCGGTAGCGAAGATCGGTGTCCAGCAGGGCGAATCCCACCGGAGCCTGCGACACCAGTTGCTCCGACAGCGCCAGCCGCTCCTCGACCCGGTGGAGCGTCGTCTGGTCGACCGCGATTCCCAGCGCGTACACGTCGCCGAGGTCGTCCAGCAGCCGCACGTTGCGGAACTCCACCGGCCGCGTCGCTCCGCTCCGGTGCCGCACGGGAAACACCCCGGACCAGCTCTTCCCGGACTCCATCACCCCGGCGAACAGGTCCATCGCCCGCTGCCGGTCCTTCTCCCCGAGCAGCAGCCGCGCCGCGTACTGCCCCAGCGCCTCCTCGGCGGTGTACCCGAACGTGTCGGTCGCCTGCGGACTCCAGAACACGATCCGACCGCCCGTGTCCACCACGACCGCGGCGACGTTCAGGAAGTCCAGCAGACTCCCCGCGGTCTCCCAGCCCGCACCGGCCCCCGCCTCTTCGGTATCGGAGCCCTCGGTGTCAGCCGGTGCATCGTGAGCCATCGGCCTCGCTCCCTCCGCCTGCCGGCCGGCGAGCACGTAGCCGCCGCGGAACACTTCCCTCCATGCTGCGCCCCAAGCGGGGCTCCGAGCATCCCGGCGCCCGCCGCACACCCCTGCCGCCCCGCTTCCCGCGCTCTCGGGCCGCCGCGGAACGCCCGATGCCCGTCCGTGCCCGCGCCACCGGTCGGGGAGGAGGGCCGGACCGGTCAGATCACGGTCGGTTCCGTCGTGGAGCGGGTCCGGGGGGACGGCGGAGAAGAGGGCGGGTCCGCCGGGTGTGCGGGGTGGCCCGGCGCGCCCGGGTGGGCGAGGTGGCGCAGCAGCTTCCGCAGCGCGACGCGGGCCTGGGGGGCGTCCAGGCGGGCGTCGAGACGGGCCAGCGCGCGGCGGGCCCGGTGGCGTGCGCGGCCGGTGCGTCCGGCGTGGTGGTCCGCGAGGGCGTGGGCGTAGTGGGCGAGGGCGGTGGTCCAGGCGTCGTGGCCTCCGGTGGGCTGGGCCAGCGCCCGGCGCGCGGTGCGCACGGCGAGAGCGGGAGCGGTGGTCGCCTGGACGACGGCCAGGGCGGCGAGGCTGGTGGCCGGTCCGGGGCCGCCGGGAGCGCCGGAGGGGATGGTGTCGGCGGCGTGCCGGTAGTACGCGGCGGCCGCGGTCAGGTCGCGCCGTTTCCAGGCGAGCGTTCCGTACGCGTGGGCGATGCGGCCGACGAGAGCGTCGTGACCGGACAGCACGGCCGCGGGCCAGGCGCGCCCCAGGAGCCGCTGGGCCCCGGCGGGGTCCTCGCCTGCGACGAGCCAGCCCGCCAGCCACTGCCCGCGGGCCGCCGGCTCACTGCCCGCGGGCAGCAGGGGAAGCAGCGCGAGCAGCCGGCGGGCACCTTCCCGGCCGCGGTTGTGCGCCGCCCACCAGAACCACAGGTGCAGGAGCGCTTCCACCGCGGTCTCGGCGTGGGCGGGGTCTTCGACGGCCCGGTCGAAGAAGCCGGCCAGGTCGGCGGTCTCGGCGCGGACGAGGACCACCGCCTGCTGCTGCAGCCCGGTGTTCCACAGGATCTCCGCGACCGCGGCCGTGCTCCGGCAGTGCCGGGCGTGCCGCGTTCCGGCCGCGGCCGTTTCTTCCGCCGCCACGAGACGCTCACCGCCGAACGCGCGGGCGGCGCGGGCCATCACATGACGCGGCTCGGACGCCGCCTCGATCCCGTCGTGGGCGCGCAGGACGCCGACGGACGTCAGAACGGCGAGCGCCGGAGGGATCTCGGCGGGGGAGAGGTCGGCGCCTTCGCAGACGAAGACGGCCGCCGACTCGGTGAAGGCGCCCGTGAACACGCTCAGGCGCCGCCACACCTTTCGCACGGGCTCGTCGCACGAGGCGTGCACCGACGCGATCGACGCCCCGCCCGGCCGCAGGCGCCCGACCGCCCGGCCGGGCGCCGGATCCGCCGGCCGGCACCGCCCCCTCTGGAGGCGGACGGCGAGCTCGCCGACGCCGGGGTACGGCGACGGGGCGGCGGCCAACCGCAGCACGTGCTCGCCGGCGAGGCCCAGCGGCTGACGCGCGGTGACCAGGATCCGCAGGTCCGGCCGACCGGCCAGCAGCGACCGCACCAGCCCCGGGCAGTCGCCGAGGACCGGATCGACATCGTCCAGGACCAGCAGCAGCCCGCCGGCCGGCAGAGCCCGTACGACGGCCGCGAGGTCCGGACTCGCGGTGAAACCGTGCGGGCCCGTCACCGCGTTCAGGGCCCGGGCGACCTGCCTTTCCAGCGTCCACGGGCCGACAGAGCCGCGCACGCGGACCATTGCCTGCCACGGACCGCCGGAAGGACGGGCGGCCGCCTCCAGAGCCAGCCGGCTCTTGCCGACCCCGGCGCCGCCCGTCACGGTGACGAGCCGGTGCCCGCTCAGCGCGGCCCTCAGCGTGGCGAGCTCGGCATCACGCCCGATCGGCCCGGAGCGTCCGCGAGGGGGCTCCACGCCACGGGACCTGTCGCTCTGGCCTGCAGCCCGCACGTCTGTCACTCTCCTTCGTCGGATGATCTTGGACGACCTTCACCGTCTGACGCCGTACGCCGTACGCCGGTCCGGACGGGCTCCCTGAGCGGAGATCCGCAGACCCCCGGCGAGTCCGCAGACGCCCCGGCAAATCCGCAGGTCGGCACAGCAAAAACGTCACTGCCCACCAACCTTCCGAACCGGCGCGAGGTAGCGACGCGGCCTCGTACATCACCCGTCCCGGTGAAGCGGCGACCGTCCGGCCGCCGAGGCCGCAACCGGACCGCGCCCCGCAGGCCGCCCCGGCCATGCTCCCGACAGCGCTCCCAACACCGCCCCCGGCAACGCTCCCGACCACGGTCCTCGCCGCTCCAGCGGCAGCCCCGACAGGGTGCTCTCGCCACCAAACGCCCAGGGAGGCCCGTCACCCTTCCGGGCGGCTCACGCCCGCAGGCGAACCGTTTCGCCGCCTGCGGGGGATAACCTCGTCGGCCGGGAGCCGGGACGTGTTCCCGGTAGAACCTTGCCTGCCTGCCAGCCACTCGGGGGAGCTGACCATGTCGACGGTGACGAACGGCCGTGACGACGAAGAGGGCTGTGGATTACCGGCGCGGCCCCGCGCACTCGTCCACACCCGCCAGGAACGCGAACTGGCCGCCGCCACCTGGCTGCTGCTCGCCGCCGCGGACGACCGTACGGCCAGACGGGAATGGGCGGTCTACGGCGTGGCCCTCCTGCGCTGCGGGGTCCTGTTCTCCGCGGTGCGCATGCCGGCGGCCGTCGTTCACCGGGCCGCCGGCACGGAAGACCGCCGGGAGGTCACGGCCTTCCTGAAGGAGGCGCTGGCCGGCGGCCCGGTCTTCTACGACGAGGGCGGACGCCAGTTCTACGCGCTGACGCCGGTGAGCACCGCGCGTATGTGGAACCTTCCGGAAGCGGAGTGCCTGGGACACGACACCCTGCTCGGCGTGCCGGCGACCGACCTGACCGAACGCGACCCGCGCTGCGCGGCGTTCTGGATCGTGCCTATGGAAGGCCCCGCGTCGCTGTGCATGCCCGGAGAGGTGGCCCACCTCGTACTCTCGGCGAGACCCCGCACCAAACAGGGCCCTGGAACAGAGCCGAAGCGGTGACCCGACCTTCCTCCTGGTCACACCTGTGTCCGCCCGTGGTCCTTCCTGCCCCGGGACGACGGGGACGAAGCCCCCGGCGAAGCCGCGGCCTGAGCGCGTGAGCGCATGGAGGAGGGCCGCCGCGCCCTCGGAGGTCCGACAGCACCCGTCCACGTTCAGAAGCACGAGAAACTCCTGGCAGACACGGGTGCTCTCGGTCGAGCCCCGCCCGCCAGGGGTTTCGCCGTGGCGCATCCGGGTGCACGGCGGCCCGGAACAACGCCCTGGCCGAACTTCACTCGTCGCCCCTACGATCCCGACATGACGAATACGGCGGGGCGTGTCGCTCTCGGTGTGGTGGCTTCCAGCGCGTTCTTCTGGGCAGTCGCGGGGGCCGTCGACCTGGGACTGGAACGAACCCGTAAGGGCTACGCCCTTCCTGACGGCGGAGAGTGGTACACCTTCGCCCTGTTCGCCGGATTCATCGTGGCCTACTTCAGCGTGGCCTCCCTCACCGATACGCCCGCCGCCCGGCACGCGGCCCTGGTCCCGGCCGCCGGTGCCTGCTTCGGCGTCGTCTCCTGCCTGCTCATGGGCCAGCAGACCCGGCACTGGGTCGGCGCCGCCGCCCTGGCACTGATCGGGTCCGCCCTGCCCCTCGTCGGCCACCTGCACAACCGCGCACGGCGTGTCCGGCTCGGCGCGGACGCACCCGCCTAAGGGCTGTCCGGCGGTTCTCGAGCGGGCGATTCGTCGCGGTCCACCCGTCGGCTCCGCGTCGGTGTCCTTCGCCAAGGTCTGCGGCCATGACCGAAAGCAAGATCGAAACCTGGCCGGAGCCTCCCCTCGCCGGCACCGAAGTCGCAGCGATCCTCGGCGCCCTCGAACGCCAGCGGGCCACCGTTGCCTGGAAGTGCTCCGGGTTGGACGCCGCCGGTCTGCGTGCCACGCTCGGCACGTCCGCCGTCACCCTGGGCGGCCTCCTCAAGCATCTGGCCCACGTAGAGGACAGCCACTTCGCCCGGTTGTGGCTCGGCTCCCCCGTCGGCGCTCCCTGGGACGGCGTCGACTGGGACGGCACTCCCGACTGGGACTACCGCTCCGCCGCCGAGGACACCCCCGAGCAGTTGCGCGCGCTCTGGCAGGAATCGGTCGCCCGTTCACGTGCCGTCGTCGAGGAGGCGCTCAGTACGGGCGGCCTGGACCAACTCGGCGCCCACACCACCCGCAGCGGCGAACGCCCCAACCTCCGCCGCATTCTGCTCGACCTCGTCGAGGAGTACGCCCGTCACGCCGGTCGCGCCGACCTCATCCGCGAATCCGTCGACGGACTCACGGGCGAGGACCCGCCGAGGTGAACCGAACTGGGGCGTTCGCAGATCTGGCCGTCGTGGCCGTCGTAGCCGGTGGGCCGGCCGCCCGACCGGCCCGCGAGCCGAGGAACGGCACGACGCCGGAGCCGTACGGCGCCTGGCCGGCCGGGAAACACGCCCTCGCCGGCAAAGGACGTCGCCCCCCCCGCCCGAACAGCTCCGCGCCCGACTCCCCGACACGCGTACGGCCACGGTGAGGACGGGAACGTGTCGCCGCACCTCGCCGGCCACGTTCGGGTTCCCGCCGGTGTCCCCGGCGTGGGGGCGCGAGCCCCGCCCGGCACGAGAGCAGGGCCTGGCGGTGCGCGGGGAAAAACTCAGGGGAGCGGACGGTCGCGCGCTGCTACGGTCGGGCCCCATGAGCTGGCTTCCCGACGACTTCGTCCACCCCGTCCTGGTCCCGCTGCCGGGCGGTGGCCATCACCTGCGGCCGATCCGGGAGGCGGACACCCCGCTCGACTATCCGGCCGTGATGGGTTCGCGCGAGCGGCTGTGGACCATCTTCGGCCCGGCCTGGGGCTGGCCCGCGGCCACCATGACCTACGAGGCGGACCGGGCCGACCTGTTGCGGCACGAGAAGGAGATCGCCGCGCACCAGTCCTTCAACTACGCGCTGTTCGACGCGGAGGAGACGGCTCTGCTCGGCTGCGTCTACATCGACCCGCCGGAGAAGGCCGGCGCGGACGGCGAGATCTCCTGGTGGGTGGTGGACGAACTGGTGGGCGGCACGGTCGAGCAGGCGCTCGACGCGCTGGTGCCGCAGTGGATCGCCGCCGACTGGCCGTTCGAGCAGCCGCGCTTCCTCGGCCGCGAGATCTCCTGGTCGGCCTGGCTCGCCCTGCCGGAGCATCCCGGCACGTAAGAACTTCCGGTCCTGAGCGGTGGCGGCCGACCGCGGATTCCCGGTCGGATGATCCTGTCGGGGCCGGAGCGGGAAGACGGGGCCTTCTGAACGGCTCGTGGACGTCGAACCCACAGAGCACCAGACGCGCCCCCTGCGCCGTACCCTTCCGTGCCGATCGCCGGGCCGGGCGGGTCGGGCGGGCCGGGCGGCCGGGGCGCGCCGACGGGCTGGGCGGCCGGCGGGTGGCCGCCCGGGCCGGCCGGTCCTGTCCGCACCCGACGGAACGCCTCAGCGCAAGCTGGCGCCTTGTGCGCGCAGCTCCTGCTGGACGGCTCGGACGGCTACGTCGCGGGGGAGCGTGCCCTGGGCGGAGGCGAGGGCCGCGCAGACGCCGGCGGCCTGGCCGGTGGCCATGGATATGGGCATCACGCGGTACGAGGAGTGGGCCACGTGGTCGCCGGAGATGCACCGGCCGGCGACCAGGACCCGGTCCACGCCCCGGGGCGTGAGGCAGCGCAGCGGGATGTCGTACGACGCTCCGCGCGGCAGCCGCCGCAGCGTGGTGCCGCGACCGCTCGGGTTGTGGATGTCGACCGGGTAGGCGCCCCGGGCGATGGCGTCGTCGAACGTGCGGGCGCCGAGCACGTCCTCGCCCGTGAGCTCGTACGCGCCGGCGATGCGGCGTGTTTCGCGTACTCCGACCTGCACGCCGCTCTGCGCGACGTACGACCGCGCGAAGCCGGGTACGCGGCTGCGCAGGAAGCGGGAGATCTGCTCCATCTGGCGGTGGGCGGCGAACTCGGCACGGGTGAGGTCCCACACGCTGGTCCCCAGGACTTCGGTGACGCGGGTGGAGTTGACCGCGACCTCGCCGTCGTTGGGGGTGGCGAAGAAGAGGATGTCCTCGCGGGGCAGGTCCAGTTCACCGGCGTCGGTGGCGGCGCGGACGAGGTCCCACAGCCCGTGCACCCCTTTCCACTGGTCGGGGTGGGAGCGGGCGTATCCGGCGAACTCCTCCTGGTCGAACCGCACGATCCGGAACATCAGCGTCATGGGTTGTGTCCAGCCGTCCTCGGGGCGGCCGATCTCGTAGGCCGCTCCGGCCGCGGCGGCGAGATCGCCGTCGCCGGTGCAGTCGACGATCACGTCGGCGTCGATGACGACCGGACCCGATTTCGTCTCGAACACCGCGCGGACGCGTTCGGGAAGGGGGACGACGCCCGAGGCGAAGGCGTGCAGCAGGGTGCGCACCTCGTGCTTCTCCAGCAGGTCGTAGAGGACGATCTTGAACAGTTCGGCGTCGAACGGCACCGTGTAGCCGGTCTCGACCGACGGACGGATCGCCGCTCCGGCGCGGACCAGCTGGTCGAGCAGCGTCCACAGGACACCTCCCACGACGGGTTCGCCCTCGCCGTGGTCGGGCGGCAGCAGGCGGGTGGCGTCTCCCGCGACCGCCTGTTTGACCTCGTTGTGGAAGCTCATCAGGGGCATCACGAGGGCGGCGGTGGCGTTGCCGCCGAGGAATCCGTACCTCTCCACGAGGACGACCTCGGCACCCGCGTCGGCGGCTCCGATCGCCGCCCCTATGCCGGCCGGGCCGCCGCCGACCACCAGCACCTGGGTGCTGCCCCCGTGCAGGGCCTGCCGTGCGGGCAGCTCCACGTGCCGGGGGACGCGGGGCGGCATCAGATGGGTCATGGGTCCTCCCGGGGCCGCGACGGCCGGCGGTCAGCCGACAGGAGCGGGGGTCGTCGGCAGGCCGGTCGGCGCCGGCGGTGGGGCGATGGCCTCCAGATAGCTCAGGAAGTGCTCGGCCGTCCGGTCGGCCCGCGTCCGCATGGCCGTCACCCGGGCAGCCGTCTCGGCCCGACGTGCGGAACGCTCGTCCCAGAGCCGGTCCACCTCGGCCAGCAGCAGGCCGACGTTCTCCCTCGCCACCCCGCGCAGGGCGGGCGCGCCGATCTGCTGCGCGAAGTCGAAGACCTTCCCCGCGTACGGCAGGGGCAGCAGGGGAACGCCGGCGAGGGCGGCGAAGATGAGGAAGTGCAGCCGCATCCCGATGGCCAGGTCCAGCCGCTTGACGATGTCGAGGACCTGCTGGGGACGGGAGGCGCCGCGCAGCACCGTGCACGCGCCGGGATCGGCCATGTGGGACGCCACGGCATGCGCGTGGCGGATGTCGTCGCGCTCCATCGGCACGAACACGACGTGGGCGTCCAGCCGGTTTACGAGGAAGTCGCCGACGTGGGCGAGGAGCTGGTGGTAGCCGAGCTCGTCGAGGTCCGAGGCCGCCCGCCCGGGCTCGCGCACGCTCATCCCCACCAGCCGCACCCCGCGCGGCACGGCCTCCGACCTCAGCAGCTCCTCCCCGCCGTCACCGGGCCGCAGCAGCAGGGCGGGGTCGGCGGTCACCGTGATGGGCCGCTCCAGACCCGCGTCCTCCAGGACGAGCTTCGACTCCTCGTCGCGGACCGTCACCGCCGCCGCGTCGGTGAGGGTCGAGCGGACCCAGTCGCAGTCGACCTCGTCGGTGAGCGGCTCGGCGCCCACGCCGTAGGTGAACACGGGTACGCCGTGCCCCTGGGCCGTGCGCACCAGCCTCAGGTACCGGCGGGCCTCCGTGTCGTAGAGGATCCCCCCGCCGCCGAGGAGCAGGACGTCCAGCCGGCGCAGGTGCTCCGACGTACGCTCCCGGCTCACGCCCTCCCAGCCGATCACCTCGACGTCCGGGCGGACGCCGCGGCTGTACTCCGGATCGCGGGAGAACACCACGATGCGGGCGTCCGGCCGCGCTCCCTGCACCCGGTCCAGCACGGCGGTGAGAATGGCCTCGTCGCCCACGTTCTTGCCGCCGTACGACCCCAGCACCCCTACGGTCACGCCCTTGCTGTCGCCCATGGTCACCTCTCGCGTACTCCGGCGAGCGCGGCTACTGCCTCCTACCAGTTCACCCCATGACGGGATTCACGCATCTCGGGACCGGGCGCACCGGCGTACGGACACCTGCACGGCACGACACGGCACGCAAGCGGAGGCCCGTGTCAAACGGGGCCCGGCCGAAACGGCGCCCGACGAAGCACGCGCCGGGCCCCCGGGGGCCGGCGAGCCAGGCCTGGACGGCGTCCGCGGCACGGCTTCAGGCGGCGAGGGCGGCCCCGGGGTGACGGACGTCGTCCCCGCTCGTACCGCCCGGCCCTCGCCTCCCACGCCCCGGTACCGGCAGACACCGCCCCATATCTGCCCGGACCGGCCGTACCGGTCCGGCGCCGCCCTTCGGGCTGCCTCCGCCCGCGCCGCCGATCTCACCTCACCTCGCCCCGGCCCGCCCCACCGTCGTGGCCACGCGGTACGGCAAGCTCGCGGTCCAGCAGCTGCGTGAGGCGCTCGAGGTCGTCGCGTGCGGACTCCTGTTCCTCCGCGGTGAGGCGGACCGCCGCGGCCGCGGCGAGCGCGGACGAGGCGGCCTCTTCCTCGCCGAGGCGATCGGCGAGGTCCGCACGCAGCACGAGCAGACGCAGCAGCTGCACGGGCGTGGGCCGCTCGTCCCGCGGGCGCAGGGCCCGGTCGATGATCCTCGCGGCGCCCGCCGGGTCTTCCTTGGAGTCCGCGAGGAGGGCTGCGTGGTGCAGGGCCCGGGCGAAGGGCTCCTCGGGGGCGGGCCGGTGATGCTGGTCGTCGCCCATCGGCTGCCCGACGCGGATGCAGTTGCCGCCCGGATCGCTCATGAGGAACTGCCGCACGCCGTGCGACGTGTCCTTCAGCGGCCCGATGCGCGGCAGCCCGCGGTTCGGCACCCTCCCGTACGCCGCCTTCAGGCTGGCCCGGAAGCTCGCGTGGAGCCCGTCGACGTCATCGGTCTGGACGAGGCACGTACTGAACGACTCGGTCGGTTCATACCGCTTCATCCCGAAGAAGTGGAGCTGTATGCCGCCGCGCTGGACGACCGCGTACGGATTGGGGCTTCTCTGTTCGAAGGTCACCTCGAACCCGAGGGCTGTGTAGAAGTCGAGGACGGGCCGGAGGGTCCGGCACGGCAGGATCGGAACGGTCTTCTCACCCATGCCCCCACTCTAGTCAAAGTTGAATAGTAAGGCAGAGGGTGTGCCGGTGATCCGCTCGAAGCTCCTCGCGCGTTCGCGGCCCCGTCGTCCGCCGGGACGCGACGGCTTCAATCGCCGAGGCGCTCACGAGAGCTTCATGGCAAGATCCGCTTCCGCGACAAGCCGGGGCGGCCGGGGCGCCTGGCCGCCATGTCCCTCACCTCATGCCGGAGGCGGCGCAGTGACCGAGCCCATGACCTACGAGGCGTTTGTCGACCTCGCCGTCGCCGATCCGGCTGTTGTCGGCCTCGTCCTCAAGGGATCCCGGGCGCACGAGGGCATGGCCACCGAGCACTCCGACCACGATCTTTACGTGGTGCTCGCGGACGGCGCGAGGACGGACCTCGTCCACTTCGCCGGGCACCGCAGCCCGGAACTCGACCTCGTCGTCCTCTCCCTGGAGGAGTTCCGCGCCGTCGGCATGCCCGGTTTCGAAAGGTATGCGCTTTCGCGCTCGCGGATCGTACTGGACCGGCTCGACGGGGCCATCGCGCAGATCCTGGCCGCCAAGGCGACACTGGACGCAGAACAGGCGTTCCGGGACGCGGCCGAGTGGCTGGACGCCTACGCCAACTCCCTCTACCGCTCGGTCAAGAACGCCCGTGACGGACATGCCCTCGCGGCCCGGCTCGACGCCGCCGACAGCGTCGGCTTCTTGCTGGAGCTGCTCTTCGCCCTGGACCGCCGCCCCCGCCCTTACAACAAGTACCTGGAGTGGGAGCTCGCCCGCTTCCCGCTGCCCGGCTGGGACACGTGGCAGCTGCTGGACGCCGTGGGTCGCATCTCGGCGACGGGCGACGCATCCGCGCAGCGCCGTCTCTTCGCTCGCGTCGAGACGGCGGCCCGACGGGCCGGACACGGCGCGGTGCTGGACGCGTGGGGCGGAGATCTCCACCTGATGCGCCCGGAGTAGGGGAAGAGCGGCCCTCGCTCCCCCTTGTTAGATACTTAGCTAAGGTGCTAAATATCGAGCATGACAGAAGCTCAGGATGAGGCGGGAGCCTTTCGCGCCCTCGCCGATCCGACGAGGCGACAGATCCTCGAAGACCTCAGAGGCGGCGAGCTCGCGGCCGGCGAGATCGCGGCCAGGTTCGCGATCAGCGCGCCCTCCATCTCGCGACACCTCGGCGTGCTCAAGGGAGCCGGACTGGTCACCGAGCGGCGGGAGGGCAACCGGATCCTCTACGCGCTGGCCCAGGACCGCCTGGCCATCAGCATCGGCCGGTTCCTCAGCGCCGTCTGCCCCGAGCAGATCGTGCTCCGCCACACCACCTGGCGCCCCGGGGCGCAGAACGAGGGATCATGAGGCAGCCGCGACTGTCCAGCGTCATCGAACGACGGCTCCTGGTGAACTACCGAGTCGCCCCGGACGCCGCGGCACGCCTGCTCCCCAGGCCGCTGCGTCCGCAGCTCGTGCACGGCCACGCGGTCGCGGGCATCTGCCTGCTGCGCCTGGGAAGCGTCCGGCCTGCCTGGGCGCCCAAGGCGTTCGGCCTGCGGAGCGAGAACGCGGCACATCGAATCGCCGTCGAGTGGGACGGACCGGACGGCGTCGAGACCGGCGTCTACATCCCGCGGCGCGACACCGCCTCGCGGATCAACGCCTGGGCCGGAGGCCGCCTCTTCCCCGGCGAACACGGCCGGGCCGACTTCGACGTGCACGAGACCCCCGGCCAGGTGCACGTCGCGCTGGCGACCTGGGACGGCGACGCCCGAGTGGACGTCACCATCGAGCCGTCCGACGAGCTGCGGGACAGCGAACTCTTCGCTGATCTCGCCGAGGCTTCCCGTTTCTTCCAGCGCGGGACAAAGGGGTTCTCGGCCACCGGCTCCGGCCGTCACCTGGACGGCATGGAACTGCGGACCGACGCCTGGCGCGTGGAGGCCGGCCGGATCCGCTCCGCCGCGTCGTCCTTCTTCGACGACCCCGACTGCTTCCCGCCGGGAAGCGCGACCCTGGACTGCGCTCTGCTCATGCGCGACGTCCCCGTCAGCTGGCGGCCGCTCCCGGCCATGGCTTCCGAGTAGGCGCGTCCGACTCGCCGACCGAAGCGCTCTCGGCGGGCCGTTCTCCCCCTGAACAACCGCCGTTCGGCAGCCTGCGGACGGCCCGGCCGACCGGGAATCGCCCCCTCAGTATCCCCAGCCGGCGTAGACGGTGACGTTCTCGCCGGTCTCCCTGGCTCCGACGCACACGTCCCGCCAGTCGAGCAGCCAGCCGCTGGAGCGGCACTTCTCCCGCTGGAGGCCCAGTGCGCGGATGATCTCCGGCCGGGACAGGCCGTCCTCGCTGATGACCGTCGCGGCGCGCCAGCAGCCGCCGGAACCGCAGCCGATGCCCTCCTCGACCACGGTGATGCCCGGCGGAAACGCGGGGAGGGCCTTGGACGACGGGGCGTCCGAGCCTTCGCCGAGCATCAGCGCGTACAGGAGACCGGCCACGAGGGTGAGGGCGAACTGCGTCCCCAGAAAGCCGATCGCCCCCTTGCGGAGGGAGACCCACTGCGGGGGAGGGGGGCCGCCGTGCCGTCCTTCCAGCCCCGCGCCGCAGGCGATGAGCAAGGGCGCGAGAACCGTGAACACGAGATGGGCGTCGGGCCCGGGGGCGTCGATCCAGCCCTGCTGCACGCCGATCAGCAGACCGGCACCGGCGAGCAGCGCGCCGCCGATGAGGAACCCGACGGGTCGGGTGCGGGCCATCGCCATCCAGACGACGGCGGGCGCGACGGCGAAGAACATCCCCAGGACGGTCAGCATGTACGAAGGACGTGCGATCCCGAGCGCCCGGTTCCGCGTGACCCGGACCCACCTCAAGACCACCCGGCGCTCCCTGACGAAACGTTCGACCCGGGCCGGGTCCGTCGACCGGGCAGTGCTCCCTCTGCGCCGCGGCCGCAGCCGGACGCCCTCTTGACCTGAAGTTTGGTCGAGGTTCTAGCGTGGCGCCTGCTTGACCGACCGACGACGGGAGACATCCTCGTGATCCTCGTGACCGGAGCCACCGGAAACATAGGCAGCGCCCTGCTGAAGGAGTTGCACGCGCGCGGTGCCGGACCGCTGAGGGGGCTCACCCGCGACGCGGATCGGGCCGCCTTCCCCGAAGGAACCGAGGCCGTGGAGGGCGACTTGGCGGAGCCCGCGTCGCTGAAACCCGCGCTGACAGGGGTGCGCTCGCTGTTCCTCGTGTCGCGTCTGGGCGCGGACGCCGGCATCCTCGAAGCCGCCCGGAAGGCGGGCGTGGAGCACGTGGTGCTGGTGTCGTCCATCACCGTCCAGACCCACCCGCACCTGGGCCCCGCCGGCGAGAACCTGGCGGTGGAGGAGCTGCTCAAGGAGAGCGGCATGGCGTGGACGATCCTGCGCCCGACGCAGTTCGCGTCGAACGCCCTGATGTGGGCCGCCTCCATCCGCGGCGGCGAGACCGTCCGCGCGCCCTACGCCGAGACCGCGCTGCCGACCATCCACCCCGCGGACGTCGCCTCGGTGGCGCGCGTGGCGCTGACCGAGCCCGGCCACCACGGACGCACGTACGCCCTGACCGGCCCGGAGCCGGTGACCGCCCGACAGCAGGTCGAGGCCATCGCGGCGGTACTGGGCCGCGAGGTTCCCTTCGCCGAGATCAGCCGCCGGCAGGCCCGCGCGCAGATGGTCGCGGTCTTCGGGCCCGAGGCCGCGGACGCCGTACTCGACGTCACCGGCGGAGACGTGAACCCCGAGTTGCTGAGGGTCCGCGACACGGTTTCCAGGGTCACCGGAGCACCGGCCCGCCCGTTCCGCCGCTGGGCCGCGGAGAACGCCGACGCCTTCCGTCGAACCGCCGGGGCCTGACGGCGAGGACGTCTACCCGGGCGCCGCCGCGGCGCTGATCCCGTTCTTCGTGGCCGAACGGGACCGCACCTACGAGGTCGCCTCCGGCGTCGTGCTCGCCGCGTCCCTGCTGCCGTCGGTGGCGCAGCCGTTGCTCGGGCTCATCCCCGACCGCGGCGGTCACAGCACGAGGGGCCGGTTCTCCCTCGGCGACAACATCGGCTTCGCGCTCGCCGGCACCGCCCTGTGCGTGCCCGCCCTGCGGATGCTCGCCCGGCCCCGTACCGGCACGGCCAGAACTCAGGTGCCTCCCGGTACGGACGACGTGGCTCCGTTCAGAGCCCCTGGGGGTGAGGCATACGCTGCCCTCATGGCCGATGCGAAGACCACCACGACCGACTGCGACCGGCTGGTCGAGCTCGTGGTGCCACCTGCCGCGCCCGTGGACGCGCACGGCGACTGGACCGCCGCGGAGACGGCGATCGGCACTCGACTTCCCGGCGACTACAAACGGCTCGTCGAGACCTACGGGTGGGGGGGAGTTCTGCGATCTCCTCTCCCTCCGGACACCGTTCGGCACGAGCGAGCACAACGGCCTCGCGTGGCGGAGCGCACACCTCACGGGATCCCCTGAACGAGACCCCGGCCGCTCCCCCCCCATCCGCCGCACCCGGCCCCTGGCGGGCTGCTCGTCTGGGGCACCACCGCGAATGCCGACCGACTGTGCTGGCTCACCGGCGGGTCCCCCGACGACTGGCCCGTCGTGGTGTGGGGCAACGAAGGCCGGTACGAGACCTACCCCCTCAGTACGCCGGCATTCATCGAAGGCTGGGCCGCCGGACGTGTCGGCTCCCGTCTGCTCAGCGACATGGAACCGGGCCTGGTCCCATGGTTCAACGCCTTCCGTCCCCGCCTCCACCGCTGCCTGCACCTGTCCGCGAGCCCCACTGCCCACCCCGAGCGCCTGCGGCGACTGCGCGAGGCACTGGCTCCCACCACGGACCGGGGTTCATGGCGCTCCACGTCCGACGAGACGGGACAGGACCACTTCGCGACCGTCGACACCGACTGGCTGCTCACCTACGACGCGTCCCGCCCCCACCAGATACGGATCGACTTCCCGCCCGAAGACAGCGAACAGGTCCGGCAGCGCCTCCTCACCGCTGCGCAGCTCATGGGATGCGAGGTCCTCCGGATCACCACCGCGTCCGGACGACCCCTGCCCACGTGGGACACCGCCACGGACGAGGACGAATAGCCCGGCACAGCGGACGGCGGTCAACGGACGGCGATTCCGACCGCGAGAACGGCACCGGCCAACTGGACCGGTCGCCAGGTGCCCATGAACGGGCCGAGCCATCGTCCGAGCAAGCGGCCCGGGAACCCCACGAGAAGACCACGCGGGGAAAACCGATGGACACCGTCGGGACACTGTCGCCATGGCCATCACGCAACAACTCGCCCGAATCCCGGCGGAGTACCTCGCTTCCTGCCGCCGGTCCGCCGCCACGTCGCCGGAGGGAGACCCGCTCTGGGACCCGCCGCCCGCGGACGTCCTCGACCTGGACTGGGCGCCGTTCCTGATCGAACGGGTCGGCGAGCTGGGAGGCCTCGGCGACGTCCACCGGAAGGCTCTCCGGCAGGCTCTCGACGGCGACACCGCCATCGAGCTCGCCTTCCTCCACACGCGTCCGCACACCATCGCCCCCTTCGGGCCGGCCCCCACGGCCCTCTCCGCGGTGCAGGTGGATCGCGTTGCGCAGCTGCTCGGGGAGATCGACTTTCCGGCCCTCCTGGCCGCTCTGCCGACGGACGAAGCGGAGGCCGCCGCCCTGCTCGGCAACGGCGCGGACGAGATCGTCGGGGGCCCGGGGGCGTACGCGCTGCGGCACTTCGACGCCCTGCGCGAGTTCTACCGGGGCGCGTCCCGACGGCGGCTCCTCGTCGTGCTCTGGTGGGACTGACGCCGACCGCCACCCCGTCGGCCCGCACCGGCGGCCGGGGAACCACGCGCACTTCCGCCGGGCCCCGTCGGGCATCGCCGGAGCCGTCAATCGAGCAGCCCTTGGTCCTGGAGCCGGGCCTGCAGGGAGTAGTGCAGCGCCGGGTCGCCGTTGGCCAGGGTGATCTGGAGCACCTGCCGTGCCCTGCGCCTCGCTTGCGAGCGTCGCCCGGCTTTCTCCAGGGCCAGCGCGGAGACGAGTACGGCGGAAGCCTGGAGGCTTCGGTCGCCGGCGGCCACGGCCGCCCGGTCGCCGGTGGACGCGGCCGTCAGCGATTCCTCGACACGATCCAGTGCCACAAGGCAGTGCGACAACACGGTCCAGGCCCGGCTCGCGGCCGCCGGATCCTCCTGCGCGTCGAACAGCGCGGCGGCCTCTCCGGCGGCGTCCGCCGCCGCCAGGTGATCGCCCAACGCGCTGCGAGCCGCGGACACGTTGAGGAGCGTGCGCGCCAGGTCCTTCCCGCGGCTCGTGTTCCGCAACTCGCGGAGGGCGTCCTCGTAAAGGGACACGGCCTCGGCGTAATGGCCCGCGGCGTGGTGCAGTTCAGCGAAACAGACCATGGCCGAGGCCAGTCGCTCGTTCTCCCCCAGGTGCCGCCACACCCGGAGGGAAAGCCGCGCCGCCGTGGAGAGATCCTCGAGCAGGCCTTGCGGACGGGGTTCGTGGGCCGGCAGGCCCCGGGCGACGTCCATCGCCGTCGTCGCGAGGAGCCGGCCGGCTCCTCGCCATGCCGCGTTCCCGGCCTCGGCCGCACGCAGGAACGCCTCCAGGGCGGAATCGAGAGCGGCCAGAGCCCCGGCCCTCCGGTCCCCGGCGTTCTGGTGGCGCGCCTCCTCGATGTGCGTGAGGGTCTCCAGACGGGCGTCTCCGTGCGACCGCGACAGGCGCAGGGCCGTCCGGGTCGCCTCGGCGGGCACGGTTTCGCCGAGGTTCGTCCCGGTCGCGGCACGCACGATCACGTGGAGCAGCGGAACGGCCAGGAGCTGTTCCCGGCCTTCCAGCAGGGACACGGCCCGCTGGGCGGCGCGGAGCAGTTCGGCGATCTTCGCGTGGACCCGCGTACGCGTCCTGACCGATCGCTCGAACAGCGGCTCGGGGGCGAAGTCCGCGAGGCAGGCCAGGGCGGGGTCCGCGGTGTGCTCCAGACGGGCACCCAGTGCCCAGGCACGACCGGCCACGGCCCACAGGAGGTTGTCGGAGCCGGGGGCGCCCGCGGCCACGGAGGCGAGCCGGCGGGACGTCTCGATGAGTTCGGCCGTCTGACCGCGGTGGCGGTGGAGGCGCACCAGCGCCTCCAGTATCCGCAGGGCGGCGTCGACGTCGTCGAACGTGACTCCCAGGGAGACCGCGGCCCGGAGGTTGAGGTTCTCCCGGTCGAACCAGGCGAGGACGTCCTGCACCTGAGAACCGTGGGACACCGGGTTCCCTGCCCTGCGCGCCGTACGCAGGGCCTCCCCGGCCGCCGACGCCTTGGCCGCATAGTGGTTGAGCAGCCGCTCTGAGGGCAGCCGCTGGTCGTCCCCGTGACTGCGCGAGAGTTCGATGGCGTAGTCGCGGATCAGATCGTGCTGGCGCCACGCCCCACCGCCGACGTGCTCGATCATGTGGGCCCGGGCCAGCTCGTGAAGATCGGGACGGGCCTCGTGGAGGGGCTTGCCCAGGAGCTGTACCGCGGTCTCCATGCCGAAATGAGGGCCCGGATGGACCGGAAGGAGCCGGAAGAGGCGAGCCGGTCCGCTCCCCAGACGCTGGTACGACAGGTTGAACGCCGCACGCACGGCCCGCTCCCCGTCGTCCAGGACGTCCAGCTTGCTGCCGGCCCGCGCGAGATCGCCGGCCAGCTCCGCCGGCGTCAGGCCGGGCGCACCGGCCAGCAGGGCGGTCACGATGTGAAGGGCCAGCGGCAGGTGGCCGCAGAGGTCGCACAGCCGCCGCAGACCGCCCTGGTCCTCGTGGACGCGGGGATCCCAAGCGGCCACCTGCGCCAGCTGCCGCCTGACCAGCGCCGCGGAGTCATCGCCTGCCAGCGTTCGCAGGGCCAGGGTGCGCGAGCCCCGCAGGGTCAGGGTGTGCCGCGAGGTGATCACCGTCCGGTGCCTGCGGGAGCGCGGCAACAGATCGGCCACCTGGTGGCTCGTCGACGCGTTGTCCAGAACGAGGAGACAGCTGCGCCCCTGCGCGGCCAGGTCGTTGAGCAGCCGGTGGTACCGCACGGCCTGGTGCTGCGGAGCGACGGCGCCCGCGGCGTCCTTGTCGAGCGCGTGGAGCAGCGGGCCGTACACCTGAGAGGGGCCCAGCCTGCGCTCGGGATCGAGGGCGTAGCCGTTGAGGTCGACGAAGACGGCTCCGCCGGGAAACCAGCCCCGGGCCACCCCCTCGGCGGCGGCCACGCGGGCGAGCGCGGTCTTCCCGATCCCCGCGAGCCCGGCCACGGCCGACACCACCACGGTGCCCTCCGCTTCACGTCCGGGATCGAGGGCGCCGAGAACGGAGCCGAGTTCGGCGTCCCGTCCGACGAAGACCTCGGCGACCCCCTCCGTTCTCGGCAGGACCTCTTCCACCAGCACGACCGCTTCCGGCGCGGACACATGGTGGTGGATCTCCGTGACCCGCAGGTCGCCGCCCGCTTGGACGACGCGGCCGCCCGAGGCCGCCTCCGCGGTCTGCCGGACCGTCGTGCGATCCCACCCGGCACCGTCACCCGAGGCCATCGACGCCGTGCCCGGAACCATCCTGCGCCCCCCTTGTCCCCCGGACACCCGCCGGCAACGGAACTCCCGTTCCTCGAACGAGTGACCTGCCCAGCATGCTTCATCCCGGGCAGCCCGAGGCCACGAAAGGAAAATCGACCCCCTTCACGAGAAAACCCCGGAGGGAGGCGCAGCCGAACCTCGGCCACCTCGCCGACCCCACACCGAACCGCCCCGCACCCACCTGCTCCCCACCCACCTGCTCTTACCCCCACGGAGAGGAACCCGCGCCCCACGCCCGCCCGGTGACCACCTCGGGCGGGCGTATCGGCCCGGGTCGATGAAACACGGATGCGAGCCCGTGGTGCCGAGGGTTACAACGAGGGGATGACCGTCTTCCTCTGTGCCAAGTGCGGCACCGCGATCACACCGGGCCTGGCGGAACTCGCCGCCGTTCCCGACTTCTCCGTCGGCGAGCGGGACCGGGACGAGAAGACGCGTCGGGCGCCCTCCACCGTTCCGCGCGGCTGCTACGCGATCGATCCGGCACCCTGGGGACCTCCCTACGTCGTCCAGGACGACCAGAGGAACCCGAAGCCCGCTCAGCCGCGGGGGCCCCGGATCCGCGGTGAAGAAGGCTTCGTCATGTCAGCCGGCACCCGGCGGACAGTGCTGGTGCACCCCGCCGACGCCGCCGCCCTCGAGGCGTTGCCCAACGGGGAGAACAACACCGGGTGCTGCGGGCCGGCGGGCGATGAAGGGCTCAACCGTGCCTGTCCCTGCGGCGCTCGGGTCGCGACCCTCGCGGCCGACTGCCTGGGGCCCTACGAACTGCACCTGGACCCCGTCCGCACCTACGCGTTCTCCCCGTAGGCCTCCGACTCGCACGCGGAGAACGCCCCCCCGTTCCGTCGGGCGGCGGATCAAGGCCGCCGGGTTCCCCTGGAACGAGTCGCGGTGGGCCTTCGCTCTCGACGCCGACCCCAGCACCGTCCCCGCGGTGGTCGGCACCCTCGCCGGCATGCTCGTGAACGAGCCGGTCGAGGCCGCCCACGAGAAGCAGCCGAACAAGCCCATCGCCCGCTGGGATCGCGTCGGCCTGCTCTGTACCGACGAACTGGGCTCCATGGAACTCGGCCGCCGTGGCGCCGAGTTCCTCTTCCAGGTGTTTGCCGGGCGCGAGGAGAAGAGCGGCGTCGCCCTCGCCTCGAACGAGTCGTCCGGCTGCTGGACCTGAACCTCCGCCGGCGCGTCCTCCGTCTCAGACGCGCGTTCGCGCGGGCGGTCGGGCGGCGGTCTCCAGCAGGCGGACGCTGAGGGGGTGCCGCGGGGCTGCGAGGAGCCGCTGGGCGGGGCCTTCCTCGACGACGCCGCCGGCCTCCAGGACGGCGATACGGGTGGCCAGCGCGGCCGTGGTCAGGTCGTGGGTGATCAGCACGAGGCACAGGTCGTCCCGGTCGCGCACGAGTCCGGCGAGCGTGTCGAGGATTCCCTGCCGGGTGACGGGATCGAGGCCGGAGGTGATCTCGTCGCAGACCAGTACGCGGGGCCGGGCCAGCAGGGCGCGGGCCAGCGCGGCGCGCTGGAGCTCCCCGCCCGACAGCCGGCCGGGGCGGCGGCGGACCAGGTCTTCGTCCAGGCCGAGGCCGGCGAGGGTGGTGAGCGCCTCGGCCAGGGCGTCCGCCTCCGCCGTCTCGCGCAGCCGCACCGCCGTCCGGGCCACCTGGACGAGAACCGGGCGGTACTCGTCGAACGCGGCCCGGGCGTCCTGGAAGACGTACTGGACGGCGGCGAGTTCGTCACGGGTCCGGTCCCGCAGGCTGCGGGGGAGCGGGACTCCGGCGAGGAGGACCTCACCGTCGTGATCGCGGTGCAGGCCGGCGATGCTGCGCCCCAGGGTGGTCTTCCCGCTGCCCGAACGGCCGACGACCGCCAGGCACTCCCCGGCGCGCAGGACGAGTTCGGGAGTGCGAAGGACGACGGTTCGGCCGTGGCGTGCGGTGAGGGGGCCGACCCGGAGGAGTTCGCCGCCTCCGGGAGCCGGCTCGATGCGGGTGGCCGTGGTCTCGGACGCCAGGAGCCGGGACGTCCAGGGGTGCCGGGGCGCACGCCACAGGCGCTCTGCGGGAGCGGACTCCACCACCCGCCCGTCGCGCATGACCAGGACCTCGTCGGCGAGCGCGCGCACGACGTCCAGGTCGTGACTGAGCAGGACGACGGCGATGCCCTGCCGGGACACGGCGGCGAGCTGTTCGACGACGCGCCGCTTCGTCAGGGCGTCCTGGCCCGTGGTCGGCTCATCGGCCACGATCACCCTGGCGCCCAGCAACAGCGCCTGCGCGAGGACGACGCGCTGTTGCTGGCCGCCCGACAACTGGTGGGGATAGCGCCCCAGCATCGTCTCTGCGTCGGACACCTGGGCCAGCGACAGGGCCTCCAGGACGCGCTCGCCGACGGCGGCCCGGCGCTGTCGCCGCGGCAGGTGCCGTACCCGCGTGCGGGCGACGTCCCGCAGCAGGGCGCCGACGCGGCGCGCGGGATTGAGGACCGCGCCCGGGTGCTGGGGGACGTATCCGACCGGCTCGGCGGGCACGCGGACGTCTCCGGTGACGCGTGCGCCCGCCGGGTACTCGCCGAGCAGCGCGAGGCCCGTGGTGGTCTTTCCGCTGCCGGAAGCGCCGACGAGGGCGGTGACCGTGCCGGGGAGCAGCCGGAGGTTCACACCGTCGACGATCGCCCGGCCGCCGACGCGCACACGCAGGTTCTCGATCTCGGCGACCGCGTTCACGGCGTTCACGGCGTTCACGTCTGTTTCCCCTTCTCCAGTCGGGCGTCGACGAGCAGGTTGGTTCCCATGGTCAGGGCGACGATGAGCAGGGCGGGGACGACCACGGCCCAGGGCTGGACGAACAGCCCGGTGCGGTTGCGGTCCACCATCACCGCCCAGTCGGCCGCGTCGGGCTCGACCCCGACGCCGAGGAAGGCCGCAGTGGCGACGAGATACAGCACGCCGGTCAGCCTGACGCCCGCATCGGCGGCGAGCGTGCGCGTGAGGGACCGGCCGACATAGCCGACGGCCGTGCGCCACCAGGTCTCGCCCTGCATGCGCAGCGCTTCGACCGCCGGCCGCGACGCGGCTTCGGCCGCCGCCGCCCTCACGATCCGGGCGGCGTCGGGGATGTTGACGAGGGCCACCAGGAGACCGAGGCCGGCGGCCCCCGGGGTGAAGACGGCGGCGACGAGCAGGATCATCAGCAAGGAGGGCACGGCGAGCAGTACGTCCAGCGGCCGCATCAACAGCTCTTCCAGCCACGTGCGACGGGTGAGCGCCCCGACGAGACCCACGGGGAGCGCCACCAGATAGGCGAGGGCCGTCGCCCCGAGCGCCACGAGCACCACCGAACGCCCGCCGAGCAGGATCTGCCGCCCGACGTCCCGGCCGACGAAGTCGGTGCCCAGCCAGTGCCCGCCGCCCAGCGTGAACGAGGCCGTGCGTGCGCCGGGTTCTCCCGCGAACAGCGGACCCACGAGAGCCAGCGCGAGGGGAATCCCGACGAGCACCGCGCCGAGGACGGAACGGGACCTCATGCGGCCACCTCCGACCGGGGGGCGAAGCGGCGTGCGACCAGATCGGCGCCGAGGTTGAGGACGACGGTGGTGACGCCGAAGACGACGGCAAGGCCCTGGACGACGGGAACGTCGCGTTCGGCGACGGCGTTCATCAGCACCGTGCCGAGGCCGGGGATCACGTACAGCGCCTCCACGACGATGACACCGCACAGCAGCCAGTCGACGGTGCGGGCCAGTTGCTGGCCGGCCGGGGCGAGGGCGTTGGGCAGGGCGTGTCCGTACCGGACGCGGCGCCCCGGGACGCCGTAGCGGCGGGCGTGGGCCACGTACGGGGAGGCGAGCGCGTCGATCATGCCGGCGCGCACGAGCCGGGCGAGGGAGCACACCGGCCGGGACAGCAGGACGAGCACGGGCAGCACCAGCGCGGCGGGGTGGGCGAGGAGGTCGGAGCCGTGGCCGACGGCGGTCGGCGGGAGCCAGCCCAGGCGCAGGGCGAAGACCGTGACGAGCAGCATGCCGAAGGCGAACTCGGGCACGGCGTACGCGCCGAGCATCACCGAACTGACCAGCCGGTCGACGATCCGTCCTTCGTGGCGGGCGGCGAGGACCCCCAGCCCGACGCCGAGCGGGACGAGGAGCGCGACGGTCAGGACCGCGAGCAGCAGCGTGGGCCCGAACCCGTCGGTGATGTACGTGGTGACCGGCCGCCCGGAGGCCAGGGAGGTCCCGAAGTCGCCGTGCGACAGCCCGGCGGCCCAGTCCGCCAGGCGTTCGTGCGCGGGCCGGTCGAGGTCCATCGCCTCGCGGAGGGCGGCGATGCGCTGCGGGTCGGGCTGGTCGCCGGCGAGGGCGACGGCGGCGTCGCCCGGCAGTGCCTCGGTGAGGGCGAAGACGAGCAGCACGACCGCCGCCGTCTGCGCCGCACCGAGCAGGAGCCGCCGGACGATCCAGGACCGCAGTCCGCTCACGCGAGCCACACCTTGTCGAAGCGGGCCCAGTCGAGGGAGTTGGCGGGCGCCTTCTCCTCGACGCCCCTGACGTTCTTCGCCGTGCCGAGGATCCAGTCGGCGAAGCCCCAGATCAGGAAGCCGCCTTCGGCGTGCAGACGGCGCTGCATGCGCTCGTAGATCGCGGCCCGCTCGGCGGGGTCCCGGGTGGACTGCGCCTGCTGGTACAGGGCGTCGAAGTCCTTGTGCCGCCACCGGGTGGCGTTGGTGGTGGAACCGGTCAGCAGGCGCTGGGAGAGGTGGGACTCGATGGGCATGGCGCCCGAGCGGTAGGAGGCGAAGGTGCCGGAGTCGAGGATGTCCTTCCAGTAGCTGTCCTTGCTGCCGGTCCTGATGGTGACCGCGACGCCGGCTTCGGCCGCCTGGTCGCGGAAGATGGCGGCCGCCTCGGTGAAGCCGGCGGCGACGGGCGAGGTGTCGAGGGTGACCTCGAGGTTCTCGGCGCCGGCCTGCTCGAGCAGGGCCTTGGCCCGGTCGAGGTCCTGCTTCCGCTGGGGCAGCCCGGCGGCGTAGTACTCGTACCCCTTGCCGAACAGGTCGTTGCCTATCTCGCCCGCGCCGGACAGGGCGCCGTCGACCAGCTCCTGGCGGTCGGCGATCAGGAAGAAGGCCTCCCGCACCCGCTTGTCGTCGAACGGCGGGCGGTCGGTCTTCATGACGAAGCCCTGCATGGCGCTGTTGCGGAGCCGGATGATCTGGACCTGTCCCGTGCCCTCGTGGGCGCGGGCGGTGGTGGGGTTGAGCTCGTGGGCGTATTCGACCTGTCCGCCGAGCAGGGCGTGGATGCGGGCGGACTCCTCGTTGGCGACGATGAACTCCAGCTCGTCCAGGTACGGGGCGCCGTCCCAGTAGTCCTCGTTGCGCCTGAGGACGGCGGACTTGCCGGGCGCGAAGGAGACGAAGCGGAACGGGCCGCTGCCGACCGGATCGCCGTCGAAGTCCTGCTCGCCCTCGGGCACGATGTACGCGCCGAACGCGGCGAGCACGTTGGGGAACTCGGCGGTCGGGCGCTTGAGGACGAACTCGACGGTCCGTTCGTCCAGGGCACGGCTGGCCGCGAGGTCGACGGGTTCCAGGGACGCCTTGGCGCGGAACGCCTTCTTCGGATCGGTGATGCGCCGGTAGCTGTACAGGACGTCCTCGGCGGTGACCGGCCTGCCGTCGTGGAAGACGGCCTCGCGCAGCGTGACCTTCCAGCGGTCCAGGCCGGCGCCGGGCTCCCACCCCGCGGCCAGACGCGGCCGGGCGGACAGGTCGGGGCCGTAGTCGGCGAGCTTGTCGAACAGGGCCTTGGCGCGGGCGGCGTCCGCGAAGAGGTTGGCGAGGTGCGGGTCGAGGGTCTCGCTCGCGCCGCCGCCGGCGAACGCCGCGCGCAGGCGCCCGCCGCGGCGGGGCTCGCCGCCGGCCTCGGCGGCGTCGGCGGCGGGCCCGGAGCCGGGCCCGGAGCAGCCTGCCAGGGCGAGGGCGCCGAGACCGGCGGCGCCTCCGGCGACGGCGAGAAAGCCCCGGCGGCGCAGACCGGGGGAGCGGGGGTCGGACACGGGGACGACGTTCATGACGGTGTTCCTTGCTGCTGGGCGAGCGGATGGACCAGGGAAGTTCAGGGGCGGGGAGCGGGGGCGAGGCGGGCGACCAGGTGAAGCCGGTCGCCGTCGGCCGTCGTGCGGGGCGGGTCGCCCTCCCGCCACGGCGGTTCGGTACGCGGGCCGGGCCCGTCGTGCAGGGCGAGCACCTCGAAGCCGTGGGCGGCCAGGACGTGACGCAGCTCCTGGGGGAAGAACAGGCGCCACGCCGAGCGCTGCTCGACCGGCGGGGAACCGTCGTCGGCGGTCCACACGCGCGTGCGGCGCAGCAGTTGGGCGGCCCTGTCCACGGACAGGGTGGTGGTGGAGCGGTACGCGGTGCCCTGCCAGGTGAAACCGTTCACGGACGGGGCATCCAGGAGTCGCGTACGGCCCAGGAAGAACGCGCCGTTGCGCATCTCCGCGACGAGCAGACCGCCGGGCTCCAAGGACCTGCGGCAGGAGGACAGGAAGCCGTCGAGCTGGGCGTTGGTGTGGCAGTACAGCAGGGCGCTGTCCAGGCACACCACCGCGTCGAAGGCCCCCGCACCGAGGTCGAAGCCGTGCAGGTCGGCCCGGACGTAGGCGGGTCCGGGATGCCGGTCGCGGGCGTAGGACAGCATCGCGTCGGACACGTCGGCGCCGGTGACCGCGCGGCCGGCGCGGTGCAGGTGCGCGGCGTCCCGGCCGGTGCCGCAGCCGATGTCCAGGACGCGGGGGCCCGGCGGACCGTACCGGCGCAGGCAGTCCTCGGCCCAGCGCCCGGCGAGCCGTTCGGGATCGGGGAAACGCGCCTCGTACAGGGCGGGATTGTCGGTGAGCAGGTTCGCGGTGGTGACGGTCACGGATGGGGTGCTCCTCATGCGGTCGCCGGGGCGGCGGCGGGGGGGACGGGCAGGGCCCGGCGGTGGTGCAGCCGGGCGACGGCGGCGGCGGAGGCGAGTCCGGAGGCCAGGCAGCACGCCCACGGCAGCCACGGCGCGCCCGCGCGCTCGCCGGCGTCCATGGCCCAGCCGACGACCGCGTTGCCGACGGCGGCGGCGATGCCGGAGACGAGGTAGAACAGGCCGAAGCGGGTGCCGGTGAGTTCGGCCCGGCCGAAGCCGGGGACCAGTTCCATGACGAACGGCTGGGCGATCATCAGGCCCAGGTGGAGCATCAGGACACCGGCCAGGACCGGCAGTGCGCGCAGCACCGCGTCCGTGAGGCCGCCGGGGGCCGTGCCGTACCCCGACACGGCCATCGGCGGTGCGAAGGACAGTCCCATCAGGGCGAGGCCGACGCCGATCCAGCGCGCTCCGCTGCCCCGCTCCTTCAGCGCCCGGGTGATCCGCATCTGGAGCACGAGGCTGGTGAGGGTGCCGACGAGGAAGACCAGGCCGGCGGCGCCCTTCCAGCCGGTGGCCTGTCGGGCGCCCTCGGGCAGCAGCAGGTACAGCTGGTTCTCCATGGTGAACATGCCGACCATGGCCAGGGCGAACGCGAGGAAGCCGCGGTTGCCGACCACCTCGCGCCAGTCGGCGAGGACGCTGTTCCCGGTCGGCGCGACCCGGCGGGCCGGGAGCACCGCGGCCTGCGCGACGGTGAGCACCGCGAAGATCCCGGCCGCGGTGAGCGCGGCGGCACGGAAGTCGACGAGGAGCAGGGCACTGCCGAGCAGCGGTCCGATCAGGGCGCCGGCGGTCGCGAAGACGTGGAACAGGGCGAACGCCTCCGCCCTGCGCCCTGCCGCCTCCAGGGCCAGGTAGGCCCGCACGGCGGGGTTGAAGAGCGCCCCGGCCAGGCCGCTGAGCACGGACGCGCCGAGCAGCACGGGCAGCCCGTCGCCGAGCGCGAACAGCCCGAAGCCGACGGTGCGCAGGGCGCACCCGGCGATGATGACGCCGCGTGCTCCGAGCCGGTCGGACGCCGTTCCGCCGATGAGGAACAGTCCCTGCTGGCTGAGGTTGCGCACGCCGAGGACGATGCCGACGACGGCCGCCGACATTCCCAGGTCCTCGGTCAGGTGCAGGGCGAGGTACGGGACCAGCAGGTAGAAGCCGGTGTTGACGCCGAGCTGGTTGACCAGCAGGAGCCGGACGGCCATGGGGAAGCCGCGTATCTCGTGCCAGGTCCTCACGCCCGGGCCTCCTCGGCACCGCGCTCGACGACGCCCAGCCCCGGGTTCGGGCTCGCCCGTACGGTGCCGTCGGCGCCGCCGATGCCCGTCCAGGGGTCGTCGGCGAGCAGCAGGTGGCCGTCGAGGTCGACCCAGCGGGCGCGGTTGGCGAGATGGACGGCCGGCGCGATCCCCAGGGTGCTGGCGGTCAGGCAGCCGAGCATCAGCCCTGTGCCGGTGCCCTCGATCAGTTCGGCGATGCGCAGGGCGGCGCCGACGCCGCCGCACTTGGCCAGTTTGACGTTGATCCCCTGGACGCGCCCGGCGAGCCGGCGGGCGTCCTCGAGGCCGACCGCGTCCTCGTCGGCGATCACCGGCAGCGGCGAGCGCTCCGCGAGCTTCGCCAGTGCCTCGGGATCACCGGGGACCAGGGGCTGCTCGACGGCCTCGACACCCAGCTCCGCGAAGAGCGGCAGCAGCCGCCGCGCCTCCCGCACGCTCCACGCCCCGTTGGGGTCGAGAAGCAGCCTCGCCCGCGGGGCGGCGGCACGGACGGCCCGTACACGGGCCAGGTCGTGGGCCGGATCGGGGGCGCCGGCCTTGAGCTTGAGGACCGAGAACCCGTCGCGTACGAGGCGCACCGCCTGGGCCTCGGCCCGCCCCGGCGAGGTGATGCCGATGGTGCGGGCGGTCGCGGCGCGGGGCGGTGCGCCCCGGGCACCCAGGAGCCGGTGGACCGGGGCGCCCGCGAGCTTGCCCGCGAGGTCGAGCAGCGCGGACTCCACGGCCGCGGTCACGGCCGGCGGGGCGGCGGCCTCTCCGGGACCGGTCTCTCCGGCGCCGGCTTCTCCGGGACCGGCCTCTCCTGCACCGGCCCACAGGGCTTCCAGCGCGGACTCGGGACCGGGGAAGCGGGCCAGCCACCGGGCTTTGGCGTGCAGCAGCCGTTCCAGGGTCCGGGCGTCGAGCCCGTAGTACACGCTGGTGACGGCTTCTCCGTGACCCTGCTGCCCTTCGTGCTCGACGGTCAGCCACACGGCCTCGCGGGCGGTCATCGTGGAGCGGGAGATGCGCAGCGGCTCGGTGAGTTCGAGGCGCACGGTGCGCTGTCGGGCCTTCACGGGTTCTCTTCGGGGGTCGGGGCGAGCGGATCGGTGACGGTGCGGCACCGGGCCCAGCCGGTGGCCTCCACGGCCGTGGGGTGCGGGATCTCCACGGGGCGGGTGGCGGCGGTGGTCGGGTCGAGTCCGTGGGCGGCGACGAAACCGTCGTCGAACACGCTGCCGAGATAGCGGTGCGGGCCGTCGGGAAACACCCCGGCGACCACGGCACCGGGCTGGACGCGGGCGGCCCAGGCGGCGACGAGGGCCACGGCCCCCGTGCTCCAGCCGCCGCTGACGAAGGCGGACCGGGCCAGCCGGCGGCACGCGTCGACCGCCTCGGCGGGGCCGACCCAGTGGACCTCGTCGAAGGCGTCGTAGGCGATGTTGCGGGGGTGGATGCTGCTGCCGAGGCCGCGCATGAGCCGGGGTCTGGCGGGCTGGCCGAAGATGGTGGAACCGGTGGCGTCCACGCCGATGAGCCGCAGTTCGGGCCACCGGCGCCGCAGTGGCCCGATGATCCCGGCGCTGTGACCCCCGGTTCCCACGCTGCACACCAGCACGTCGAGGTGGTCCAGCTGGGAGGCCAGCTCGGCCGCCAGGGACGCGTAGCCCGCCGAGTTGTCCGGGTTGTTGTACTGATCGGGCCAGTACGCGTCCGGAAGCAGCGCCAGCAGTTCACGCAGCCGGGCGAGTCGGGCGGCCTGCCAGCCGCCCTCGGCCGCCGGACGCTCGACGAGCTCCAGGCGAGCACCGTACGCCCGCAGCAGCTGCCGCATCGAGGGCTCCAGCTCGACGTCACCGACCAGCACGACCGGGTGCCCCAGGGCCTGCCCGGCGAAGGCCAGCCCGATGCCGAGCGTGCCCGAGGTCGACTCCACCACGGGGGCGCCCGGCAGCAGCTCGCCGCGCTCCTCGGCCCCCAGCAGCATGGAGACGGCGGCGCGCGCCTTCATCCCGCCGACGCCGTGCCCTTCGAGCTTGGCCCAGAAGCCCGGTTGCGGACACGGCAGGTCGACGCTGACGCGGGCGAGGGGCGTGCGGCCGAGCAGACCGAGGAGCTCCCGGTTCCCCGCGGTACGCGCCGGGCCGAGGACGGCCGTGGTCACAGGGCACCTCCGTAGCGGTGGACCGTTCCCGGCCCGCCGTCCAGCCAGAAGAAGGGGTACGGCTCCGCGCACACCGCCTGGACGCCGGAGCCGATCAGGCGCGGCAGGACCGCGCTGCCGCTCTGCGCGAACATCACCAGAGGGACGCCGCGTTCCCGCGCGTGCCGGCGCAGCGGCTCGAAGCTGCCGTTGCCGAGGGTCATGCCGGAGGCGAGGACGGCGTCGCAGCGGTCCAGTTCCGCCAGGGCGTCGGTGCGCACCGGCTCGCCCCACTCGGTCGTGCCGCCCTTGAGGTCGCACGCCACGTAGGCGAGACCGCGCGCCCGCAGGGCCTCCAGCAGGGAGTTGACCACGCCGACGACGAGGACGGTCGCCCCCGGCGCGACGTCGAACAGCTCCACCACCGCCTCGGCCCTGGCCCGGGACTTCTCCAGCGAGGTGCCGGCCGGCAGCGGACAGGGCCGCGCCCCGTTGGCCGGGCCGTGCGGCAGGACGTGCATGAGGTACGCGTCGAGGGCGGCGACCCGGACGGGCAGCAGCTCGTGCCCCAGGAGGGAGGCGACGTCGGCGCCGACGCAGTCCTCGACGGCGTCGTCGGACAGCTCGCCCGGTTCGACCGCGCAGGACCCCACGGCCTCGGCGAGACGCAGGCTCAGCACCTCGTTGCGGTAGCCGGAGCCGCGCCCTTCGTGGCGCACCGCCTGCCGGGTGGTGAAGGCCACCGAGATCCGCCGGGTGCGCGGGTCGGGGCCGAAGCCGCCGGCCAGGACGCGGCCGACGAGGTCGTCGTACGACGAGGCGGTGACGCGTGCGTCGGTGAGGGTGCTCATCGGGCCGCCACCCGGGGGCGCAGCTGCGCGAGCAGGGCTTCGACGCGTCCGCGGGCTCCCGGCCCCTGCGCGTCGCCCACCATGACGTGCCCGAGGTACTCGTTGTTGCTGCCGGCGGCCTTGACGGCCTTGCGGGGCTCGGCCAGCTGGAGTTCCAGGACGCCGTCCGCGGCGCGCACGGCGTCGGCGCCGTCGACGGCCTCCAGCACCCCGTCCTCGTCCGGCACCAGGAAACCGATCGCGGCGCTGGCCAGCCCGGTGGCGCGGCGGGTGAGGTCCGGTTCGCGGCCCAGGGCGACGTCCACGCAGGCGCCGGCGAGGTCGACGCCGGTCACGTGGCGCACGAGTTCGGTGATGCGGTTGCCCGCGGGCCGGGGGTTGACCTCGACGACGCGCGGCCCGCCGGACGTCAGTTTGATCTCGGTGTGGGCGACGACGCTGTCGAGTCCCAGTGCCTTGAGCGCCCGCCGGGCGGTCTCCTCGGCGGCCTCGACGTCCGCCGCGTCCAGGGCGGCGGGGAACATGTGGCCGGTCTCGACGAACGCGGGGGCCCCGCCGACGCTCTTGTCGGTGACGCCGACGACGTGCGCGGCCCCGCCGTACGACACGGTCTCGACGCTCACCTCGGGGCCGTCCAGGAGCTCTTCGAGCAGCACCACCGGCTCGCGGCGCTGGCCGCGGGCGTTGACGGGGAAGCCGGCGACCGCGCGGTAGGCGTGGGCCAGCTCCGTCTCGTCGTCGACGCGTCGGACGAACATCCCGGCGCACAGGTCCACGGGCTTGAGCACCAGCGGATAGCCGAGGTCACGGGCCGAGGCGGTGACTCCGGCCCAGTCCGCGCACACGGCGAACCGCGGCCCCGGCAGGCCGGCCTCGGCCAGGATCCGGCGGGTGGCGTCCTTGCGGCAGGCGTTCGCGACCGCCTCGGAGGTGGGGCCGGGCAGCCCGAGGCCCTCCGCGATGCGCGCGACCGCCCGAAGGTAGTAGTCGCAGGAGGTGATCACCCCGTCGAAGCGCAGGACCTCGTGGGCCCGCTCGACGAAGGACAGCAGCGCGTCGGTGTCGTTGGTCTCCGTCGTCAGCACGTGACGGGCCGCCAGAAGGGGGTGCGCGGTGCCCTCCGGAGCCGAGCGCAGGTAGTGATGCAGGTCACGAGTCAGGAAGGTGAACTCGTGACCGGCCTCGCGCAGGGCCCGTGGCAGCAGTCTGCTCATGGACCCGACCCAGCTCTCGACCACCAGTAGATGTGCCACAACATCCCTTTCTCGCAGTTCGGTTGAGGTGCGGCCAGCCGCGGACACGACCCGACGCGGGGCGCGGCAGCTTGACCGAGAGGCACGGTATCGATAATCGTTTTCATTGTCACCTAGAGGGGTGTCCCTTCTCTCCATCCGAGACGCCCCCGCCACGCCGCGCCCCGCCGGGCCCGAGCGGCCCGCACCCTCACGCATCCCAGGAGGCTTCGATGAACCGCCCCCCGCACCCGCCCTACGCCGTGCGCCCCGCCGGCCCGGCCGACGTGGAAGGCGCACGCCAGGTCATGCTCGACACCTTCTACAGGGACTTCGGCTACGGCTACGTGCCCGCGTGGCACCGCGATGTCGTCGAGATCGAGCGCACCTACCTGGACGACCCCCGCCACCTGCTGCTGGTCGCCGTCCACGGCGACCGGGTGGTGGGCACCACCGCGGTCCACTCGACGGGACCGGCCCACCCGCCGCACCCGCTCTGGCTCGCCGAGCGCTACCCCTCGGGCACCACCGCCCAGCTCGCCCGGGTCTACGTGCGCCCGGAGCACCGGCGCCACGGCCTGGCCCGCACCCTCGTGAACCGGGCGTGCGCCTTCGTCGCGGAGACGCCCGGGTACGACAGCGTCTACCTGCACACCAACGTCGACATCGAGGGCGCGGAGGCGTTCTGGCGGAGCATGGCCAAGGAGGTCTTCGACGCCCGCCCGACCGGAGAACACGGCCCCGGCGTCGGCACCGTGCACTTCGAGATCCCGCTGCCCTGACGCGACCACCGCACGCGAACCGGCCTCATCGACCCACTCGACGCCCTGCGGGCCGGACGGCGCCCGCCGCAACCACGGCACGACAGGCACCTTCGCCGGCGCTCAGCCGGTCGGGCGGCGTGGTTCCGTCACCGGGCCGACGCGCGTTGTCCGCGCCGTGAGGGCCGTCGGTTCAGTGCTGGAGAGGGCAGTTGTCCGTTGTCAGGTGCAGGTGCCGAAGGGTTTCCAGTTCGGTGGTGTGGAAGGCGTACAGCTGCCACTTCTGGAGGTATCCGTCCTCACCGTGCGTTCGTCGTACCTTCTCGGCAGCCATCAGGACCGCGTGTGCCAGGCAGGTGCGAGGGCGGGTGGACGTCCACACGAGGGTGCCCTCCCCGTCGGGTGCGTCGAAGCTCGTCAACATGTCCGGGAAGTGACGGACCGTGATGTTCACGTCGCTGCTGCGGCGCCGAAGAATCCACCGTGCCTCTACCGGTTCGAGGTCGAACGAGAACCGCTGGACGCCATCGGGGCCGTAGAGACCCGTCACGCCTTTCAGCAAGTCGGCGAGCGCGTTGGTGCAGTAGCCGACGTTCTCCCGGTGCTTCGTCGAGCCGTCCCAGATCCTGCACGTCGCCCAGCCGCTACCGCTCAGCACCCAGCTGAAGTGCAAGGATCTCGTCACTGAATCCCCCTGATCGTCGCGGACAACGCTACAGCGGTGCCGATGACGTGGGACGGCCGGGTACGCCGCTCGTCCGCGCCCGCCCAGTCGCCCCATGCGGCCTCCCTCGCGGCCGGCGAGCCTTCCGCGTCGTCGACCACCGTCTCGCGCTTCTTGCCCGCCCGCCTGCCGCGCCGCTCCGCCCTTTCGCCCCGCGAGGTTGCCGGAATGGCAAGGTCGATCGCGCCGGACGGGTGCCGCGCCGCATGATCGATGGGCAGCCGCGTCACCGTGAACCGAGGAGGAGCCCATGCAGCCCGAGCCGACCACCGAGCTCCGTCATCGCACCGTCGAGGCCCCGGCCGGACGCCTCCACCTGGTCGAGCAGGGGACCGGCCCCGTGGTCCTGCTCGTGCACGGCTTCCCCGAGTCCTGGTACTCCTGGCGCCACCAGCTCCCGGCCCTCGCCGCGGCCGGCTACCGGGCGGTGGCGATCGACGTACGCGGCTACGGCCGTTCCTCCAGGCCGGAGGCGACCGAGGCCTACCGGATGCTCGACCTGGTGGAGGACAACGTCGCCGTCGTGCGCGCGCTCGGCGAGGAGAGCGCGGTCGTCGTCGGCCACGACTGGGGCTCCAGCATCGCCGCCACCTCCGCCCTGCTCCATCCCGGGGTCTTCCGCGCCGTCGGCCTGTTGAGCGTCCCCTACGCGCCGCCCGGCGGCCCCCGCCCCACCGACGTCTTCGGCCGGATCGGCGGCCCCGAGGAGGAGTTCTACGTCTCCTACTTCCAGGAGCCCGGCCGGGCCGAGGCGGAGATCGAGCCCGACGTCAGGGGCTGGCTCGCGGGCTTCTACGCGGCCTTGTCCGCCGACACCATGCCGGCCGGGGGCGAGCCCGATCCGCACTTCGTCACCCGCGGCGGCGGCCGGCTGCGCGACCGCTTCCCCACGGGGGTCCTCCCGGCCTGGCTGAGCGAGGACGACCTCGACGTCTACGCCGGGGAGTTCGAGCGCACGGGCCTGACCGGCGCGCTCAACCGCTACCGCAACGTGGACCGCGACTGGGAAGACCTCGCCCCCCACCGCGGCGCCCCGCTCGAGCAGCCGTCCCTGTTCGCCGGCGGCACCCTGGACGCCTCCACCACCTGGATGTCCGACGCCCTCGACGCCTACCCCACCACCCTCCCCGGCCTGTCGGCCTCCCACCTCCTGGAGGGCTGCGGCCACTGGATCCAGCAGGAGCGCCCCGACGAGGTCAACCGTCTGCTGACCGACTGGCTCGCCACCCTCCGGGGCTGAACCGGACGCCCCCGCAGCAGCGGTCCGCGCACCGGCTCCGGCACGACTTCCGTGAAGCCGAAGCCCCGACAGCGGTTCCGGGCGTCACCGCTGCGCTCACTGGGGGGCGAGGGTGCCCTGCTCCGTCTCGTAGAAGGAGAGCCCCCGGCGAATGTCCTCGCGGGTGTACCGCATCGGGGGGAAGCCCTCGACGCTCATCTCGTAGTTCTCCGCCGCGCCGGGCACCTTGAAGGAGAAGGAGAAGTTGCACGTCTTGAGCATGGAGCCATCGGCATGGCCTGCGCCGAGTTTCTGGGTGCCCAGCGTCTTGCCCTCGCTGTCGGTCACGCGGACTTCCGCGCCGGCTTTGACCTTGGAACCCGCCGGGGGCGCGCACGGCTTGCCGACGTCGGGGCCCTTGCCGTCGGTGGACAGGAGTACGGTGATCGCCCCGCTGATGGCGAGACGGGCGACGGACGGCGTGGCGGTGGGCGCCGCTTCCTGCGGGTCTTCCGCCGTGCCGGAACACCCGACGAGACCGATCATGCCCAGTACCAGGCCACAGGCCCACCACGTTCTCATGCTTCCACCCCTTGTGACCTGCGGCGAACCATTCCACGCAGGTGGCGTCACCCTACACGGCCACGATCGGCGTGGTTCCGCGGACGTGGTGCCGGAACCCGAGTGCGGGCAGCGGTCGTTCACCGGTTTGAGCGGGGTGCGTGGTCGGCTGCGAGCGGAGGTGGCCGACCACCCCCTCAGGCCCCGGACGCCGGGGCACCGGGGCACCTCGGACCCTGCCGTGAGGGCGGCGGGCCTACTTGGATTCGACTCGTCCCACCGGGTCCGGACCGGTCCTCAGCGCCTCGCATTCGTTCGGCCACGCAGGGGTGCCGGGGTGAAGCCGGGTGCTGAGGTAGGCCGCGGTGAGCCGGCCGAGGGCGGCGACCCGTCGGGGGTTCTCGTCCGTGGTCTCGGCGGCGTCGTAGCCGGCGATCCCCCCGAGGCCGTGCTCCGCGTCGAACAGGGTGAGCAGGGCCTTGGGGCCGGGAGCGAGGGTGTAGGGGTCGGCGTGCCAGTCGGGCCCCATGTCCGTGAAGTGCCGGGAATCGTCCTTGTCGCCGACGACGACCAGCGCGGGTGCGGTCATGGTGGAGAAGTCGACGGCCCCGATGATCGGCCACTGCTCGGCCATGGGCCCGTTGAGGACTTCGCCTCCCCTGCCGGGCGCGGCGAGCAGGACGCCTGCCTTGATCCGGGGCTCGGCGAGGTGCACCACGCTGCCGGTGTCGGGGTCGTCGAGTCCGGCGCCCAGCAGGAGGGCGGCGGTGAAGCCGCCGAGCGAGTGCCCGGCGACGGCGACCTTGCCGGGGTCGATCCGTCCCGCGAGCTGGGGCACGGTGCGCTCTATCACGTCGAGCTGATCGAGGATGCGGGTCATGTCCTCGGCGCGGGAGCGCCAGAAGTCGGGCGCGCCGGGTGCGTCGGCGACCAGGTGGCTCAGGGTCCGGGAGGTGAGGTGGGTGGGCTGGACGACGACGAATCCGTGTGAGGCCCAGAAATGGGCGAGCGGCGCGTAGCCGTTGAGCGAGGACAGGTTGTTCGAGGGGCCGTGACCGTGGGAGAGGAGGATGACGGGGAGGCCGGTCCCGCTCGCGGGTGCGGAGACGCGCACCTGGAGGTCCACGGGACGTCCGGGGGCGGAGAGGACCACGGGGCTGAAGGACAGGACCGGTACGGGCGGGCCCAAGGCGTCGGTGGTGGCGGATGTGCTCACGGTGCGGGTTTCCTTTCGGCGGCACATGCTTCCGCCGGTCGGCTGCGACCGGCGACGGGCATGGCGGTCAGGAGCGGCCCGTTTCGGCTAACCTGAAACGGAGCAGCGCTCCATTTAGTATTCGGAGCGGCGCTCCGTTTTGTGAATCAGTGCGGGAGGAACACGCGATGGCCACCGAGAGCCCGGCAGGGGACTCGCCGTCCCGAGGCAAGCGCGCCGACGCCCGGCGGAACCGCCAGGCGGTGCTCGACGCCGCCGCCGAGGTCTTCGTCACCTCCGGCATCGACGCGCCGATCCGCCGGATCGCGGCACGGGCGGACGTCGGGATGGCCACGATCTACCGCCACTTCCCGACCCGGGCGGACCTCGTCACGGCCGTCTACCACCACCAGATCGAGGCATGCGCCGAGGCCGGCCCGAACCTGCTGGCCAGTGCCGGCTCCCCCCTCGAAGCGCTGCGCCGGTGGATCGACCTCTTCGTCGACTTCCTGGTCACCAAGCACGGGCTCGCCGACGCCCTGCAGTCCGACGACGACCGCTTCGCCGCCCTGCACGCCTCCTTCCTCGACCGCCTGCTGCCCGTCTGCGCCCAACTGCTCGACGCCGCGGCCGAAGCCGGCGAGATCAGGCCCGGCACGCAGCCGTACGAGCTGATGCGCGGCATCGGCAACCTCTGCATCGGCCGCGACGACGACCCCCGCTACGACCCCCGACGCCTGATCGCCCTCCTCCTCCAGGGACTCCAGCGACCTCCGGCGCCCTGACGCCGACCGCGCATCCAGCCCCTGCCGACCTCGCGCTGCGCAGTCGCCGGCACCAACGGGCTTGCGCACCAGGCGGGTTCGGTGCCGCCGTCGCCCGCCCGTGATCCCGTTAGGGTGGCCCGGTGACCGACGCGAGCATGGACAGAGCCAACCGCTTCCGGGCCGAGGCGGCATCCCAGGGGCTGCCGCCGGAGGAGGTGGAGGAATGGATACGCGCCGCCCGCCCTGCGGCGTACCTGGCGGAGGGCGGTGACGGTCCCCTCGCCGCCCGGATCGGCGGCGACCCCGTGCTGCCGCACGGCGTGCCCACGCCCTCCGAGCCCTTCGTGGCCTCCGTCGACCTCGCCGCCCTCCCGCCGGGCGCCACCGGCCTCCCGCTCCCCGCCGACGGCCACCTGCTCCTCTTCGCCGGCACCGATATGCGCGGCATCGGAGGACAGGCACCCGACGCGGTGCTGTACGTCCCCGCCGGAACCCCGACAACCCCGAGCCCCCTCGAGGACGGCCGGCGCGAGCCGTACCGGCCGCGCGAGCTCCGCACGGTCTGGCACCAGCCGGGCGCGCAGATGCCGGAGAGCTTCGCCCTCGACAGATGGGGCGGCTTCCCCGAGGACGAGCAGTTCGAACTCGGCGACGCCTGGGCGCACGGGGGCGGCCACCGCCCCGCCTGGACCCTGCAGATCGGCGGCCACCCGGTCTCCCCCCAGAACGACCCGGTCCACTACGCCCGTGGCCCCGCGGATGCCGCCCCCTCCGCACAGGGCGGCACGGCCCACGAAGAGGGCGCCGACGACTGGGTTCTCCTGGCCAGCTGGAGATGTGGCGAAGACGTCACCGAACTGGACTCCGGCGTGGCCCACTGGGTCATCCGCCACCTCGACGCGGCGGCCCGGCGCTTCGACCGGGTCCACCGCTACGTCGAAATGGCCTGACCGCGTGAAGGGGGAGAGGCGGCCGGCTCCACGACGCTCATCGGCTGCCCTCCCGCCAAGCCCAGCCGACCCGCGCCGTCACCGCGGCGATCGTCCTGCCGTCGTTCTGCGAGGAGGACCGAGGGAGAGGGGGAGGCGAGGGGAGGGGAGGGGAGGGGGGAGGGGAGGCTCAGCGGAGCAGCAGGTCGCGGATCACCTCGGTGATCTCGTCGGGCGCCTCCTCGGCCATGAAGTGCCCCGCGCCGGTCAGCCGGTGGTCCAGGTCCGGCGCCCACGCGCGCCAGACCGATGCGGCGTCGTAGCCCAGTCGCGCGCCCCAGTCCTGCTGGACGACCGTCACGGGCATGGCCAGCTGGGAGCCCGCGTCCTGGTCCGCCTGGTCGTGTGCGACGTCGATGCCCGCCGAGGCCCGGTAGTCCGCGACGATCGACGGCACGGCCGCGGAGGCGGCCCGCAGGTACGCGGACCGGACCGGTTCCGGCAGGGCCGCCCCATCACCGGCCCAGGCGTCGAGGAAGGAACCGAAGAAGACGTCCGCGCTGTTGGCGATCAACGTCTCCGGCAGGCCCGGCGGCTGCGCCATGAGGAACAGGTGGTAGCCGACCGCCGCCGGGACGCCCTGCAGGACGTTCCACATGTCCAGCGTCGGCACGACGTCGAGGACGCCCAGGTGCGTGAGGGTCTCGGGATGGTCCAGCCCTGCCCGGAAGGCGACCAGAGCGCCCCGGTCGTGGCCGACCAGGGCGAAGCGCTCGTGGCCGAGGGCCGCCGCCAGGGCGACGACGTCGGCGGCCATGGCGCGCTTGGAGTACACCTCGGGGCCGGTGGCCGCCGGCTTGTCACTGGCGCCGTAGCCGCGCAGGTCGGGGCAGATCACCGTGTGCTCGCCGGCGAGCCGCTCGGCGACGTGCCGCCACATCAGGTGGGTCTGGGGGAAGCCGTGCAGCAGCACGACCGGGCTGCCGTGGCCGCCGACGGCCGCAGCCAGCTCCACGCCGTCGGCGCCCGGCAGACGGACGTGGTCGAAACCGGGGAGGGTGAGCGTCATGAAGGGTCCGTTCCTGGGGACGGGGGACCGGCGAAAGCCTGGGTCCTGGGACTGACGGAACCAGCGTGGGCGACGGCGATCAGCAGCCGATCAGCACGCTTCGACTCCGCGGACCCGCGCCGCGCAAGATGGAGTGCATGCGAATCGACGTACTCGGTGCCGTGCGCGCCCTCCACGACGACGGGACGCCGGTCGACCTGGGCGGACCCCGCCACCGCGAGGTACTCGCCCGGCTCGTCGCCGCCGGGGGACGGATGGTCCCCACCGACACCCTCGTGGAGGACCTGTGGACCGATCCTCCGGTACGGGCCGTGGGCGCGCTGCGTACGTTCGTCGCCGCGCTGCGCCGCGCCCTCGAACCCGGCCGGACGCCCCGCACCCCGCCGCGCGTCCTCGTCACGGAAGGACCCGGCTACGCTCTGCGCCTGCCGCGTGACGCCGTGGACGTCCACCGGTTCGAGGACGCCCTGGCCCGCGCCCGGCGCACACCCGAGGGACGCGCCGACCTCGACACGGCCCTCGCGGCCTGGCGCGGCCCCGCCTACGCCGACGTGCCCGGCTCCGTGTGGGCCCAGCGCGAACGGGCCCGCCTGGAGGAGCTGAGGCTGGAGGCGACGGAACTGCGCGCCCTCCTCCTGCTCGACTCCGGCTCAGGAGCCGAGCTGGTCGCCGAACTGGGCGCCCATGTCGCCGAGCACCCCTGGCGCGAACCGGCCTGGGGGCTGCTGGCCCGCGCCCTGCACCGGGCGGGCCGCCAAGCGGACGCGCTGGCCACCCTCCGCCGCGCCCGCACCATGCTCTCGGACCAGCTCGGGCTCGACCCCGGCGCCGAGCTGCGGCACCTGGAGACGGAGATCCTCCGCGGAGCCGCGACCCTCCAGCCCCCGCCTTCCCTGTGGGCCGCGGGCGTACGACCCGGCCCGCGCACCACCGTCGAGCTGGCCCGCACCCTGGCCCTGGCGGGCGGTGGCGGCCTCGTCCACTCACGGCGCGACCGCCTCGTCGCCGTCCGGGCGGCGGAGCGCACCGGAGACACCGCCCTGACCGCCCGCGTCATCGGCGCCTACGACGTGCCCGCCCTGTGGACCCGGGCCGACGACCCCGAACAGTCCCGCGCCGTCGTCGCGGCGGCCGTACGCACCCTCACCGCGCTCGGCGCCGACGGCCCCGCCGCACTGCGCGCCCGCCTGCTGGCCACCGTCGCGGTCGAGAGCCGCAGCGCCGACCTGCCCGCGACCGAACGAAGGCGCGCCGGGCGGGCGGCGCGCGAGGCCGAGGCGCTGGCCCGGGAGCTGGACGATCCGGCCCTGCTGCTCTTCGCCCTCAACGGCAGGTTCCTCCAGTCCTTCACGCGGCCCGGGCTCGCGGCGGCGCGGGACGCGATCGGCGCCGAGATCCTCGACTTGGCCACCCGCCACGAGCTGCCGGACTTCGCCGTGCTCGGCCGCCTCGTCCGCCTGCAATCCGCCTCCGCCCTCGGTGACCTCGGCACCGCGACCGCACACGCCGAGGCCGCCGATCAGCTCGCCGTCAGCACCGAGGCCTCCCTCGTCCCCGTACTCACCGGCTGGTTCCGGGCCCGGGTCACGGCCGCCCGCAGCACCGAACCGGACGGCCCCACGGCCGCCGCGGCCGCGGCGCACTACCGCACCGCCGAGAACGCCCTCGCCGGGACAGGGGGCATGCCCGGGCTGCACCGGGGCCTGTTCGCCCTCGCCCTCCTGGGACTACGTCTCCTGCACGACCGCCCGGCGCCCACCGATCCCGCCCTCGACTGGGGGCCGTACCGCCCCTGGACGCGCCCCTTGGTCCTGCTCGCCCGCAACCGCGACGAAGAGGCCCGTGCCGCCCTGGCCGTCACGCCCGAACCGCCCCTCGACCACATGCAGGAGGCGCTCTGGTGCCTGACCGCCCACGCCGCCGCCCGCCTGGACGAGCGCCCGGCCGCCGCCCGCGCGGCAACGGCCCTGCGCCCCGCCCGCACCGAACACGCGGGCGGGGCGAGCGGGATGCTGACCCTGGGACCGGTGGAGCGGTACCTGGCGGAAGCAGAGGCATGCGCCGACAAGAACTGACCGGCACCGTCCGCGGGACGCTCCGTAACCCGGGACTCGGAACCACCTCGTCCCCGACAGCCCCCGTCTGAGGTGGCACGGCGTCTGAGGCGGCACGGCGATGTCAGCCGGGCTTCGTATCGTGATCCGATGACTCGAAACGAGATCGGGCCGCGGACCCTCGAAGCGGCCATGGCGGACGCGAGTTCGGCGGTCGTCGAGCTCGACGACGCGTCCCGGTGGCTGGCCGCCGCCGGGCCGGAGCTGCGGGGCCCGCTCGCGGCCGAGGTCTGGGTGTTCGACGAGACCTTGTCCCGGGTCGTGATGGTGAGGCATCGGTGGCGTGGCCTGGTCCCGCCCGGTGGGCGGGTGGAACCGGGCGAGACTCCCCGGGAGGCCGCGGGGCGCGAGCTGCTCGAAGAGACCTGCCTTCGGGCGGAACTGCTGCGGGAGCCCGCCCTGGCGACCGTCCGTTCCTATCGGCCCGGTGCCCCGGTGACGTTCGGGCTGTCGTACGCCGCGGTCGTCGATGCCGAAGTGCCGCTCGTCCCGGAGGACGGACAGCCGGTGACATGGGTGAGCCTGGCGGGGGAGTGGGACAGCTGGTTCCCGGCGACCCGGCCCGGATGCGCCGGCATGCGGCGTGGGTCGCGTCGCGGCCCCTCCGACCCCACGGACCGTGACCGGACCACAGAACGTGCGCCCGACCTCCGGCGCATCACGGCTTGGGCCAACGGGCCAACGGGCCAACGGGTCAACGGGCGAACGGGCGAACGGGCGAACGGGCGAACGGGCGGACGCAAGCGGCTCGCAGCCCGACCGCGCCGGTGTACCCGGTCCGGTACCCGGCCGGCCCCAGGATGTGGGGCCGGCCGCGGGGTGCCGGGGATACCCGCGCACCTGTCACCTGGTCGGAGTCCGCACCGTAGGGGTTGGCCGGTGCGGGCCTCCTGCCGGGGATCACCCGGACACCACGACGATGGCAGGACGGCGGTCCCCAGGCGACAGGCCGGGCATCATCACGCACATGTCGAGCGTGGTTCACTCGATCCGCAAGGAGCAGGGGAGCTTTCGGCGCGCGACTCGTGCGTGGCGCGCATGATTCGGGGAGTGGACCGTGGACGCGATCGACCACCACATACTGGACATCCTCCGCAAGGACGGGCGGGCGCCCGTGTCGGAGATCGCACGTGCCGTGGGACTCTCGGCGGCCCCGTGCGCCCGCCGCATGGAGCGCATGGAGAAGGCGGGGGTGATCCGCGGCTACACCGCGGTCATCGAGGACGGCCGGGCGGGCATGCTTCAGGCGTTCATCGAGATCCGCCTGCTCGGCGCGACCGACAGCGACGAGATCCAGGGCATCTCCGAGAGCATCCCGGAGATCGAGGAGAGCCACAGCATCGCCGGCACCTCCGACGCCCTGCTCAGGCTCCGGGTCCGGGACGTGAGCCACCTTCAGCAGGTGATCAACGCCGTGCGCCGGACCGGCAAGGTGGAGGGCACCAAGACCTTCATCATCATGAACACCTGGACCCGCGCGACCGACCGGGCCGCCACCCCGTGACCCCCGACCTCCACTTCCGCCCCCGACACGTGCGGTCATGGATCGGGGGGCAGGGCTTCTGACGACCCGTGGTGCAGGCCGGACGCCGTCGCCTGCCGGGTATACGACGGAACCCGGTGGCTCCTGGAGCCGCACGGGCGGGTCACTCACGTGCGGGAGTGACGGCGTGCGCGAGCTGGAAGCGTGAGTGGAGGCCCAGTTTCCGGTAGACGCGGGTGAGGGTCGCTTCGACCGTCTTGACGCTGATGGTGAGGGCGGTGGCGATGTCGCGGTTGCTCGCTCCGGCGGCGGCGAGTTCGGCGCAGCGCTGTTCGGCGGAGGTGAGGCGGGGGCGGGGGCTGTCGTCCGTGGGGGCGGCTTCCAGCCGGCCCAGGGTGTGCGCGGCGGTTTCGGCCCAGGGGAGCGCCTGGTGGGCGGTGAAGAGATCGGCGGCGCTCTGCGCGGCGGCGCGGGCGCTGGCGCGCCGGCGCCCGCGCCGTTCGGTGTGACTGAGGGCCAGGAGGGTCCGGCCCCGTTCGAGGGGAAGGTGGCGGAGGCGGTCGGCCGCTTCGGTGAGGCGCCGGGCCGCGGTGTCGTAGTCGCCGCGGGCGGCGTCCAGGAGCGCCTGGGTGCGTTCGAGCGGAGGGAGGACCGCGTCCCTGCCGAGGTCGGTCGCGGTGCGGCGGGCGTCGTCCAGCAGGCTCTGCGCCTGGTCGAGGCGGCCGAGGGCGACGAGGGTCTCGGCGAGTTCGGGGTGCCAGCGCAGGACGGAGGGGTCGCGGACCTGCTGGAGCCGCTCCAGGTCCCGTACCTCCTCCAGGGCTGTCAGGGCTTCCTTGGGGCGGCCGGTGGCCAGGAGGAGGTGGCCGAGCGCGAAGAGGTTGCGGGAGAGGAAGACCTTGTTGTCCTCCTGCCGGGCGGTGTCGACTCCGCGGCGCGCGTGGACGAGGGCGAGGTCGGTACGGCGGGCGGTGCCCTCGACGAGGGCGGAGGTGTAGCACGCCGGCGCGGGTGACAGGGAGGTCCCGTCGGTCAGCGCCTGGGCGCGGTGGGCGTGGTCGAGCGCCCTGGCGCACCGCCCGGCGCGGAGTTCGGCCTCGGCGAGGCTGCGCAGGATGTCCACGGTCGCCTCGGCGTCACCCGTCCGCTCGGCTTCGACGAGCAGGGGAAGCAGCGCGGTACGGGCCTCCTCGGGGCGGTCGTCGAAGAGGGCGTGCCGGGCGGCGAGGTGCTGGGGCGTGCCGTTGACCGGGACGGAGGCGGCGCGCGGCAGGGACAGGGCGCGGCCGAGCGTGGTCTCGGTGGCGGGGTCGCCGAGGACGCGCTGGAGGCGGGCCTGCATCGTGAGGGCCATGACGGTGGTGGTGGTGTCGCCGGCGGTCTCGGCGAGGGCGGTGGCCCGGCCGGCCAGGTCGCACCCCCGTTGGGGATCGCCCTCGTTGACGTTGGCCCAGATGGACTGGCGGATGAGGAGCCGGGCCGTGAGGTCGGGGCGTCCGGCCGCGGCGCGGAGCGCGTCGGCGAACAGTTCGTCCGCGCTCCGCAGGTGCTGACCGCTCGCGTCGATCAGGGCGACGAGGGCGTCGACGCGCTGGTCGGGGGTGGTGTCGTGGCCCAGGACGAGGCGGGCGGCGGCCCGGGCGCGGGGGAGGTCGCCGTAGTGGGCGGCGTCGTGTACGGCGGTCAGGGCCCGTTCGGTGAGCAGGTCGCCGTCGTCGTGAGGAGTGCGCCGGGCGGCGAGGAGGGAGAGCTCTGCCGCGAGCGCGTGGTCGCCGCGCTGCCGGGCGCGTACGGCGGCCCCGGCGGCGCGGCGGGCCGACCGCGGGTCGTCGGCGTCGGCCGCCAGCACGGTGTGCCGGTCGCGGCGGACGCTGTCGTGGCTGGCCTCGGCCAGGCGGCCGTGCAGGTCCCTGCGCGCGTGGCCCGGCAGGCGGGCCACGAGTTCGGCGCCGATCGCGGAGGCGGTGAACCGCACCGTCCCGTCGGGCTGTCCGGTGTCGAGCAGCCCCGCCGCCTCGGCCTGGGCGAGGAGGGCTTCGGCTGCCGGGCCGGCGAGGCGGCCGAGCAGTTCGAGGTCGGGCCGGTCGTCGAGTGCGGCGAACGTCAGCAGTTCCCGCACCCGGTCCGGTACCTCGTCCAGCCACTCTCCCACCAGCCGGCTGGCCGTCGGCGGCAGGGCCGGCTCGCCTTCACCCTCCCGGTCCGGGAGCGGGCGCGAGGCGTCGGCCAGCGCCAGGGCCAGGGCGGGGTTCCCGCCGCTGCGGGCGTGGATGCGCGTGACCTCGCGGGGGGCGAGTCGGTACGGGGACAGCAGCGCCGCGACCTGAGGAGCCGTCAGGGGCGGGATGCGCACCGCGCACGTGTCCTCCCCGCACCAGTGGCCCGCGGGCCCCGGGCGCCAGGTGCGCTCCGCCGCGATGACGGGAAGGTCCGGGGCCAGGCGCAGCGCCCAGCCCAGGACGGCCGCGCTGGCCGCGTCCAGCCACTGGGCATTGTCCACCACCAGCGTCATCGGTGGGGCCTCCCGCAGCAGAGCGGCGGTCTGCCGGCGCAGCCGCAGGGCCCGGCCGGCGTCGTCCGGAGAACCCGACTCGCCGGCGGCCTCGTCGAGCGCCGCCGTCAGCTCCCGCGCGGCGGGCAGTGCCGGCAGGGCCAGCGCGAGTTCGAGCAGCCCGGCACAGGCGATGCGGGCGTCCTGCGGTCGCGGGGCCAGCCGCACGACGGGCAGGCCCAGCCGTCGCCCCAGGGCCCCGGCCGCGGTGGTCTTGCCGCTTCCGGGCGGCCCGAACAGGACCACCCGGCGGGTGCCGTGCACGTCTTCCGGCACCACCGGCACCACCGGCACCACCGGGCCGGCCTCGTGGAACGCGTTCATCCACATCGCAGAGTCGGGCATCGGGCCATGGTGCGCCCGCCGGGCCTCCCCGTCCAGATCAAGGGGTTGCCCCGATGTCGGCCGGGCCCTGCGTCCCTAGCCTCATGGCCACAGCCGGGCCAACCGCTGCCGAACGCCCCCCGCACCTCAGATGACGTTCCGCGGCACATCCCCGACAAGGCCCGGCGGAAGGATTGCGATGAACCGCAAGAACGCCCTGGCGGCCGGTGTCGCGGCAGCCCTCGCCCTGGGCTCCGTGACCATGCTGGCCACCCAGTCCACCGCGGCCCCCCGGCCCACCGCGGCCGACGGCAGCTCCGTCGCCCAACCCGGCGCGGGGTTCAAGGCGATGACGGCCGACGCGCGCGGCGAGGCGATACGCACGGCCGGCCGGAACGCGGCCGCGACCGCCCGCGAGCTCGGCCTGGGCCCCGACGAGCGCCTGGTGGCCAAGGACGTCCTGATCGACGCCGACGGCGCCCGGCACGTGCGCTACGACCGCACCTACAGAGGCCTGCCGGTGATCGGCGGAGACCTGGTGGTGCACCTCGCCGAGGACGGCACGATCACCGGCTCGGACCTGGCCCACCAGGGCGCGATCCGGATCGCCGGAACCACGCCGAAGCTGACGGCGGCCGACGCCTCCGCCAAGGCCGTGAAGCACGCCAAGCACGTGAAGAAGGCGAAGACCGGCAGCAAGGACAGCAGCACCCTGGTGGTGTACGCGGTCGGCAAGATCCCCGTCCTCGCCTACCGCTCGACCGTCACCGGCGAGGGCGAGACCGGCCCCACCTCGCGACAGGCGGTGATCGTCGACGCGACCAGCGGCGCGGCGCTGGACCAGTACGAGCTGCACCAGAGCGTCACGGGCACCGGCAACGGCGTCACCGTCGGCCAGGTCTCCATCGAGACCACCCAGACCAGCAGCGGCTACACCCTCACCGACGCCGCGCACGGCGGCACGATCATCTACGACTCGTACAACAGCTCGCAGTCGAACCCGAAGCAGAATGCCCGGGCCTTCTCCAAGACCACCAACTCCTGGGGCAACGGCACCAGCTCCAGCCGCGAGAGCGCCGCCGTGGACGCCTCCTACGGCCTGGCCAAGACCTGGGACTACTACAAGGACTCCTTCAACCGCTCCGGCATCCGCAACAACGGCAGCGGCGCCCCCGCCTACGTCCACGTGGACACCGGCCTGTTGAACGCCTTCTACGACGACGACTGCTTCTGCATGTTCTTCGGCGACGGCTCCTCGCAGAACAGCAACACCCCGGTCACCGCGCTGGACGTGGCCGGGCACGAGATGAGCCACGGCGTCACCTCCGCCACCGCCAACCTCACCTACTCCGGCGAGTCCGGCGGCCTCAACGAGGCCACCAGCGACATCTTCGGCACCATGGTCGAGTTCTACGCCAACAACACCGGCGACCCGGGCGACTACTACATCGGCGAGAAGCTCAACATGTCCGGCGGCTACATGCGCCGGATGGACAACCCCGCCGCCGACGGCAACTCGCTGTCCTGCTGGACCTCCAGCGCCGGCTCGGTGGACGTCCACTACTCCTCCGGCATCGGCAACCACTTCTTCTACCTCGCCGCCGAAGGCACCGGCACGAAGACCATCGGCGGACGCTCGCACACCGGCACCACCTGCAACAACGACACCTTCAGCGGCATCGGCAAGGACAAGGCCGCCGCGGTCTGGTACCGGGCCCTGTCCACCTACATGACCTCCACCACCAACTACGCCGGCGCCCGCACCGCCACCCTGCAGGCCGCCGCCGACCTGTACGGCGCCAACTCCCAGGAGCGCTACCTCGTCTCCAAGGCGTGGGCGGCCGTCAGCGTCGGCACCGCCCTGCCCGACCCCGGCACCGGCACCCCCACCCCCTCTCCGACCACCCCGACGCCCTCTCCGACCACGCCCCCCAGCGGCAACGCACTGGCCAACGGCAGCTTCGAGCAGGGCACCAGCGGCTGGACCCAGAGCGACAACATCATCACCAACTCGTCCCTGCAGGCCGCGCGTGACGGCTCCTGGTACGCCTGGATGATGGGCTACGGCGCCGACGCCGTCGAATCCCTCTCCCAGTCGAACGTAGCGGTGCCCTCCACCGGCACCCCGAAGCTCACCTTCTGGCTGAAGGTCTCCACCCAGGAGTCCGGCTCCACCGCCTACGACACCCTCAAGGTCAACGTCAACGGCACCACGCTGGCCACCTACTCCAACGCCGACGCGAGCTCCGGATACGTCCAGAAGACCGTCGACCTGTCCGCCTACAAGGGCCAGACGGTGAAGCTGGAGTTCGCCGGCACCGAAGACACCTACCTGTCGACCATCTTCCTGGTCGACCAGATCGCCATCGGCTGACCGGTCCCGCTCACCACCAGCGCTCCCGCGGCCGGAGCCCCTTCCGGGGCGCTCCGGCCGCAGGGGGCCTTCGTGACCTGTTCAACCACCGTCCACTTTTCAGTCGCGAGCATGACAAGTGTGGCCATGAAGGTCTTCCTGTCGGGGCAAACCCCCTCATACAAGGAAGAAACATGATGATACGTCTGGCATCCCGTACCTCCGCGCTCGCTCTCTGCACGGCACTGGCGACCTCCTTCGCCCTCCCGGCGCAGGCGTCCGGGATCGACAGCGTCCGGCCGAAGGCCGAGACCACGCCGCTGTTCGACGACGAGGCCGGCGGCAACGCCAACGCGGACGACCCGGCGATCTGGCGCAACACCGCCGCCCCGGGACGCAGCCTGGTGATCGCCACCGCCAAGCAGGGAGGCCTGCGGGTCTACGACCTGGACGCGCGCCAGGTCCAGTCCGTCCCCGCCCCCGCCGGCCCGAGCGCCGACGACAAGCCCGGCCGCTTCAACAACGTCGACCTGGTGCAGGGCCTGCGCCTGAACGGCGTCCGCACGGACGTCGCCGTGGTCAGCGACCGCGGCAACGACCGACTGCGGATCTACCGCATCGACCGCGACAAGCCCGGCGGCCCGCTCACCGACGTCACCGACCCGGGCGCGCGCCCCGTCTTCTCCGCCGACCAGGACGAGATCAACGAACAGCAGACCGCGTACGGCCTGGCCACCTGGACCGACCGCACCACCGGCCGCTCCTACGCCCTGGTCAGCCAGCGCAACCGCACCCGGATCGCCCTGCTGGAACTGCTCCCCACCGCAGCCGGCACCGTCGACTACCGCCAGGTCCGCACCCTGGACCTGCCCTCCTCCTTCCGCCTGCCCCACGGCGCCACCTGGACGCCCTGCGCCGAGCCGGGCGAACTGCCGCAGGTCGAGGGCATGGTCGTCGACCCCGCGGACGGCACCCTGTACGCCGGACAGGAGGACGTCGGCATCTGGCGCATCGACGCGGGCCTGACCGGCACGCCGACCCTGATCGACAAGGTCCGCGAGTACGGCGTCCCGGGCACCTACGACGAGCAGACCGAGGAGTGCACGCCCGGCGCCGACCCCGGCTTCGGCGGCACGCACCTGACGGCCGACGTCGAGGGCCTGACCCTGGTCACCGAGCCGGACGGCGACGGCTACCTGCTCGCCTCCAGCCAGGGCGACGACACCTTCGTCGCCTACGACCGTGAGCGCGACGAGGACAACGAGTACGAGGACGCCTTCCGCATCGCCGCGGCCTCCACCACCCTCGACGGCTCCGAGGTCTGCGACGGCGCCGCCGCCCTCAACGCCCCGCTCGGCACCCGCTACCCCCGCGGCCTCCTCGTCGTCCAGGACGGCCAGGAGACCCCCGGCGACGGCGACCGCGAGGCCACCGGCTTCAAGTTCGTCGACCTCGGCGAGGTCGTCGACACCCTCGACTGACGAACGACCACCCCGGGCGCACGGTACCCCCACCGTGCGCCCACCCCGCCGTCCCGCCCCGAAGAGCCGGCCCGGCCGCCCGCGAACCGAGGGCGGTCGCGGCATGTCCCCGAGACGGTGGCGAAGCACGAAGGAGACGGTCGTGCGGCCGGCCTCGCTGGAGTTCACGCGACGGTTCCCCTGGTCGAAGCGCAGCGGGTGCCCCGGCGCGCTCGTCACCCACCCGCCCGGAGGGGACACGGCCCAGGAGCGCCCTGACCACTGGCGGCTCGCCTGGGCCGGGGCCGAGACAGGTCTCGGGCTCGTGGGGTCTGCGCTGGCGTTCGGTCTGGCGGCCGAGCGACTGCTTCGGGGCGGCCGCAACCGGACTCGCATCGTCAGCACGCTGATGACGGCAGGGGAAAGAGGGATCTGGCTCTGGCGTGGCGGAGCCTGGCAGGGCGCTGAGCGCCGGGCGGTCGAGCGGCCGGCGTTCCTGCTTCCCGTGCGTACCCCGCTTCTCGTGCGTACGGAGGGGCCCCTCGGGGCGTTGTGGTCAGTGGGCGGGGGGAGAGAGCCGGCCACGGTGGTCGCTCACCACCGAACTCACCTTGCCTGAGATCGCTCACCACGGTGCTCACCATGGGCGTTCCCAGGACCCCTGGGTCTATTTTGCCTGTTTCGATAAAAGTTTTTCGGGCGTGGGCTGATGTCGGGTAGAACTGCTGGTCAGGAAGGCTGCTCCCCGTGCCCGCGGGATGAGCCTGGGGCGGTCTGGCTTCGTTCGCATGAAGTAGCAGCGATTGATCAGCGCTTTGGGCAGCGGTCAGCGATCTTGAATGCTGCGGATGTTCACCGGAGATGGTTCTGGTTCACTTTCCGTGGTGCGGTTTCGTCGAGCACTCGGTTGGGGCTGGGGGCCTGGACGACTAAGACCGTGTCCTATGTGGTGAGGCGGATGAGCCGCTTGTAGCAGCAGAGGGCGGCGGCGAGTCCGAGAAAGGCCAGGTAGTTGCGGGGATGGCGT
>NZ_JBHYPS010000037.1:0-80088 GCF_042746075.1 Streptomyces sp. NPDC058758 | reverse complement strand
CGGGTGTGGGCCTGGAGCTTCTGGGCGTACTGGCCCGGGTCGGCGGCCAGCTCGTAGCCGATGACGTGGTCCCCGGCCTCCAGCTCGCAGGCCAGGTTGGGCAGGTCGTCGGGCAGGGTCTCCCAGCGCAGTTCGCAGTCGGCGCCGGGGCCGGGGCCGGTGGTGATGTTCCGGAAGCGGATGGGCGGCGCGGGGTGGGTGAGCTGGCCCTGGGCCCTGTCGAAGCGGAGCGTCAGCCGGCCGGCGTCGTTGGCGTGGACGCGCAACTGCTGGCGGACGATGCCGCCGTCGGGGACGGGCGGGGTGTCGAAGGCGATCGTGTTCAGCAGCGCGTGCGCGCGGGACTTCACGATGACCTTGCCGGTACCGCGCCGCCCGTCCGCCGGGAGGCCGGCGGCGCTGCGGGCCTCCTTCACGGCCGCCGCGAGGTCGCCGCTGCCGGACATGTAGGCGAAGCCCCAGTACAGGGTGGTGTCGACGGCGTCCGCGGGCACGACGGCGTCGGGCACCGTGTAGATGCTGCCTTCACAGACGAACACCCCGGTGTACCCGGCGGCCAGGTCGCAGTGGTTGGGGTTGAGCCGGTAGCCCGCCGGGAGGCCCGCCCCGGCGCCTGCCGGGTCGGTCATCGGCTTCGTGCCGACGGCGATGACGACCTTCCCGGGGAGGGTCGTGCCGGACTCGACGACCGGGTAGAACCGCGGCAGCGAACGCGGCGCCGCCACCACGTCGTACCCCGACAGCTTCAGCTCGTCCGCCGCCACGGCGGCCCCCGCCCCCGCCGTCACACCGGCCACGGCAAGCAGCCCGGCCACACCGCTCATCGCCGCCGCGCGGCGCACACGCATGCGCTTGCTCAAGACTCGTTCCCCCCGGAACAGAAGAAAAGGGGCCCATCACCCCGTACGCGAGGAGTCGGCGCCGCTCTCACTCCCGCCCGGCGGGGGCGCGCCCGACACGGTGCATCCTCGGCTGCCCGGAGGGCGGCGTCAAGATGCGGAATCCTCGCTTCGGAGGTCCGTCACCTGCGGGTTCAGGCGGCGGGGCGGGGCCGGCCGGGCGTCAGTCGTCGTAGAAGAAGGACTCCAGGTCTTCCAGGGTGCCCGGGCCGCTGAAGGAGAACTCGGCCCGGGCCATGTCCTGCTCCGAGGGGGGCTGCCGCTCCTCGACGAACCGGCGCATCCACGTCTCGGCCGGTGCGGCGATCGCGTAGATCCCGGACAGCAGCTCGGTCATGCCGGCGGGGCGGTCCGGGGCGCGGCCCGCCACGGGCCGGAGTTCCCAGCCGCCGGCGCGGGCGGCCAGGCGGATCACGCCGGCCCAGTTGGCGATGCGCCCGATGCGGACGTACCAGTCGTCCTCGGTGAAGGGGGGCAGGCGGCCGCCGTGCAGGGCGTTGGTCGCGGCCGCGATGTCCGCCACCACCGCGCGCTCCACGTCGTCGCGTACCCAGCGGCCCTCCTGGGCGTCCTCGACGGCGGCGTCCCACCATTGCCCCGCGTCGTCGACCAGGGCAGGGAAGTTCTCCATCCCCGCACCATGCCACGGCTCCTCAGCCCGGCCCGTCCAGCCCCTCCGCGAGGAGTTCCGCCAGGTGCCGGGCCCTGCCGTCCGTCAGGTGGGCGATCTGGGTGCGGCAGGAGAAGCCGTCCGCCAGGACCTCCGCCCTGTCCTCGGCGCTCCGCAGGGCGGGCAGGAGCCGGTCCTCGGCGCAGGCCAGCGACACCTCCTCGTGGCCCGGTTCGAAGCCGAAGTTGCCGGCCAGGCCGCAGCAGCCGCCCTCCAGGTCGCCGGTCAGACCGGCCCGTTCCCGCAGGCGGCGGTCGGCCGCGTCGCCCAGGACGGCGTGCTGGTGGCAGTGGGTCTGGCCGGTCACCGGGCGGTCGAGGCGCGGCGGGGTCCAGTGGGGGGCGAGGGTCTCCAGGGCTTCCGCGAAGGTGAGGACCGAGGCGGCGAGGCGGGCCGCCCTGGGGTCGCCGGGGAGGAGTTCGGGGAGGTCGGTGCGGAGGGTCGCCGCGCAGGAGGGTTCCAGGACGACCACCGGGTCGTCCGCGCCGCCCCGGACGTCCAGCGTCCGCCGCATCACCCGCCGCGCCGCGCCCAGCCGGCCCGTCGACACGTAGGTCAGGCCGCAGCAGACCCGCCCCTCCGGGAGGGTCACCCCCAGCCCGGCCGCCTCCAGGACCCGGACGGCCGCCGTGCCCGTCTCGGGGGCCAGGTGGTCGGTGAAGGTGTCGGGCCAGAGGGTGAGGGCCGGCGGGCGGGAGGAGGCGCGCTCGGCGAACCAGGAGGTGAAGGTGCGGGCGGCCACCCGGGGCAGGGGGCGGGCCGGCGTCACGCCCGCGAGGCGGGCGGCGAAGGGGAGCCGGGTCAGCGCGTTCGTCCCCCGGCCGAAGAGGTCCAGCCAGTGCGGCAGGCCGCCCATCGTCCAGTGCGAGCGGGGGCGCCGCCACCAGCCGGCCGGGCCCGCGTAGTGCCGGGAGAGGAACTCCGCCTTGTACGCGGCCATGTCGACGCCCACCGGGCAGTCGCTGCGGCAGCCCTTGCAGGACAGGCAGAGGTCCAGCGCCTCGCGGACCTCCTCCGAGCGCCAGCCGTCCGTGATCACCTCGCCGAGGGCCATCTCGTGGAGGAGCCGGGCCCGCCCCCGGGTGGAGTGCCTCTCCTCGCCCGTGGCGCGGAACGACGGGCACATCACCGCGTCCCCCCGGCTCGGTCCTGCGACCCGGCACTTGGCGACGCCCACGCACCGGGCGGCCTCCCTGCCCACGCCGACCAGCGGCAGGCCCTCGAAGCGGAGGCCGGAGTCGAGGGGTTCGGGGCGGACGAGCATCCCCGGGTTCATGCCCCCGTCCGGGTCCCACACGTCCTTCACCGCGCCGAACAGGGCGACGAGGCCGTCGCCGTACATCCTCGGCAGCAGCTCCGCCCGGGCCTTGCCGTCGCCGTGCTCGCCGGAGAGGGAGCCGCCGTGGGCGACGACGAGGTCGGCGACGGCCTCCGAGAAGCGGCGGAAGTCGCGCACGCCCCCGCCCGTCCACAGGTCGAAGTCGACGCGGACGTGCACGCAGCCGTCGCCGAAGTGCCCGTACGGGGTCCCCCGCAGGCCGTACTCGGCGAGCAGGGCGCGGAACTCCCGCAGGTACGCGCCCAGCCGGGCGGGCGGCACCGCGCAGTCCTCCCAGCCGGGCCAGGCCTCCCCGCCACCGGGCATCCGGGTGGCCGTGCCGGCCGCGTCCTCGCGGATCCGCCACAGGGCCCGCTGCCCGGCCGGGTCGCGGACGACCGCCGCGTCGAGGGCGTCGGCGGCCCGCACCAGGTCCCGGGCCGCGCCCGCCCCGTCGGCCTCGCAGAACAGCCAGGCCCCGCCCCGGGGCAGTCCGGCGGCGGCCGGTCCGACGAGGTCCGCCGCCATGCCCTCCACCGTCAGCGGCCCGTACGGCAGGAGTCCCGCCGCCGCGTCGGCCGCCGCCGTCTCGTCGGCGTAGCCGAGGACGACGAGGACGGGTTCGGCGGGCAGCGGGACGAGGCGGACGGTCGCCTCCGTCACCACGCCGAGGGTGCCCTCGGCGCCGACGAAGGAGCGGACGACGTCGGTGCCCCGCTCGGGGAGCAGCGCGTCGAGGGCGTAGCCGGAGATGCGGCGCGGCAGCCCGGGCGGGTAGCCGGTGCGCAGGAGGGCGAGGTTGCGGTCCACCAGGTCGAGGAGGCCGGGCGGGGCGCCCTGTCCGCCCGTCCCGAGCGTCAGCCTCTCCCCCCGGTAGGTCACCACATCGAGCGAGCGCACGTTGTCCGCGGTCGTGCCCCAGGCGACCGAGTGCGCCCCGCAGGCGTTGTTGCCGATCATGCCGCCGAGGGTGCAGCGGCTGTGGGTGGACGGGTCGGGGCCGAAGGTGAGGCCGTACGGGCGGACGGCCTCCCGCAGCCGGCCGAGGACGAGGCCGGGCGCGACGACGGCGGTGCGCGCCGCCGGGTCGACGGAGACGAGTCCGTTCATGTGCCGTGTGAGGTCGAGCACGACGCCGGTGCCCGTCGCCTGGCCCCCGATGGACGTGCCGGCGCCGCGCGCGACGACCGGGACGCCGTGGCGCCGGCACACCTCCAGGGCGGCGGCGACGTCGTCGGCGTCGCGCGGTGCGACCGTACCGGCGGGCACGCGGCGGTAGTTGGAGGCGTCCATGGTGGCGAGCGCCCGCGCGGAGGTGCCGAAATCGACGTCTCCGGCGACCGCGGACCTCAGTTCGGCGGCGAGTTCCCCGCCCCTTCCCGCGACTCTCTCGTCTGTTCCCACGACGCAAGGATGTCCCGTTCTTCGTCTCATCCGGCGGACATCACGCGCTCCGGCCCTTCCCGAACCGATACCCTCCGCCTCGTGGCCGATATCCAGATTCCCGCTGACATCAAGCCCGCAGACGGTCGTTTCGGCGCGGGCCCCTCCAAGGTGCGGACGGAGGCGCTGGACGCCCTGGCCGCCACCGGCACCTCCCTCCTGGGCACGTCCCACCGCCAGGCTCCGGTCAAGAACCTGGTCGGCGAGGTCCGTGCCGGCATCTCCGCGCTGTTCTCGCTGCCCGAGGGTTACGAGGTGATCCTGGGCAACGGCGGCTCCACCGCCTTCTGGGACGTCGCGACCCACGGTCTGATCGAGAACAAGTCGCAGCACCTCACCTTCGGCGAGTTCTCCTCCAAGTTCGCGAAGGCCGCGAAGCTGGCCCCGTGGCTGGCCGAGCCGACCGTGGTCTCCTCCGACCCGGGCACCCACCCGGAGCCGGTGGCCGAGGCGGGCGTCGACGTCTACGCCTACACCCACAACGAGACCTCGACCGGTGTCGCCGCCCCGCTGAAGCGGGTCGCGGGCGCCGACGAGGGCGCGCTGGTCCTGGTGGACGCCACCTCGGGCGCGGGCGGCCTGCCCGTCGACATCACCGAGACGGACGTCTACTACTTCGCCCCGCAGAAGTCCTTCGCCGCCGACGGCGGCCTGTGGCTGGCGGCGTTCTCGCCGGCCGCGCTGGAGCGGGCGCAGCGGATCCACGCGTCGGGCCGGCACATCCCGGAGTTCTTCTCCCTGCCGACGGCAATCGACAACTCGCTGAAGAACCAGACGTACAACACCCCGGCGCTCTCGACCCTCTTCCTGCTGAACGAGCAGCTGAAGTGGATCAACGGCCAGGGCGGTCTGGAGTGGGCCGTGGCCCGCACGAAGGAGTCCTCGGACGCGCTCTACACGTGGGCCGAGGAGTCGAAGTACGCGACGCCGTTCGTCACCGACCCGGCGAAGCGCTCGCAGGTCATCGGCACGATCGACTTCGCGGACGAGATCGACGCGGCCGCGGTCGCGAAGGTGCTGCGCGCGAACGGGATCGTGGACACGGAGCCGTACCGCAAGCTGGGCCGCAACCAGCTGCGGATCGCGATGTTCCCGGCGGTCGACCCGGCGGACGTGCGGGCGCTGACGGCCTGCATCGACCACGTGATCGAGAAGCTCTGATCACCGCCCCGCCCCTGTACGGAGGGCCCCGCACCGGTCGTGACCGGTGCGGGGCCCTCCGCCGTGGGCCCGGCCTCCGGGCCCTCCGTCAGCCGCCGCCCTGGGCCTTCACGTGGTCGATGACGGCGTCGAACTCCGCCGTCGGCGAGAACTCGACGACGTCGACGTCCTCCAGTGCCTCGGGGGCGTGGCCGGGGCCCCAGTAGTAGGCCTGGCCGGCCTCGTAGACCTCCTCGCCGGTCGCCGTGCGCATCCTGATCCGGCCCTTGAACAGGTATCCCCAGTGCGGGCACTGGCACAGGTCGCCCTCCAGGCCCTTGAGGGCCGGCGCCATGTCGGTGCCCTTGGGGAGGTGGATGAAGGCGACGCTCATGCCTCCGCCCGCCTCCCGCTTCCGGAAGTCGAGGCCGCCGCCCTCCATGGCGACCGGGGTGCCGTCACGCGTGAATGCCGTCATGCCGTCTCACCTCTTCGGTCTCCTTCCAGTCTCGACCCGGGGCGGCCCGGCGGCGAGGGCGGAGCAACCGGGGCGGGTCAGCGGCGGAGGAGGCGCTTGACGCCGAGGACGAGGACGGTGGCGCCCGCGAGGACCAGGAAGCCGGTGGTGGCGCTGCCCTGCGCGCCGGCGCCCGCGCCGGCGGGGCCGGCGGTGGCGCCGGGGGCCGGGGTGCCGGTGCCGGTGCCGGGCTGCGACGGAGCGGAGCCCCCGCCCTCCGGGCGGTCCTCGCGGTCGACGCGGACGACGCGGCTGTGCACGCCCTCCGAGCCGAACATGAGGGCCGAGCCGTCGTTCGTGTACGTCACCGATTCCGCCTGGCCCTGGAAGGGGGCGCCGGGGGAGGTGCCGTCGCCCTCGATGCGGCCGTCCTTCCAAACGTACTCGCGGGCGCTGAAGTAGCTGCGCAGGAGGAGCCGGTCGCCGTCGGGCGAGAAGGCGCCGTCGGTCACCCAGGGGACCTCGCCGATGCGGCGGAAGGTGTTGGTGCCGGAGGCGGAGAGGCGCTCGGGGCCCTCGTACAGGCCGCCGCCGTCCTCGTTCTTGCTGGCGATGTAGACGCGGCCGGTCTCGGGGTGGACCATCAGCGCCTCGGCGTTGCGGGGGCCGTCGGCGTACTTCACGACGTACTGCTCCGCCCGGACGGTGCGGTCCCCCAGGGTCTTCGGCTCGGGGAAGCGGTAGATCCAGACGTGGTCCCAGGAGCCGTCGAGGTTGTCGCCGATGTCGCCGACGTAGATGTCGCCGTCCGGGCCGACGGAGATGGCCTCCATGTCCCGGGGGGTGCCGACCCCGGTCATGGTCAGGGTCGCGACCGTCTTGCCCGTACGGGAGTCGACGCCGAAGATCCGGGGCTGGTCCTGGTCGTTGTGCGTCCAATAGATCCCCGGGTGGGCCCGGCTCGCGGCGAGTCCGCTGGACTCGGTGATCCGCGGGTCCTCGATCGTGAAGTCCCGGTCGGCGGGGCCGGGGTCCGCGTACGCGGGGGTCGCGGACAGGGCGAGGGCCGCGGCGGCGGCGAGGACGGCACGGGATCCGGTACGCATGGCCCCAGCCTGCCACGCCCCTCCCGAAGCCGCCGGTCCCCGCCCCCGGGGGCCGGACCCTCCCGGGACGGGGGCGGCTGAGGGGGGCGGGTGGGGGGTGGGTCCGGGGTGGGTCCGGGGTGGCCTCGGGACAGCTCCGGAATGGTTCCGGGGCGGCCCCGGGACAGCTCCGGGACGGGCCCGGAATGGGCCCGGCGAGGCCCCAGGATGGCCCCGGAATGGCTCCGGTACGGGCCCGGCGGGCCCCGGGACGGCTCCGCCGCCGGTCCGGTTCCGGTTCCGCCTTCGGACCGGCCCCGGCCCGTTCCCGGGCCGCCGAAAGTGGTTGACCTGCGGTGACGGCGGTGTCATGGTCACGATCATGCCTACCTTCTCCGCGCCCGACGGCACCCTCCTCGCCTACCACGAGTCCGGATCGGGGCCCGGTGCGCCGCTGCTCTGCCTGCCGGGCGGGCCCATGCGGGACTCCGCCTACCTGGAGGACCTGGACGGTCTCGCCGGCCGCCGGGTCGTCCGGCTCGACCTGCGGGGCACCGGCGCCTCCGAAGCGCCCGCCGATCCGGGGTCGTACCGCTGCGACCGGCTCGTCGGGGACGTGGAGGCGCTGCGGGTCCACCTCGGGCTCGACGAGGTCGACCTCCTCGGCCACTCGGCGGGCGCGAACCTCGCCGCGCTGTACCTGACGCGGCACGCGGAGCGGGTCCGGCGGCTGGTGCTCGTGACGCCGGGCCCCGCGGCGGCCGGGCTCGTGCCGGCGCCCGAGGAGCGGCTCGCGGCGGCGCGGCTGCGCGCCGGGGAGCCGTGGTTCGCGGAGGCGTACGCGGCGCTGGAGGAGATGGCGGCGGGGCGCGGGACCGAGGCGGTCTTCGCGAAGGTCATGCCGTTCTTCCACGGCACCTGGGACGACGCGGCGCGCGAGCGGGAAGCGGCCACGGCCCGGCAGCGGAACGCCGAGGCGGCCGCGGTCTACGGCGGCGAGGGCGCCTACGACCCGGCGGCGACGCGCGCGGTCTTCGCGGAGTTCGGGCGGCCCGTGCTGGTCCTCGCCGGCGAGGGCGACGCGAACACCCCGCCGCCGACGGCCGCCGCGTACGCGGAGCTGTTCCCGGCGGCCCGCTTCGAGGTCCTGAAGGGCGGCGGCCACTTCCCGTGGCACGACGACGCCGAGTGGTTCGCGGGCAACGTCACGGAGTTCCTGGACGCGTAGGCGCCCCGGCGCACCCGAACGCGGGGCGGCGCCCCGTACAACCTTCCGGGCGGGCGGCGGGTCTGTGGGGTGTGGCGCTGGGGCGCCGCACCCGCTCTTCCCTCGCCCGAGGAGGCCCCGCCTTGTCCCGTGCCCGCGCCGGCGCCCGCCGCAACCGCCCGTCCCGGCTCCGCCTGACCGCCGCCCTGGCCGTCACCCTCGCCGCGACGACCGCCGCCACCGCGGCGGGGCCGGCGAGCGCGACGGCGGCCCCGGCCGCCCTGACACAGGAGGCAAGGGCCGGGGCGGCGCTCCCCGAGCTCAGCTCCGCGGACGGTGTCCGCGGCGTCGGCACCACCGGCTTCCTCACCGTCCGGAACTCCGTCGCCACCTGGACGCGGTACGACGGCACCTCCGTCGACCTGTCCGAGGACGGGGCCCGCTATTCGGGCGCCGACCAGAGCGACGTCGTAGTGGTGAGCAAGGGCACGCGCCACACCTTCCACGACATGGCCGGGGGCGGCGACCCCGTCGTCATCGACAGCCCGCCGTACGCGCTGAACGCGGTCGACGGCTCGACGCTCGTGATGGTCGACGAGGCCGCCGGCACCCTCCACCTCGTCAGCCGGACGCCGGACGGCCGGACCGTCGACCGGAAGGTGACCGGGCTGCCGGCCGGAAAGATCGGGAACACCGCCGGAACGGTCCCCGGCACGGTGGCCGTCCAGGTGGCCGAGGCCGGCACCTCCGCGTACCGGCTCGCCGTGGTCGACGTGGCCACGGCCGCCACCACCCGGACCTACGACCTGGGCGGCTACGCCTACCGGACCCAGGTGACGCAGGATCATGTCGCCTGGCAGACCTACGGCACCACGACGAAGGTCGTCGACCGGCGCACCGGGGCGTCCGAGACCGTGTCCGGCTGGGCCACGTTGGCCTTCGGCGACGACTGGCTCGCGGTCGAGGACTCCACCCGGCTCACCTTCCGGTCACGGAAGGACGGCCACACGGTCGAGCCCTTCCGCTTCGCGAACCAGATCACGCCAGGGCCCGACGGCACGCTCCTCGTGCGCGGCGGCACCGCGGCGGACGGCTGGGGCGTCTTCCGGGTCGCCCTCGGCACCGACGGCGAGCCGAAGGCGACCATGGTGGCGGACGTCCCCGACGGCCAGGAGCTCACCCTGAGGAGCCTGTCGGTGCCGAACGGCCCCGGGACGTTCCGCTGGGACATCAGCGACGAGGAGGCGACCGTCAGCTTCGAGCTGACGCACACCGCCACCGGCCTGACGACCACCCTCCACAACGAGTACCAGCCGTTCGTCACCTGGGACGGCAGGCTGCGCAGCAAGTACTTCAGCGCCTACAACGGCACGTACACGTGGAAGATGCGCGCCGGTTCGGAGGGGGCCGACTTCGGCCCTGCCGTCGTCCGCACGGGCACCCTCACCGTGGCCCGCCCCGCGCAGCGGCGCGACTTCAACGACAACGGCGGCGCCGACGCACTCGTCCGCGACGGCTCCGGCAGGCTCCTCGCCTACGAGACAAGCGAGTTGACCGGCCTGCGAACCCCTCCCGACTGCCACGAGACGAGCTGCAGCTCCATCGGAAAACCGACCCCGGAGCTCCTCGGCACCGGCGGGTGGAACACGTACACCCTGCTGGCCTCCCCCGGGAACCTGGCCGGCGGCGCCGCCGACGACATCGTCGGCCGGGACCGGGACGGCGTGCTCTGGCTCTACCGGAGCGAGCAGCAGAAGCTGCTGCCGCGCACGAAGGTCGGCGGCGGCTGGCAGGTCTACAACAAGCTCGCCGGAGGCTCCGACCTCGACAACGACGGGCGCGGCGACCTCCTCGCCACCGACACCTCCGGCGTCCTCTGGTTCTACGCCTCCACCGGCGACGCCAAGTCCCCCTTCAAGCCCCGCAAGAGGATCGGCGGCGGCTGGCAGCAGTACAACCTCCTGACCGCCCCCGGCAACATCGCCGGCGCCCCCGGCGGCGACCTCCTCGCCCGCGACAGGGACGGCGTCCTCTGGCTCTACCTCGGCAAGGGCGACGGCACCTTCACCGCCCGCCGCAAGGTCGGCGGCGGCTGGCAGAAGTACACCCACATCATCCCCGCCGGGAAGAACCCCTGGCACCCCGTGAACGACATCCTCGCCGTCGGCCCCACCGGCTCCGCGCGCTACTACGGCACCGACAGCACCACCCGCCCCTTCGACCCCGCCTACACCCTCCCCCTCCGCACCGACTCCACCACCTACAAGACCTTCTTCTAGGCCCGCTCCTCCCCCCTCGCCCCCCTCCCGCCCGTGTCCGGCGTCACGTCGCAGGTCGCGGGCGGGGTCCGGGATGATGGGAGCATGCGTTTTCTGTTCGTCGGCGACAGCATGACCATCGGACGCGCCGGCGACTGGACCTGGCGATACCGCATGTGGGAGCACCTGGAGGCGGTGCTGCCCGGCGGGTACGAGATCGTCGGGCCCCGGGACGGGCTGTACGTGCCCGAGGGGGAGGCGGGGGACCCGGCGGGGTACGCCGATCCCGCGTTCCCGGCCGCCGCCCGCCGGCACCTGGCCGGGTGGGGCGAGGGATGGCTGCACATGGCCCCGGTCATCGGGGAGGCCGTCGCCGCGGCCCGCGCCGACGTGCTGCTGGTCTCGCTCGGCCTGATCGACCTGGGCTTCTACACCAACAGCGACCAGACCGAGGAGAACGTGCGGGCGTTCGTGGCCGCCGCCCGGGCCGCGAACCCGCGGATCCGGGCCGTGCTGCTGCCCGTGATCCCCAACGTCCGCGCCGGCTACGACGCCGCCTTCGCCGCCGAGTGCGCCCGCTTCAACGAGCTGCTGGCGAAGGCGGTGGCGGACCTGGACTCGGCGGCCTCGCCGCTGCTGCTCGCGACCGTCCCCGACGCGTACGACCTGCGGACGGACACGTACGACGGCACGCACCCGAGCCCGAGCGGCGAGCACCGGCTGGCCGCCGCCTTCGCGGGCGCGATGCACCAGGCGTGGGGGCTCGGCGGGCCCTACCGGGAGCGGTGACGGCTCAGGCCCGGCCCCGGAGCCTCGGCCAGAAGAGGTAGCCGAAGAAGGTCGCCACGGGGGCGACGACGAGCAGGGCCATCGGCAGCTCGACCACGTCGTTGACGGACAGGACGAGGAGCAGGACGCCGAGGACGACCTCGGCGCCGAAGGCCAGGAACAGGGCCGGGACGAAGCGCCGTTCGAGGCCCTCGCGCCGTTCGATCCGGCGCGCCGCACCGGCGTCCTCGGTCCAGTCCTCGCCGCGCAGCCGCTCCCAGGCGGCGCGCAGGACCTCGATCTCGCGCTCCACCGGGACGTGGTTGTCGTCCACGTAGAAGAGCTGGAGACGGCGGCCGTCGCGCCCGTAGGCGTACGAGATCACCTGCGGCTGGCCCTGGCCCATGCCCGCCGAGGGATTGGGCACGGCGCGGATGTCCTGGACGTCCGCCCAGGCGATCCGCCGCCGCCGGACGAAGCCGCGGACGTGGATGCCCCGGCCGTCGGCGGTGGTCGAGAGGCTCCGGGCCGCGACGACGATCCAGCCGAGGAGGCCGAGGACGACCCAGGTGAGGAGCCACTTCACCCAGCCGGGGGCGGACTCCTCGGCGTAGACCGGGAGCAGCGCGCCCGGAAGGCCGAGACCCGCGGCGACGTACACGGCGGTCATCCGGCCGGGCCTGATCCGGTAGGTGCGGGGCAGGGCGGAGTTCCGGGTCATGACTTCCCCCGTTCAATCGTTGAACGATCCGACGAGAGCAGGTTAGGCCCAACCGCCTTCCGGTGAAAGGGAGTTCACACAACAGGTCACTCGGACGAGCCGGCCGGCGGACGGGGCGCGGACGGGGGCGCCGCCCCCCAGGGCGGCCTCCGGCACGTTCCGGCGGGCGCGGACACGCGGAACGCCGCCCCCGGAGGGACGGCGTTCCGTCGTGCGTCACCGGCCGGCCCGCGGCGGCCGAACCGCGGGCGGGCCTACCAGGCGAAGGCCTCCGGGGACGGGCCCGGGCCCGGGAAGATCCCGTCCAGCTCGGCCAGCAGTTCCTCGCCCAGCTCCAGCTCCAGGGCACGCAGGGCGCCCGCCAGCTGCTCCGGGGTGCGCGGGCCGACGATCGGGCCGGTCACGCCGGGACGGGTGAGCAGCCAGGCCAGGCCCACCTCGCCGGGGGCGAGGCCGTGCTTGTCGAGCAGGTCCTCGTACGCCTGGAACTGCGCGCGCTTCGCCGGGTCCGCCAGCGTCTGCGCCGCGCGGCCCTCGGTGCGGCGCTTGCCCTCGGTCTCCTTCCTCAGGACGCCGCCGAGGAGGCCGCCGTGCAGCGGCGACCACGGGATGACGCCGAGGCCGTACTCCTGGGCGGCCGGGATGACCTCCATCTCGGCGCGGCGCTCGAAGAGGTTGTAGAGGCACTGCTCGCTGACCAGGCCGACCATGCCGCGCCGGGCGGCGGCCTCGTTGGCCTGGGCGATCTTGTAGCCGGGGAAGTTGGACGAGCCGGCGTAGAGGATCTTGCCCTGCCCGATCAGGACGTCGATCGCCTGCCACACCTCGTCGAAGGGGGTGTCGCGGTCGACGTGGTGGAACTGGTAGACGTCGATGTGGTCGGTGCCGAGCCGCTTGAGGCTGGCGTCCACCGCGCGGCGGATGTTGAGCGCGGAGATCTTGTCGTGGTTCGGCCACGCCTCGCCGTCGGGGCCCATGTTCCCGTACACCTTGGTGGCGAGGACGGTCCGGTCGCGGCGGCCGTCGCCCTTCGCGAACCAGGAGCCGATGATCTCCTCGGTGCGGCCCTTGTTCTCGCCCCAGCCGTAGACGTTGGCCGTGTCGAAGAAGTTCAGGCCGGCGTCGAGCGCCGCGTCCATGATCGTGTGGCTGGTGGCCTCGTCGGTCTGCGGGCCGAAGTTCATCGTGCCGAGGACGAGGCGGCTGACCTTGAGTCCGGTGCGTCCGAGCTGCGTGTACTCCATGGGACACAAGCCAACTCGTTGGAGCGCACTCGAAGCAAGGGCTTGCCGGAGGGGCGGGCGGTGCTACTGGCCGACCACCGAGGCCACCGCGATGATCGCGAACATCAGTACGAGCACGCTGGCCATGATCTGGTTACGAGTCTTCGGATCCACTCTTCGAGGTTAACCCGGCCCGCCGCCCCGCCCCTCCAGGGGCCAGGCCTCCACCACCTCGTAGCGGGGCCCCTCCCCCGGCACCCCGTCCACCGGCAGGTTCGAGCGGACCAGGGACAGCTCGCCCACCTGCCAGCGGGTGCCCTCGAAGCCGTCGAGGGCGGCCAGGAAGGGGGCCAGCGGGGCGCCCTCGCCGCGGGCGCGGGCGATCGTCAGGTGGGCCTGGTAGCGGCGGTGCTCCTCCATCGGGATCCCGGCCCGGCGGGCCGCCGCGTCGGCGCGCTCGGCCAGCAGCCGCAGCGCGTCCAGCTCGCCGGCGGCCCCGGTCCACAGGGCGCGGCGGCCGAAGTGCCCGCCGCCGTGCAGCCGCAGTCCGAAGGGCGGGGTGCGGTGGGCGGCGCGGGCCAGCCGGGCGCGGAGCTCCGGCAGCAGGGCGTCCTCGACCTCCCCCATGAAGGCGAGCGTGAAGTGCCAGCCGGGGCGGGAGGTCCAGCGCAGGGCGTCCGCGCCGGGCAGGGCGTGCAGCCCGTCGACGACGGCGCCCAGCTCGGCGAGCGGCCCGGCGGGCGGCAGGACGGCGGCGAAAAGCCTCATGACCGCCAGTGTGGCAGCGGATAGCCTCGGCCGGATGGAGAACGCGATCAAGATCAGGCGGGGCGGTCCCGAGGACCTGCCGGCCGTCCTCGGGATACTCGACAGCGCCGTGGTCTGGCTCAACGGCAAGGGGATCACCGCCCAGTGGGGCACCGATCCCTTCACCGCGCGGCCGAAGACCGTGGAGCACGTGGGCCGGGTGCTGGGCGAGGGCGACCCGTGGATCGCCGAGGTCGGCGGCGTCCCGGCCGGCACCCTCACCCTGACCCCGCACCCCGGCGCGTACGTCCCGCCGGCCGGCGAGCCGGAGCGGTACGTCCGCTACCTCGCCACCGACGGCCGCTTCCACGGCCTCGGGGTCGGCGCGGCCCTGCTCGCCCACGCGGCGGAGGAGACCCGCCGCGCGGGCGTCTCGCTGCTCCGCGTGGACTGCTTCGCGGGCGGCGAGGGCCGTCTCGTCGCGTACTACGAGCGCCAGGGCTTCACCCGCACCGACCCCTTCGCCGTCGGCGACTGGCCGGGCCAGGTCCTGGAGATGCGGGTGTGACGCGGGCGTGAGGCCCCGGCGCGGGGGACGGCTCAGCCGTGGAAGGTGATGAAGCCGTTGCCGTCGCGGTCGTTCGCCGCCTTGGTGTAGGCGTGCGTGTCCGCGGCGGCGCCGCCGGGCTTGATCAGCCTGATCGTGTCCTTGTCGTTGTTCCACATGAAGTTGCAGTTGTTGCGGTAGGCGACGTTGCCCGCGTCGGACTCGGTGCCCCGGCCGCCGCGCAGCTTCACGTGGTCGCCGGGCTCCAGGTAGTGGTTGAGGCGGAAGGTGTAGCTGTTGCCGGCCGCGTCCTTCACGACGTAGCCCTTGAGGTTCATCCGGGCGGTCCGCGAGAAGTTCTTGATCGTCACGAACTCGGCCTGGGTGTTGCCGGTCGTGCAGCTGTTGTTGTCGCGGCCCGGGGCGTCGTACTGGACGCCGGCGATCTTCAGGTTCGAGGGGTACTCGGTGGCCTGGGCCGGGGTGGCGACGAGGACGGTGGCGAGGGCGCCGGTGCCGAGGGCCGCGGCTATGACGGGACGGATGGTGCGGGTGCGCAAGGGACCCCCCTGGTGGTGCCTGTGATTGACGGCTCAACATACACAGGATCACCACATCCCGTTGGCCGATCGTTCATTTCGGGACAGGGGCGGGACGGGGCACGGGCCGGTTCCGGTTTCGGGCCCGGGACGGGAGAAGGGGCGGGCGGGAGTCGGTGACTCCCGCCCGCCCCTTCTCCCCGGGCCTGCGGCGGTCAGGCCGCCGCGGCCAGGCGCTCCGGCGCGGCGCGCGGGACGAAGCGGACGGAGGGGTGGCCGTGGCGCCAGGCCATGGCCACCTTCAGGTTGCCGACCCGGGCCAGGACGAGGCCGATGACGGCGGCCGCGGCGAGCGACACCAGGCCGCCGGTCGCGAAGCCGACGCGGGCGCCGTAGGTGTCGGTGACCCAGCCCAGCAGGGGCGCTCCGATCGGCGTGCCGCCCGCGAAGACCATCATGTAGAGGCTCATCACCCGGCCCCGCATGGCCGGATCGGTCGCCATCTGGACGGCGGAGTTCGCGGTGATGTTCACCGTGAGGCCGATCATGCCGATCGGGACGAGCAGCAGCGCGAAGAGCCAGAACGCCGGCGAGAGCGCCGCCACGACCTCCAGGGCGCCGAAGACGGCCGCGGCGATCACCAGCATCCGCAGCCGGGTCGAGCCCCGGCGGGCCGCGAGCAGGGCGCCCGCGAGGGAGCCGGCCGCCATCAGGGTGTTGAGGAGGCCGTAGGTGCCGGCGCCGACGTGGAAGACCTCCCCGGAGAAGGCGGTCAGCCAGATCGGGAAGTTGAAGCCGAAGGTGCCGACGAAGCCGACGAGGACGATCGGCCAGATCAGGTCCGGCCGGCCCGCCACGTACCGCAGGCCCTCCCGCAGCTGGCCCTTGCCGCGCGGGGCGCGCTCGACCTTGTGCAGCTCGCCCGTGCGCATCAGCCACAGGGCGGCCAGCGGCGCGAGGAAGGAGAGGCCGTTGATGAGGAAGGCCCAGCCGCTGCCGACGCCGGCGATCAGGACGCCGGCGACGGCGGGGCCGACGAGCCGGGCGGACTGGAAGTTCGCGGAGTTGAGCGAGACGGCGTTGCGGAGCTGGTCGGGGCCGACCATCTCGGAGACGAAGGACTGCCGGGCCGGGTTGTCGACGACCGTCACCATGCCGAGCAGGAAGGCGATCAGGTAGACGTGCCAGACCTGCACCTGTCCGGTGAGGGTGAGCGCGGCGAGCGCGAGCCCGCACAGGCCGAGGGCGGCCTGGCTGACGAGGAGCAGGCTCCGCTTCGGGTAGCGGTCGGCGATGACGCCGCCGTACAGGCCGAAGAGGAGCATCGGCAGGAACTGCAGGGCGGTGGTGACGCCGACGGCGGCGGCCGAGCCGGTGAGGCTCAGGACCAGCCAGTCCTGGGTGATCCGGGCCATCCACGTACCGGTGTTGGAGACGATCGCTCCGGTGAAGAACAGCCGGTAGTTCCGGATCGAGAGCGAGGAGAAGGTTCCCCTGCGGGACCCTCCGCCCCGGGTGTTCGGGGTAGTCGCGGGTTTGTGGACGGGTGCGGAGTCTGCTCCGGGTCCCGTACTCAAAGTGCGTCGCCTCCTTGGCGCTCGGGTTCAGAGATGGGCGAGCTTCTCCAGGACCGGAGCGGCCGCGCGCAGTACGGCCCACTCGTCCTCGTCCAGACCTTCGGCGAGGGAGGCCAGCCAGGCGTTCCGCTTGCGGCGGGCGTCCTCGAGCATGGTCTCGGCCCGCTCGGTCTGGCTGACCACCTTCTGCCGGCGGTCGTCGGGGTGCGGCTCCAGCCTGACCAGTCCCTTGGCTTCGAGCAGGGCGACGATGCGGGTCATCGACGGCGGCTGTACGTGCTCCTTGCGGGCCAGCTCACCGGGGGTGGCGGACCCGCAGAGGGCCAGGGTGCCGAGCACCGACATCTCGGTCGGGCTCAGCGACTCGTCGACGCGCTGGTGCTTGAGGCGCCGGCTCAGCCGCATGACGGACGAGCGGATCGCGTTCACGGCCGCGGCGTCGTCGGCGGTGCCGTGGGACAGATCAGGCATGTAGTTAGCATAACTCATTACTCTCGCTAAAGACCACTGGAATGATCGCGTGTCGCGCACGTCACGCCCTCGATGGGGCACGAGTCACATCGCTCCAGGTCACGGGGAGGTATCCATGTATCACCCAAATGAGTGAGCTGGATCCGGAAAGTGACGCAAAGAAGCCCCGACAGCCCCGACGCTGAGCACATGGGATCGACAGTGCTCAGCCTGCGTATCGACAGTGAGCTGCTCGACCGGCTCAAGGGTCACGCCGCGAAAAGAGGAATGAGCGTCCAGGACTACGTGGTCCGGACGCTCATTCGGGAGGACTTCGACGAGCGGTTCAAGACCGCCGTCGAGGAGACGGAGAAGTTCTACGGGGCGGATCCGGAGCCTCCCGGCACCGGCTCCGCCCCGCTCGATCAGGTCAGGCCCAGCGCCGGCATCGCGTAGTAGAAGACGAAGATCGCCGACACGACGTACATCGCCACCGGGACCTCACGGCCCCGGCCGGCCGCCAGACGCAGCACGCTGAAGCTGATGAAGCCGATGCCGATGCCGTTCGTGATCGAGTACGTGAACGGCATCATCAGCATGGCCAGGAAGGCCGGCATCGCGATGGTGTAGTCGGTCCAGTCGATGTCCTTGATCGACCCGGCCAGGATCAGGAAGCCCACCGCGAGCAGCGCGGGGGTCGCCGCCTGCGACGGCACCATGGTCGCGAGCGGCGTGAGGAACAGCGCCACCGAGAACAGACCGCCCGTGACGACCGAGGCCAGGCCCGTGCGGGCACCCTCGCCGACGCCCGCCGTGGACTCCACGAAGCAGGTGGTGGCCGAGGAGGAGGTAGCGCCGCCGGAGGCGACGGCGAGGCCGTCCACCAGCAGGACCTTGTTGATGCCCGGGAAGCTGCCGTCCTTGTCGATCAGCTTGGCCTCGTCGCCGACGCCCAGGATCGTGCCCATGGCGTCGAAGAAGCAGGACAGCAGGACGGTGAAGACGAAGAGCACGCCGGTGAGGACGCCGACCTTGCCGAAGCCGCCGAAGAGGCTGACCTGGCCGACCAGGCCGAAGTCGGGGGAGGCGACCGGGTTGCCCGGCCACTCCGGGGTGGTCAGGCCCCAGGACGGGATGTCCGCCACCGCGTTGATCACCATGGCGACGATCGTCATGACGACGATCGAGATGAGGATCGCGCCCGGCACCTTGCGGATGATCAGGGCGAGGGTGAGCAGGGTGCCCAGGACGAAGACCAGGACCGGCCAGCCGGTGAGGTGCCCGCCGGTGCCGAGCTGGAGCGGGACGGTGGTGTGCGCGGCGTCGGGGATGCGGGAGACGAAGCCCGAGTCGACGAGGCCGATCAGCATGATGAAGAGGCCGATGCCGATCGCGATGCCCTTGCGCAGGCCGACCGGGACGGCGTTCATGACCCGCTCGCGCAGGCCGGTCGCGACCAGCAGCATCACGACGATGCCGGCGAGCACGACCATGCCCATGGCGTCCGGCCAGGACATCTGGGGCGCGAGCTGGAGGGCGACGACCGTGTTGACGCCGAGGCCGGCGGCGAGCGCGATCGGGACGTTGCCGATGACGCCCATGAGGAGGGTCGAGAAGGCCGCCGTCAGGACGGTGGCGGTGACGAGCTGGCCGCCGTCGAGCTGGTTCCCGTACATGTCCTTGGCGCTGCCGAGGATGATCGGGTTCAGCACGATGATGTAGGCCATCGCGAAGAAGGTGGCGAAGCCGCCCCGGATCTCGCGGGCGACGGTGGAGCCGCGCTCGGAGATCTTGAAGTAGCGGTCGAGGGCCGAGGCGGGTTCCTGGGGAGACTGCGGCTCGGGGGCGGAGGCCTTGGCGGTGGCCGTGGTGCTCATGGAGTGGGTTCCTCTTCGGGAAGGTCCAGACGTCCTTTTGGCGGTTCATACGAAGGAAACCCGCCATAGGCAAACCGTTTCAGTATGAACACATGAACGAGGGCGAGTCCATCTCCGCGCGTAGACCCCGTCCCGGGAGGCCCCCGCACCCCGCCACGCCCCGGGAACCCGCCCGCCTAGACTGGCCCCATGGCGAAGTGGACACCCCGGCACGAGGCACCCGAACCCCTGGAGGGGCCCGTCGTCGGCACCATCACCGGCGGCACGATCCTCTGGTTCGTCCTCTTCCTCGTCCAGCTCCCCTTCTACGGCTGGTTCGACGACCGCGACCTCACCTGGTGGGTGTGGACCTGCCTCGCCGGCGCCGGCCTCGGCCTGATCGGCATCTGGTACGTCCGCAAGCGCGACGCCGCCATCAAGCGGCACCGGGCGGCGCAGGCGGCGCAGGCGGCGCAGGGCGCGGGCGGCACGCCCGCCGCGTAGCACCGGGGGACGATTCCGGTCCTCCCCCGGTCGGATCTTCGCCCTTCTCGGCAGGTGAACGGCCGGGACCGGTCGTACCGTCGAGAACATGACTCAGCGGGCGAAGATCGACACGGGCGACGGCGGAACCGGGCACCCCCCGGGCACCCTGGCGGAATCCGAACCGCCCGTCGTCCACCGCCCCGCCGGACTCACCGCCGCCGAGGTCGCCGAACGCGTCGCCCGCGGCGAGGTCAACGACGTCCCCGTCCGCAGCTCCCGCTCCACCGCCGACATCGTCCGGGCCAACGTCTTCACCCGCTTCAACGCGATCATCGGCGTCCTCTGGGTGATCATGCTGATCGTCGCCCCGATCCAGGACAGCCTCTTCGGCTTCGTGATCGTCGCCAACACCGGCATCGGCATCATCCAGGAGCTCCGCGCCAAGAAGACCCTCGACGGCCTCGCCGTCATCGGCGAGGCGAAACCCACCGTCCGGCGCGACGGACGCGCCGCCGAGATCTCCACCTCGGAGATCGTCCTCGGCGACCTCATCGAGCTCGGCCCCGGCGACAAGGTCGTCGTCGACGGCGTCGTCGCCGAGGCCGACGGCATGGAGATCGACGAGTCCCTCCTCACCGGCGAGGCCGACCCCGTCGTCAAACGCCCCGGCGACCCCGTCATGTCCGGTTCCTTCGTCGTCGCCGGCGGCGGCGCCTTCACCGCCACCAAGGTCGGCCGGGAGGCGTACGCGGCCCAGCTCGCCGAGGAGGCGTCCCGCTTCACGCTCGTCCACTCCGAGCTGCGCTCCGGGATCTCCACCATCCTCAAGTACGTGACGTGGATGATGGTGCCGACCGCGATCGGCCTGGTCATCAGCCAGCTCGTCGTCAAGGACAACGACCTCAAGAACTCCATCGCCCGGACCGTCGGCGGCATCGTCCCGATGATCCCCGAAGGGCTCGTCCTGCTCACCTCGGTCGCCTTCGCGATCGGCGTCATCCGGCTCGGCCGCAAGCAGTGCCTCGTCCAGGAGCTGCCCGCCATCGAGGGCCTCGCCCGGGTCGACGTCGTCTGCCTCGACAAGACCGGCACCCTCACCGAGGGCGGCATGGACGTCACCGAGGTCCGCGTCCTGGGCGGCGCCGACGAGGCCCACGTGCGCAAGGTCCTCGGCGCCCTCGGCGAGTCCGACCCGCGCCCCAACGCCTCCCTCCAGGCCGTCGTCGCCGCCTTCCCCGACGCCGAGGAGTGGCGCTGCACCGAGTCGCTGCCCTTCTCCTCCGCCCGCAAGTACAGCGGCGCCGCCTTCAGCGAGGGCGACGGCGAGGAGTCCACCTGGCTGCTCGGCGCCCCCGACGTCCTCCTCCCGGCCGGCGACCCGGCCCTCGCCGAGATCGACCACCTCAACGAGCAGGGCCTGCGGGTCCTCCTCCTCGCCCGCACCGCCCACCCCCTGGACTCCCCCGACGTCGCGCAGGACGCCCGCGCCACCGCCCTCGTCGTCCTCGAACAGCGGCTGCGGCCCGACGCCGCCGACACCCTCGCCTACTTCGCCGACCAGGACGTGGCCGCCAAGGTCATCTCCGGCGACAACGCGGTCTCCGTCGGCGCCGTCGCCGGCAAGCTGGGCCTGCCCGGCGCCGAGCACACCGTCGACGCCCGCACCCTCCCCGCCGAACGGGAGGAGATGGCGAAGGTCCTCGACGGCAACGCCGTCTTCGGCCGCGTCACCCCGCGACAGAAGCGGGACATGGTCGCCGCGCTCCAGTCCCACGGGCACACGGTCGCCATGACCGGCGACGGCGTCAACGACGTCCTCGCCCTCAAGGACGCCGACATCGGCGTCTCCATGGGCTCCGGCTCCGAGGCCACCCGCGCCGTCGCCCAGATCGTCCTCCTGAACAACTCCTTCGCGACGCTCCCCTCGGTCGTCGCGGAGGGCCGCCGGGTCATCGGCAACATCACCCGGGTGGCGACCCTCTTCCTCACGAAGACGGTCTACTCGGTCCTCCTGGCGATCCTGGTCGTGGTCTCCCAGATCGAGTACCCCTTCCTCCCCCGGCACCTGACCCTGCTGTCCACCCTCACGATCGGCGTCCCGGCCTTCTTCCTCGCCCTCGCCCCCAACAAGGAACGCGCCAAGCCGCACTTCGTCCGGCGGGTCATGCGGTACGCGGTCCCCGGCGGCGTCGTCGCGGCGGCCGCCACCTTCACCACGTACCTCCTCGCCCGCCACCACTACACCGGTGCGGACGCCCTCGGCGCCGAGACCAGCGCGGCCACCCTCACGCTCTTCCTGGTCTCCATGTGGGTCCTGGCGATCATCGCCCGCCCCTACACCTGGTGGCGGATCGCCCTGGTGGCCGCGATGGGCGGCGCCTTCCTCCTCGTCCTGGCCGTCCCCTGGCTCCAGGACTTCTTCGCCCTCAAGCTCGTCGGCACGACCATGCCCTGGGCGGCCGTCGCCGTCGCCGCCGCCGGCGCGGCCGTCCTGGAGCTGGCCTGGCGCTGGGTGGACCGCCGCTTCCCGGCGTGAACCGGCGGCGCCGCTAGTCGAACCAGCGGTCGCGGGCCAGCTCCGCCGTGCGGGTGGGGTCCTCCAGGAGGGCCGCCACCTCGAAGCGGCGGGGCCACTGGCCGGTGGCCCAGGCCAGGGCGGCCGCGACGCCTTCCAGGGTGGCGGCGTGGAGGACGCCGTCGGGCGTCAGGCGCCAGTCCAGTTCGGTGCCGCCCGCGCGGAGCTCCTCGTGTTCGAGGTAGGTCGCGGGGGTCGACGGGCCGAGCAGGGCGTGCACCGCGGCCGGGACCTCGTGCTCCTCGCCCTCCGTGGTGACCTCCGCCTCGACCGCCTCGCCGAGGCGGCGGACCTGGAAGAGCTCCGCCAGGTCGGCCGCCCGCGACGGGGCGACCGGCAGGAGCGGGAGGCCCGCCGTGAGCGGCAGGAGGTCGGGGGCGTCCGCCACCAGCGCCTCCGCCGCGTCGACGACGACCGGCTCGCCGTCCACGACCGCGCGCAGCTCGTCCGGGAGCGTGACCTGGTCGGGGTCCAGGTCCGCCAGCGCCGTGTACAGGGCGTGCAGCTGGGGGCCCGAGACCGGCCGGGACGGATCGGCCAGGCGGGACAGCAGCTCCGCCGCACCGCCCGGCTCGTCCAGGAGGGCCGCCACCGAGGTGCGGACGCCGAGCGCCCGCAGCACCTGCTCGTCCTCGAAGCCGGTCGCGTCGGCGGGGTCGTACAGCCCGGCGAGGAGCGGGTCCGAGCCCTCCGCGCGCAGGCCCGCCGGGCGGCGGCCGCCGAGGACCGGGTGGTCGCGCAGCCACCAGGCCGTGTAGGAGCGGACCGTCTCCGTCGTGCCGTCCGGCAGGAGGACCCGTACGGGCTGGGTCAGGGCGTCCCGCAGCGGCGGCCGCGCCAGCAGGGACAGCGCCCGCGGCCAGGCGTCGTCGTCGACGAGGTCCAGGTCGCGCACGGCGACGATCTCGGTCGCCACCGGCGGCACCACGGCCTCCGGCAGCCGGTCGAGGACGTCCTCGCACCACACGTCGACCGCGTCGAGCAGGCCCGCGTCGTCCGGCTCCGGGTAGTCGCCCTCGCGGGGCTCCAGGTCGTCGGGGTCGAGGACGAGGTCGGCGGCCCGGACGAGCGCGAAGTTCGCGAGGACCCCGCAGGCGGCCAGCGGGGCCTCGCCCCAGCGGGCGGCCAGCTCGGCGTCGACGTGGGCGAGTTCGCCCTCCCGCATCACCTCGGCGAACGCCGAGCCGGGCATCACCAGCTCCCCCGCGGGGGCGAGTTCGCCGTCCTCGTCGGGCAGCGCGAGCGCGGCCAGCCACGGCTCGTCGCCGGGCTCCAGGCCCGCGTCCCGGACGAGCCCGAGGACGGTCTCGGCGAGTTCGTCGGCGTCCGGCTCCGGCGCGTCCAGGTCCCAGCCGTCGGCCGCCTCCAGGGAGTTCGCGACGGCCGCCCGCACCTGCGGGGTCGTCAGGACCGCGCGGGGCGTCGCCGGGAGGGCGCCCAGCTTCTCCAGGAGCGGGTGCGCCGCCTCCGCGTGCGCCACCTTCAGACCGAGGCGGGCCAGCTCCGCCGGAGTGCCCTCCTGCGGCAGCAGGACCTGGCGCGGCCCGATGGCCGTCCGTCCCGAGTCCAGCGGCACCGGCAGACCGGTCAGCCGGTCCGGATCCACACCGGCGAGGGAGTCGTACAGCCGCCGCCACCAGCCCGGCGCCCGCTCCACGCCCGCGAGCCGGTCCACCGCCTCCGTCAGCGGCACCCGGCCCACGCCCAGCGTGCGCAGCTCGGGGCGGCGCTCCAGGCCCGCGGGGAGCAGCGTCGGGAACACCTCGGCGAGGACGGCGACCGTCTCCGCGCCCGCGCCCTCGACGACCTCCGCCTCGATCGGGCGCAGCGCCGGAAGGTCCTCCGTCGGCACGGCCGGGGCGAGGAAGGCGACGCGGGGCAGCCGGTCGAGGATCGCGTCGCGCAGCGCGCCGTCGAGCGGGCCCTTGCCGAGGGGGCCGGGCACGAGGTCGAGCGCCCCGCTGGTCACCGGCCGCCAGTCGGCGAGGAGTTCGGCGTACGCGTCGGCGGCCCGCAGCACCAGGAAGTCCGTCAGCGGCCCCGGCGCCGGGTGGCGGCGGGCCGTGTCCAGCGGCAGCGAGGCGATGAGCAGGGCGGGGATGCCGAGCGGCTCGTCGGTGGGCGTCGGCGCGTGCACGACGGGCGCGGTGCGCGGGTAGCGGGGGGCGCCGGCGTCGTCCACGGGGACGGCCCAGGTGACCGACCAGTGCGGGCGCAGCCGCTCCTCGACGGGGCGGTCGGCGAGGAGGGCGGCGTCGAGCGGGCCGGTGTGGGTGACGGTCCGCCAGCGGTGCGGGCCCTCGGCGGCCGAGTCCTCGATCCGGACGTAGCCGTCGGCCTCGGAGCGGGTCAGGGTGCGGACCCCGCCGGGCGTCTCCACGACGATCTCGGAGAGACCCGGAAGAGTGAGCAGCGTCGCGTCGTCGACGGCCGCGAGGAGCCGTTCGGCGAGGTCGTGGGCGGCGGCGTCGCGCAGCGGCAGGACGACGACCGTGTCGTACCCGTCGGGCGCGGTGCCCTCGGCGGGCAGCGGCAGCCTCAGGAGGGGTACGTGGCCGTCCCTGCGGCGCAGTTCGTCGCCGAGGCCCGGGGCGTGCCGGGCCACGTCCGCGGCGAGTTCGCGGGCCTCCGCGAGGGACCAGCGGACACCGCCGTGGCGGCCCAGGACGGCCGGTTCGTCGGAGACGGCGAGGACGGCGGCGAAGCCGACGCCGAAGCGGCCGACGGCGGCCGCGGCGTCCCGTTCGGTGCGCTTCGCGGAGGCGCGGAGCGTCGACAGGGACTCGACGCCGGCCGCGTCGAGCGGGGCGCCGGTGTTGGCGGCGGCCAGGACGGCCGGGCTGTCGGCGTCCGCCGGGTGCAGGGTCAGCCGCAGGCGGCCGGTCGCGCCGGCGCGGGCGGCGGCGTCGGCGGCGTTCTGGGCCAGCTCGACGACGAGGCGGTCCCGGTAGCCGCCGAGGGCGAGGTCCTCCTCGGCGTTCGCGTCCTCGCGGAAGCGGGCGGGGGAGGCGGTCCAGGCGTCCAGGACGCCTCTGCGGAGCCGCGCGGTGCCGAAGGGATCGCTTCCGTCGGTCGTCGTCCGGACGGTGACGCTCACGTCTGACTCCACTCTGCTGTGCCGGCCTCTGCCGTGGCGGCCTTCGGTCCCGCGCCGAAGTTACCGCGCCCGGCCCCCTACCCCTCAGCGGGCACGTCACCCCCGCGCACCCGGAGGGGGCGGGGGCTCTCGCGGGTCAGGAGTGGCCGAGGTCGTCCGAGGCGGGGTCCGGGGCGGCCACCGAGCCGGAGTCCGTGGGCGGGCGGAGGGGGAAGGGGTCGACCGCGGTGGAGTCGAGGACGGGTTCGGCGGGGCGGGGCGGGGTCGGCATGACGGCCGCCTCCGAGTGCCCGCCGCAGCCGTACGCGAGGGAGACCACGCGGCCGTCCGCCGGGGCCAGTTCGTTGGCGCAGAGGCCGAAGGACTGGCTCAGCGAGCCGGCGAGCGGCACCAGGAAGGCGCAGGACTGGCAGGTGGCGGGCGCCGCCTGGGCCATGGGCGTGCGGGGGCCGAAGGCCTCGTCCCAGCGGTCGGCGGCGAGCCGGAGGCCGTACCGGGAGAGGACGCGGGCCCGGCCCATGCCGATCTCCTCGGCGACGGACGCGATCGCGCCGCGCGTCGGCGCCCGGTCCGTGATCTCGGCGTCCTCGGCGTCGAGGTGGTCCGCCAGCTCGGAGGAGACGGCGGAGTTCGGCGGCGGGGCGTCCTCGCCGGTGTAGCCGGGCTCCAGGCGCGGGTCGTCCTGCTCGGTCGGCAGGAGGTCGCCGGGGCCGAGGTCGCCGGGACGCAGCCGCTCGCTCCACGGCACCCATTCGGGCGCGAGGAGGGCGTCGGGTCCGGGCAGCAAAACGGTTTCGTCGAGCGTGACGTTCTTGGCGCGGGAGGCGCGGGTGACGGTGACGGCCCAGCGCCAGCCGCGGTAGCCCGGCTCCTTGCACGCGAAGAAGTGCGTGACGACCCGGTCGCCCTCCGCGACGACTCCGGCGTGTTCGCCGACGACGCCGGGGGCGGCGGCCTCCTCGGCGGCCTCCCGCGCGAGGTCCACGGCCTCGGCGCAGAGGCGGTCGGGGGCCGGGGTACGCGTGGCTCGCGGGGTACGCGGGGCACGGTCTCGCGTCGTCGCAGCACTCACTGGTATCGCTTCTCTCCTACGCCGTCTCACGGGTGCGCCGGCCGAGGTCCGGGAGCGAGGCTCCGGGAGCGGGGCGGGCGGAGCGGACCTGGGGGCCGCATCGACGTCCGCACCCGACCGGATCTCACACGTCTCGGGCACACCTATCGTCATCCATTCTGCGGGATGCCGAAGGGGCGCGCGGTCGAGAGGAACCGCCGGTGGCGCGCTACGCACGCTACCCCGTTCGCGGGCCTGGGCCCACCTGCGCGCCCCAAGTGACCCGGATCGGGCTCCGGAGCCCCCGCCGGACCCGGCCCCTCCCCGGCCCTCCCCGCCCCTCGCCGCCCCCTTCCCGTCCGCCTCCCGGCGTGTCCCGGAGCCGCCTCCCCCCGGTGCCCGACACCCCCGGGGAGCGCGGGCTCGGTTCGGGCGGGGGGCGGGTGGGGCACTATGAGGTGGTGGCAGCCGCACGGTCCTCTGGTCGATCCCACGATCGCCCCGGGCCGCTCCGCCGAGCGGGCCGGGCGGCGGGGCGTGCTCTGCACCTGCCGTTCACGGGGACCGCGCGGGGGATCCGGCGGGCGACCCACGCGCACGGCGCGGGCGAGTCGGGCCTCGGGAAGCTGATCGAGCTGCACGCGGTGAACGGCGCCGGGGACGTGATGATCACCGTGGCGCTCGCGTCGACCGTGTTCTTCTCGGTGCCCACCGACGAGGCCCGCGGGCGGGTCGCGCTCTACCTCGCCATCACCATGCTCCCCTTCACGCTCCTCGCGCCCGTGATCGGACCGCTGCTCGACCGGCTGCCGCACGGGCGGCGGGCCGCGATGGCGGCGGCGATGCTCACCCGGGCGGTGCTGGCCGTGCTGATGTCCGGGGCGGTCGCGACCGGCGGGATCGAGCTGTACCCGGCGGCGCTCGGCGTGCTCGTGGCGTCGAAGGCGTACGGGGTGGTGCGCAGCGCCGTGGTGCCCCGGCTGCTGCCACCGGGCTTCTCCCTGGTGAAGGCGAACTCGCGGGTCACGCTCGCGGGGCTGCTGGCGACGGGCGTCGCCGCGCCGATCGGGGCCGGGCTCCAGATGGTGGGGCCGCGGTGGCCGCTGTTCGGGGCGTGCGCGCTGTTCCTGCTGGGCACGTACTGGGCGGTGCGGATGCCGCACAAGGTGGACTCGGCGAAGGGCGAGCGGCGGGCGCACCTGCTGACGCACGGCGAGAGGAAGCCGAGCCTGCGGACGGTGGGTCCCGCGGTGCTGCACGGGCTCCAGGCGAACGCGGCGCAGCGGATGCTCTCCGGCTTCCTGATCTTCTTCCTGGCCTTCCTGCTGCGCGAGCACCCGCTGTCGGGGCAGTCGGCGGCGGTGTCGCTGGGGATCGTGGGCGTGGCCGCGGGGGTGGGGAACGCGTGCGGGACGGCGGCCGGGGGGCTGCTGCGGGACCGGGGGCACCGCCCGGAGGTGATCATCGCGGTGATGATCTCGACCGTGCTCGCGGCGGCGGTCTGCGCCGCCGTCTTCTTCGGCGGGGTGATGGTCGCGGTGCTGGGCGCGGTGGCGGGGCTGACGCAGGCCCTGTCGAAGCTGTCGCTGGACGCGCTGATCCAGCGGGACGTGCCCGAGGTCGTGCGGACCTCGGCGTTCGCGCGCTCGGAGACGGCGCTGCAGATGGCGTGGGTGGTGGGCGGCGGGCTCGGCATCGTGATGCCGCTGAACGGGACGGTCGGGATGGCGGCGGCGGCCGGCTTCCTCGCGATCGGCGCCCTGCTCGCCGTACGGGGCCTGCTGTCGTCGCGCGGCACGGGCACCTCGGACCGCCCCCAGCGCACGAAGGTCGCCTGACCCGGCTCGGTACCGGCGGCTCCGTTCCCGGGCGTCGCGGGGCGGCCGGAACCACCGCCATACCGACGGCCCCGGCACGGCACGCCGTACCCCCGCGTGGCAGCGGCGCGGCGGCCCGATAGCCTTCGGCTCATGACCGTTGCGTTCTTCTCCGGCTCGCGCCGCCGGGCCGCCGTCGCCCTCGGGGCCGTCTCCGCCGGGCTCCTCGTCCTCACCGCCTGCGAAAAGCCGACTCCGATCGCGACCGTCACGGTCGGGACCGAATCGATCAACTCCGAGGCCGCCTGCTACAACGACGGCGACCCCATCAAGGAGTCCGACGTCCAGAAGTGCCTCAACAAGAAGGCCGAGAAGTCGATCACCGTCGCCATGGACGACAAGATCCGCTTCGGTGTCGACCCGGAGATCGCCGACAACGGCTGGACCATCTTCCTGGGCGGCCAGCAGGCCGAGCCCGAGCCGTACAAGAAGACGTACCGGACCATCCCGGCCAGCGCCTTCTTCTCCAGCCAGGCCCCCGGCGAGGCCGCCGCGGACGAGACGCAGGTGACCATCGTCGAGAACACCGGCAAGACGCTCACCGGCATCTGGCACTTCAAGCTGAAGAAGGAATCCTGATCCTCCGGTGCCCCACCGGACCCTGATCGTGACGGCCGTGGCGGCGGAGGCGGACTCCGTCGCCGGCGGTCTCGCCCCCCTCGCCCGCCCGGGCGGGGAGCTTCCCGTGCCGGGCGGTCTCCTGCTGCGCCGGTACGAGGGCCTGGACCTGCTCGTCGGCGGGGTCGGGCCCGCCGCCGTCGCCGCCGCGACCGGCGCCGCGCTGACCCGCGCCGCGCTCGCCGGCGAGCCGTACGGCCTCGTCGTCTCCGCCGGGATCGCCGGCGGTTTCCCCGGCCGCGCCCCGCTCGGCTCCCTCGTCGTCTCCGACGCGATCGTCGCCGCCGACCTGGGCGCCGACACGCCCGACGGGTACCTCCCCGTCGAGGAGCTGGGCTTCGGCCGCTCCGTCCACCGCGTGCCGGACGCCCTCACCCAACCCGCCGCCGCCGCCCTGGCGGCCGCCGGGCTCCCGCACACCACCGGCGGCGTGCTGACCGTCTCCACCGTCACCGGCAGCGCCGCCCGCGCCGGCGAACTCGCCGCCCGCCACCCGGGGGCCGCCGCCGAGGCGATGGAGGGCTTCGGGGTCGCCGAGGCCGCCGCCGCGCACGGCGCCGCCGTCCTCGAACTGCGGGCCGTGTCGAACGCCGTGGGTCCCCGCGACCGCGCCGCCTGGCGCATCGGCGACGCCCTGACCGCGCTCCGGGCCGCCGCCGCGGCCCTCGTACCCGTCCTCGGCACCCTGGAGGCCCGGCCGTGCAGCTGAAGATCGCCTACTCGCCCTGCCCGAACGACACCTTCGTCTTCGACGCCTGGGCCCACGGCCGCGTCCCCGGCGCGCCGCGCCTCGACGTCACCTTCGCCGACATCGACGTCACCAACGGCTGGGCGGAGGGCGGCGCCGACGGCCACGACGTCCTGAAGGTCTCGTACGCCGTCCTGCCCTGGATCCTCGACGAGTACGCGCTGCTGCCCTGCGGCGGGGCGCTCGGCCGGGGCTGCGGCCCGCTGGTGCTCACCCGGGAGCCCGGGGACGGGCCCGGGGACGGCGCCGGCCTCGCCGGGAAGACGGTCGCGGTGCCGAGCGAGCGCTCGACCGCCTACCTGCTCTTCCGGCTGTGGGCGGCCGAGACCGTGCCCGGAGGCGTCGGCGAGGTCGTCGTGATGCCGTTCCACGAGATCATGCCCGCCGTCCGCGACGGCAAGGTCGACGCGGGGCTCGTCATCCACGAGGCCCGCTTCACCTACAAGTCCTACGGGCTCCACTGCCTCGCCGACATGGGCGAGCACTGGGAGTCCACCACCGGCCTGCCGATCCCGCTCGGCGCGATCGTCGCCCGCCGCTCGCTCGGCGCCGAGACGCTCCGGCTGCTCGCCGACTCCGCCCGGACGTCGGTGCGGATGGCCTGGGACGACCCGGCCGCCTCACGGCCGTACGTCATGGAGCACGCCCAGGAACTGGACCCGAAGGTCGCCGACCAGCACATCGGCCTGTACGTCAACGAGTTCACCGCCGACCTCGGCGAGGACGGCTACGCGGCGGTCCGGGGCCTGCTCACCCGCGCCGCGGCCGAGGGACTCGTACCGCCCCTCGGCCCGGACGCGCTGTCGTTCCCCTGAGGGTCAGACGTCGAGCTGGTCCGCGACCGCCCGCAGCAGGCCCGCGATCTTCTTGCCGGCCGCCTTGTCGGGGTACCGGCCGCGCTCCAGCATCGGCGTGATGTTCTCCAGGACCGTCGTCAGGTCCTGCACGATCGACGCCAGCTCGTCGGGCTTGCGCCGCTGCGCCGCCGCCACCGACGGCGTCGGGTCGAGGACCGTCACCGAGAGCGCCTGGTCGCCCCGCTGGCCCGCGACGACGCCGAACTCCACCCGCTGGCCCGGCTTCAGTGCGTCGACTCCGTCGGGGAGCACCGACGAGTGCACGAAGACGTCACCGCCGTCGTCGCGGGAGAGAAAGCCGAAGCCCTTCTCGCTGTTGAACCATTTGACCTTGCCGGTAGGCACGTCTGTCCCTCGTCCTCGTTGACTCGTCGGGGTAAAAGAAACAGCGGGTCGACTGGCCCGCCGGCACCAAGGCTAATGCTCCGGGGACGCGTGACAAGACGCCGCCGAAGTGTTCCTCCGGCCGGGGAACTACCCTGGCCGGATGCGCAGTGAAACCCCCACAGGACCGGTGGACGAGTCCGGGCCCGGCGACGGGCTCGTGAAGGCGGGTGTCGTCGTCTTCGCGGTCGGCGCGCTCGCGACGCTGGTCACGGTGGCTCCGCTCCTCCTCGGGACCGACCCCTTCCCGACCGTCGCCTACCTGGTGTCGATGCTGATGGGGGTCGGTTTCGCGCTCGCCGCCGCCGGGGTGCTGCGCTCGGTCGCGGCCCAGCGGCGGCAGGCCCGGCGGGCCTCCTAGACCTCCCGAGCGGGGCGGGCCGCGAGGTGCGCCGCCCACCAGGCGCGGAAGTCCGTCAGGTCCTCCAGGACCACGTCGGCGCCGGCGGCGCGCAGCTCCGCGGCGTCGCACGGGCCGGTCGCGACGGCGACCGACAGGGCGCCGGCGGCCTTCGCGCCGCGCACGTCCCCGACGTGGTCGCCGACGTAGACCGAGGCGCCGTGGGCGCGCAGCGCCTCCGCCTTGGCCTCGGCGAAGAGGCGGCCGACGACCGCGTCCGGCTCGATGCCGAGGTGGGCGAAGTGGCGCTGGGCGTCGGGGCCGTTCTTGGCGGTGACGACGACGGTGCGGCCGCCGGCCTCGCGGACCGCGTCGAGGGCGTCGCGGGCACCCGGCATGGGGACGGTCGGCTCGATCGCGTGCTCGGGGTAGAGGGCGCGGTAGCGGGCGGTCATCTCGGCGACCTGCGCGGCGGGCACCCAGTGCGCCATCTCCTGCTCCAGCGGGGGGCCGAGCCGGGTGACGACGAGGTCGGCGTCGACGGCGACGCCGTACTTCTCGGAGAACGCCACGAAGGCGGCGCGGATGCCGGGGCGGGTGTCGAGGAGCGTCAGGTCGAGGTCGAAGCCCACGGTGAGCGGGGCCTCGGATGTGTTCGTCGTCATGGGTGACATTGTGCCCGGGTGTTCGAATAGGGCCCTTGCTTAAACTGAGCCAAGCCTTACCGAACCTCCTCCTCGCCCGATGGGTGCTCATGACAGCCGCTTTCCGTTCCAGACGGGTCCTCGCGACCTCGGCGGCCGTCGTCGCCCTGCTGCTCGCCGTCCTCCTCAGCCTCGCCGTCGGCGCCCGCCCGATCGCCCCCGGCACCGTCCTCGACGCCCTCCTGCACGGCGGGACCGGCGACGACGCCGAGGTGGTGCGGCAGCTGCGGGTGCCGCGCACCGTCATCGGGCTGATGGTCGGCGCCGCCCTCGCGCTCGCCGGCACCGCCCTCCAGGGCATCACCCGCAACCCGATCGCCGACCCCGGCATCCTCGGCATCAGCCAGGGCTCCTCGGTCGCCGTCGTCCTCGCCATCGCCTTCCTCGGCGTGCACAGCCTCTCCGGCTACGTGTGGTTCGCCTTCGCCGGCGCCGCGGTCGCCTCGGTCGCCGTGTACGCGATCGCCTCCAGCGGCCGGGGCGGCGCCACGCCCGTGAAGCTGGCCCTCGGCGGCGCGGCGATCAACGCGCTGCTGCTGTCCGTGACGACCGGCGTGCTCACGACGAAGGCCGCCGCGCTGGACGAGTTCCGGTTCTGGCAGACCGGCTCCCTCGACGGGCGCGACGCGGCCACGATCGGGCAGATCTGGCCCTTCCTGCTGCTCGGCGCCGTCCTGGTGCTGTCGGTGGCCCGGGGGCTGGACGCGCTCGCGCTCGGCGAGGACGTCGCCAAGGGGCTCGGGCAGAAGGTCGCCACCGTCCGGATCGCCGGCGGCCTCGGCGCCACCGTCCTCACCGGCGCGGCCGTCGCCGCCGCCGGACCCATCGCCTTCGTCGGCCTCGCCGTCCCGCACATCGCCCGCGCGGTCGTCGGCTCCGACCACCGCTGGACGCTGCCGATGGCCGCGCTGATCGGCCCCGTGATGGTGCTGGTCGCGGACGTCGCGGGCCGGGTCGTCTTCCCGCCCGGCGAGGTGCCGGCCGGCGTCATGACGGCGCTCATCGGCGTGCCGTTCCTGGTGACCCTGGTGCGGCGGAAGGCGGTCCCGGCATGAGCCTCGCGCAGCACGCCCCGGACGCCGGGACGCGGCCCGCCGCCGCCCGGCCCGCCGGATACGGGCTGGTCCGCACCGGACCGGTCTCCTTCCTCGTCCACCGGCGGTCGGTGCTCGCCGCCGCGGTGCTGCTCCTGCTGCTGGCCGCGGTCTCGGTCGCGTACCTCTGCGTCGGCGAGCGGACCGTCGCCCCCGGCGAGGTCCTCACCATCCTGACCGGCGGCGACTCCCCCGCCGCGTTCGTCGTCGAGGAGCTGCGCGAGCCCCGGCTCGTCACCGCGCTCGCCGTCGGCGCCGCCTTCGGGATCGCCGGCGCGCTCATCCAGACCGTCGCCCGCAACCCGCTCGCCTCCCCCGACATCATCGGCATCAGCCAGGGCGCCGGCGCGCTCACCGTCGGCGCGATGACCTTCGGGCTCGCCTCGTACGCGGTCCTGCCGTACCTGTCGATCGCCGGCGGCGTCCTGGCCGCCGCGCTCGTGTACGTCTTCGCGTGGCGCGGCGGGCTGCACGCCACCCGCTTCGTCCTCATCGGCATCGGCTTCGCCATCGCGCTGCGGTCCCTGATCACCCTCTTCATGACCAAGGGCGACTACCTCGTCGCCCAGCAGGCGCAGATCTGGATGACCGGCTCGCTCAACGGGCGCGGCTGGGAGGAGTCCGCGCCGGTCCGCTGGACGCTGCTGGTGATGGTGCCGGCCGTGCTGTGGGCGGCCCGCGCCCAGCGGACCGTCTCCCTCGACGACTCCACCGCGACCGCGCTCGGCGTCCGCCTCGGGCGGGTGCGGCTCGGGCTCGTCGCGGTCGGCGTGGTGCTGGCCTCCGTCGCCACCGGCGTCGCCGGGCCGGTCGACTTCGTGGCGCTGCTCGCCCCGCAGATCGCCCGCCGGGTCACCCGGACGGCGCAGATCCCGCTGCTCTGCTCGGCGCTGTTCGGCGCGCTGATCGTCGTCGCCGCCGACCTGGTCGGGCGGCGGCTGTTCTCACCGGTGGAACTGCCGGTGGGCGTCCTCACGGCGGCGGTCGGCGCCCCGTATCTGATCTGGCTCATCGTCCGGAGCCGCACGGGAGAGAAGGCATGAGCGAAGGTACGAAGACGGGCGCGGGCCCCGGCGGCAGGCTGGCCGCCCGCGGGCTGACCCTCGCCTACGAGAACCGGGTCGTCGTCGAGGACCTCGACCTGGTGGTCCCCGACGGCAGGGTGACCGTCATCGTCGGGCCCAACGCGTGCGGCAAGTCCACGACGCTGCGGGCGCTCGGACGGCTCCTCAAGCCCGTGCGGGGCGCGGTGCTCCTCGACGGGGAGGAGCTGGCGAAGCTCCCCACGAAGCGGATCGCCCGCTCGATCGGCCTGCTGCCGCAGACGCCCGTCGCGCCCGAGGCGATCACCGTGGCGGACCTCGTCGCGCGCGGCCGGCAGCCGCACCAGGCGTGGTGGAAGCAGTGGTCCGAGGAGGACGAGCGGGCCGTCACGGAGGCGATGGCCCGCACGGACGTCGCCCCGCTCGCGGACCGGTCCGTGGACGAGCTGTCCGGCGGCCAGCGCCAGCGCGTCTGGATCGCGATGGCCCTGGCGCAGGAGACCGACCTGCTGCTCCTCGACGAGCCCACCACCTATCTGGACATCGCGCACCAGGTGGAGGTGCTGGACCTGGTGCGCCGCCTCAACCGCTCGCGCGGGCGCACGGTCGTCCTGGTCCTCCACGACCTGAACCAGGCGGCGCGCTACGCGGACCACCTCATCGCCATGAAGGCGGGCCGGGTCGTGACGCAGGGCCCGCCGTCCGAGGTCGTCACCGACACGATGGTCCGGGAGGTCTTCGGCCTGCCCGCCGTGGTCGTCCCCGACCCGGTGACCGGCTCCCCGCTGGTGGTGCCGGGGGCGCCCTGGGACGGGGAGTCAGCGGCGCCGGGAGCGGTGCAGGAGGTAGAGGGCTGAGAGCAGGGCGGCGGCCCTGAGGGTCCACGGCCAGGTCTCGGCGAGGGCGGTGTCCAGGGCGCCCGGCGGGACCGGCTCGCCCCAGCGGCCCCGGAGCCTGCCCCACAGCCAGCCGGCGCCGCCCGCCGCCGCCACGCCGGGCAGCACGAAGACGGCCGTCTTGACCTGGGCGGGGCTCAGCCGGCGGGAGCCGTACGCGACGAGCCAGCCGAGGGCCAGCGCGAGCAGCCAGCCGAAGGCCGCGCCGGCGACCAGCAGCAGCGCGGCGAGGAGGAGGAAGGGGTGCGCGAAGCCGCGGGACGCGACCGCGGGCGCGTCCGGCTCCGCCGCCTCCTCCGCCCCCGCCCGCGCCGGGCGCCGGAGCAGCAGGCGGGCCAGGCGGCGGCCCCGGCCGGCCGGGGCGGGCTCCTCCCCCGGGGCCTCCGGCTCCGCTTCCTCGGGCTCGGGCGGGCGGAAGAGTTCGGGCGCCTCCACTCCGCCCACGAAACCGGGGACGATCGGACCGCCGCCGGCGGAGCCGAAACCGAAGCCGGAGGCGTCCGAGCCGAAGCCGTCGGAGTCGGAGCCCGCGCCTGCGCCGGTGCCTGCGCCCGCGCCGAAGTCCGCGTCCGTGGCCGGGCCGCCGTGCCACCAGCCCCGGGGGCCGGGGACGGCGGGCGGCGCGTCCACGGGGGTCCCCTTGCCGGGGGCCCTCCCGGGCGCGCTGCCCCGCGCCTTCCCGGGCGCCCGGCCCGGTGCCTTCGCCGGGGTCTTGCCCGGTGTCCTTCCGGGTGCCCCGCGCTGCGGCGTACCGGCCCCCGGCTCCTCGTCGGCGGGCGCGCCGGCGTCGGACCACCACGCCCGCCCGCGCCGCGCCGGGACCGGAGCCGTACCGGAAGCGGAAGCGGAACCGGGGCGAGGGCCGGTGCCTGAGCCGGAGCGGGGGTCGGAGTCGGTGCCGGAGCCACGACCGGTACCGGCGCCACGACCGGTGCCGGTGCCACGACCGGTGCCGGTGCCGGAGGGCGTGCCGGCTTCTCCCCTGTTCTTCGCCCTCGTCACCACCTCGGCCGGGGTGCCCAGGTCGCCGAGGATGCCCCGGACGGCGGAGGGGGACTCCTCGCCGTGGGTGGCGCGGCGGCGGTCGATCTCGTCGCGGAGACCGGCGACGAGCGCGCTGCGGTCGCCCGGCGGGAGCTGCCGCTGCTGGGCGAGGTCACCGACCTCGCTCAGGTAGTCCATGACCATCCGGTCGCTCTCGATGCCCACGCCGCCCCTCCACCGTCCGGCCGAACGCCGTCCCGGTCCTGACGGTAGCGCCTGCGCAGCGGATAACGTGGGGCGGATGGGGATCGGCGAGCTGGACCGGGAGGCGCACGTGCCCGAGGGACGTCCGAGTGGGACCGCGGCGGGTCCGCGCACGCTGGCCGAGGCACTGCGGGCGCGCGGGGACGACGGGCTGGCCGCGCTGCTGCGGGCCCGCCCCGATCTGCTGGGGCCGGTGCCGAACGACCTGACGCAGCTGGCGACCCGGGCCGGGACGCGGGCCTCGGTGGTGCGGGCCCTGGAGCGGCTCGACCGCTTCTCGCTCCAGGTGGCGGAGGCGCTGGCGGTGGCGCCGGACCCGGCGCCCTACCCGGTGCTGGCCGGCCTGTTCGGCGGCGGGCCGGACGCGCCGGAGGTCGAGGCGGCGCTGCCCCGCGCGGTGGCGCTGCTGCGCGAGCGGGCGCTGGTGTGGGGCGAGGACGACCGGCTGCGGCTGGTGCGGACCGCGCGCGAGCTGCTGTCGCCCTCGCCGCAGCACCCCTCCCCCACCGGGCTGGGTCCGACGGTCGCGGAGGCGACGGCGGGCATGTCGCCGGGGCGGCTCCAGGAGATCGTGGCGGCGGCCGGACTGCCGTCGACGCACGACCCGGTGTCGGCGGTGGCCGCGCTGACCGCGCTCTTCACCGACCGGAAGCGGATGGGCGCGCTGCTCGACACGGCGCCGCCGGAGGCGCTCTCCGTGCTGGACCGGCTGGTGTGGGGGCCGCCGTACGGCGAGGTGACGGCGAAGCCGACGCCGCCGGTGAGCTGGCTGCGCGACCGGGGGCTGCTGCTGCCGGTGTCGCCGCGCACGATGGTGCTGCCGCGCGAGGTGGCGCTGCACCTGCGGGGCGGCCGGGCGCACCGGGCGCCGGAGCCGCGCGCACCGGAGCCGGTGGTGACCCGCGCGTACCCTCCCCGGACCGTGGACGCCGCCGCCGCCGGGCAGGCGTACGCGGCGCTGGCCACCGTCGAGGAGCTGCTGAAGTCCTGGGACCACGGCGGTCCGGCGGTGCTGCGGGCCGGCGGCCTGTCGGTGCGGGACCTCAAGCGGACCGCCGCCGCGCTGGACGTGCCGGAGCCGGTGGCGGCCTTCTGGCTGGAGCTGGCCTACGGGGCGGGGCTGCTGGCCTCGGACGGCGAGGCGGACGAGCGGTACGCGCCGACGCCCGCGTACGACGACTGGCTCGACCAGCCGCCGGCCGAGCGCTGGGCGCGGCTGGTCACCGCCTGGCTGCCGGCGACCCGCACGCCGGGTCTGGTCGGCGGCCAGGACGCGAAGGGGCGGACGCTGTCCGCGCTCGGCCCCGACCTGGACCGGGCCGCCGCCCCCGAGGTGCGCCACCGGGTCCTGGTCCTGCTGGCGACCCTGCCGCCGGGCGCGGCGGCGGACCCGGAGTCGCTGCTGGCCCGGCTGCGCTGGGAGCGGCCGGCGCGCGGCACGTCCGCGACGGGCCGCCCGGGCGCGGCGCCGGCCGGCGCCGCGGCTCCCGGCCCCGCGGGCACGACCGGAGCGACGGGTGCGACGGGTGCGGAGCCCGGCGCGGCGGGCCCGTGGGCCTCGGAGATCAGGCCCCCGGCCCCCGCCGCTCCGGCCGCGGCCCCGCGGCCCGCCGCCGACCTGCGCGAACGGCTCGCCCGCTGGGTGCTCGACGAGGCCGAACTCCTCGGGATCACCGGCCGCGGCGCCCTGTCCACGCCCGCGCGGGCCCTGCTGAACCTGCCGGTCGACGCGCCGGCGGAGCCGGGCGCCGAGGGCGGCGGGGTGGAGGCGGAGGTCGCGGCGGAGCGGGCGGCGGAGCTCCTGGAGCCGCTGCTGCCCGAGGCGGTCGACCACGTCCTGCTCCAGGCCGACCTGACGGCCGTCGCGCCCGGCCCGCTGCTCCGCCCGCTGGCCGACGCGCTCGCGGTCCTGGCGGACGTGGAGTCGAAGGGCGGGGCGACGGTCTACCGCTTCACCCCCGGTTCGGTGCGGCGCGCGCTCGACACCGGCCGCTCCGCCTCCGACCTGCACGCCTTCCTCGCCGCGCACGCGCGCACGCCCGTGCCGCAGCCGCTCGCGTACCTCATCGACGACGTGGCGCGCAAACACGGGCACCTGCGGATCGGGGCCGCGTCCGCCTACGTCCGCTGCGACGACGACGCGCTGCTCGGGGAGATCCTGGCCGACCGGCGCTCGGCCGCCCTGGGGCTGCGCCGCCTCGCGCCGACGGTGCTGGCCGCGCAGACCGACCCGTCTTCGCTCCTCGACGGGCTGCGCGCGATGGGCTACGCGCCGGCCGCCGAGTCCGCGGCGGGCGACGTCCTGGTCACCCGCGCCGACGCCCGCCGCACCCCGCCCCGCACGGCGCCGGCCCCCGTCCCCGACGGGCCGCCGGCGCCCGACGCCACGCTGCTGGCGGCGGCGGTACGGGCGATCCGGGCGGGCGACCACGCCGCCACGGCCGTGCGCAAGGAGCCCGCCGTCCCCGTCGCCGCGGGCGGTCTGCCCCGCACCTCCGCCGCCGAGACCCTGGCCACCGTGCAGGCGGCGGCGATGACGGGTTCGGCGGTCTGGATCGGCTACGTCAACGCCGAGGGCGCCGCCAGCCAGCGGGTCATCGCGCCGGTGCGGGTGGAGGGCGGCTTCGTGACGGGCTACGACCACACGGCCGACGAGGTCCGCACGTACCCGCTGCACCGCATCACGGGGGTCGCGGAACTGGCCGACGAAGAGCTATCTTGATGTCAAGATTCTCGACATCGAGGGGGATGCCGTGCCGACCAGCCCTGCCGCCCACGCCCTGACCGGCCTGCACCACGTCCAGCTCTCCATCCCGCCGGGCGGCGAGGACGCCTGCCGCGCCTTCTGGGGGGACGCGCTCGGGATGACCGAGGTCGCGAAGCCGCCGGTCCTCGCGGCCCGGGGCGGCTGCTGGTTCCGGGGCGGCGGCGTCGAGGAGGACTTCCGCCCCGCGCGGAAGGCCCACCCCGGCATCCTCGTCACGGGCATCCACGCCCTCGCCGCCCGCCTGGAGAGCAGGGGCACCGCCGTGACCTGGGACGACGCCCTCCCCGGCTACACCCGCTTCCACACCGCCGACGACCTCGGCAACCGCCTGGAGTTCCTCCAGCCGACCGGCTGACCCGCCCCCGCGGGAGGCCGTCGCGGTACACTTCTCCGTTCCCCTCGCCGCGACCCGTCTGCGGAGGTATGTGTGTCCTGCCTGATCGTCCAGAGCGACAAGACGCTGCTGCTGGAGGTCGACCACGAACTCGCCGACGCCTGCCGGAGGGCGATCGCGCCCTTCGCGGAGCTGGAGCGGGCGCCCGAGCACATCCACACCTACCGGGTGACGCCGCTCGGGCTGTGGAACGCCCGGGCCGCCGGACACGACGCCGAGCAGGTCGTCGACGCGCTCGTGGAGTACTCCCGCTACCCCGTGCCGCACGCGCTGCTCGTCGACATCGCCGAGACCATGGGCCGCTACGGGCGGCTCACGCTCTCCAAGCACCCCGCGCACGGGCTCGTGCTGACCACGACCGACCGGCCGGTCCTGGAGGAGATCCTCCGGTCGAAGCGGATCCAGCCCCTGGTCGGCGCGCGGATCGACCCCGACACGGTCGTCGTGCACCCCTCCGAGCGCGGCCAGATCAAGCAGACGCTGCTGAAGCTGGGCTGGCCCGCCGAGGACCTCGCCGGGTACGTCGACGGCGAGGCGCACCCGATCGACCTCGCCGAGGACGGCTGGAGCCTGCGGCCGTACCAGCAGCACGCCGTCGAGGGCTTCTGGCACGGCGGCTCCGGCGTCGTCGTGCTGCCCTGCGGCGCCGGGAAGACGCTGGTCGGCGCGGGGGCGATGGCCAGGGCGAAGGCCACCACGCTGATCCTCGTCACCAACACCGTCTCCGCCCGCCAGTGGAAGAGCGAGCTGGTGAAGCGGACCACGCTGACCGAGGACGAGATCGGCGAGTACAGCGGGACCAGGAAGGAGATCCGGCCCGTCACCATCGCCACCTACCAGGTCCTCACGACCCGGCGGAAGGGCGTCTACCCGCACCTGGAGCTCTTCGACTCCCGCGACTGGGGCCTCATCGTCTACGACGAGGTGCACCTGCTGCCCGCGCCCGTCTTCAAGTTCACCGCCGACCTCCAGGCCCGCCGCCGGCTCGGCCTGACCGCGACGCTGGTGCGCGAGGACGGCAAGGAGGCGGACGTCTTCTCCCTGATCGGACCCAAGCGGTTCGACGCGCCGTGGAAGGAGATCGAGGCGCAGGGCTACATCGCGCCCGCCGACTGCGTCGAGGTCCGGGTCAACCTCACCGAGTCGGAACGGCTCGCCTACGCGACGGCCGAGGCGGAGGAGAAGTACCGCTTCTGCGCGACGACGGCCACGAAGCGGCGGGTGACCGAGGCGCTGGTGCGGAAGTTCGCCGGGCAGCAGATCCTCGTCATCGGCCAGTACATCGACCAGCTCGACGAACTCGGCGCGCACCTCGACGCCCCCGTCATCAAGGGCGAGACGAGCAACAAGGAGCGGGAGCGGCTCTTCGACGCCTTCCGCAACGGCGAGATCAACGTCCTCGTCGTCTCCAAGGTCGCCAACTTCTCCATCGACCTGCCCGAGGCCACGGTCGCCATCCAGGTGTCCGGCACCTTCGGCTCCCGCCAGGAGGAGGCGCAGCGCCTCGGCCGCGTGCTCCGCCCCAAGGCGGACGGCCACCAGGCGCACTTCTACTCGGTCGTCGCCCGCGACACCATCGACCAGGACTTCGCCGCCCACCGGCAGCGCTTCCTCGCGGAGCAGGGCTACGCCTACCGGATCGTCGACGCGGACGAGCTGCTGGCACCGTAGGGGGCCGGCGGGCTCAGTCCAGCAGGGCCAGGACCGGGGCCGCGAACGCCAGGGCGTACTCGGCGGCGACGAGGGCGCGGCGGGGCGCGACGAGGGCCGCCACGCCGGCCAGGTGGGCGAGGCCCGCGGCCCAGAACCCGGCGACCACGAAGGCGCCGCCGGAGCCGTCGCCCGAGACCGCGTCGTCGAGGGTGACCGCCATCGTCACCAGCGCGCAGACCCCGGCGACCAGGAGCCCGACGCCCGCGAGGACGCGGAGGGCGGTGGCGCCGGGGGCCGTGCCGGAAGGGGCGCGGCGCACGGCGGGCGTGCCGGGAGGGGTGCGGCGGGCGGGGGCGTCCTGCTTCGTCATGCCCCGATCCCACCACCGGGCCGCCGCCCCGGGCAGGCGTCCGCGTACTCAGCCGGCGGCGGGCGCGTACTCAGTCGGGGCCCGGCGCGTACACGGGGCGGGGGTTCCTGACGCCCGCCTCCGCCGGGCCGTGGTCGCCGAGGAGGACGACGCCGACGGCGGCGGAGCCGAAGGCCCGCAGGGCCGCCAGCAGGCGGCCGGCCCGGGGGCGGGGGACGGTGGTCACGAGGGTGAAGGTCGTCGCGCTCATGCCTCCATTCTGGAATCCGGACATTCGCGGCACATCGGCCTGGGGGCGGAACCGGGCTCACCCTTACGGCGGATCCCTCCCCCTACGGGAAACCGATTCGCCCGGGCACCCCGGCCCCCGTTAGAATCACCGGCTTCCCCGCCTCCCGTCCCCGCACGGGAGCGCCGCCGTCCGGTCGGAAACCGGCGGCCACATCGACGTGTCCGCGTGTCCGTGTATCCGCATATCCGTGTGTCCGTGTACCGACCGGAGGCCTCCCCGTGTCCGCAGCCGTGCCCACCGACGATCCGCTCGTGCGCGAGCGGGCCCACCTGACCTCCTCCCGCGCCGCCCTGCGCGCGATGCGCGAGGAGGTCGAGGCCCTGGACATCAAGGACGTCACCGCCAACTGGGTCAACTCGATCGTCCTGGAACGGCAGATCGAGGACCGCATCAAGGCGCTCGCCGACCTCTCCCACACCCCGCTCTTCTTCGGCCGGCTCGACTACCTGCCGCCCACCCAGCACGGGCAGCGCTTCTACATCGGCCGCCGGCACGTCCACGACGCCCACGGCGACCCGATGGTCGTCGACTGGCGCGCCCCGGTCTCCCAGCCGTACTACCAGGCCTCGAAGAAGGACCCGCAGGACGTCGGGCTGCGCCGCCGCTTCGGCTACACGGGCGGCGAGCTCACCGCGTACGAGGACGAGCACCTGTCCGACCCCGCCGAGCTGGAGCGCACCAGCCGGCTGCTCCAGACGGAGATCGAGCGGCCCCGCGTCGGCCCCATGCGGGACATCGTGGCGACGATCCAGCCCGAGCAGGACGAGATCGTCCGCTCCGACCTGGGCGGCACGCTGTGCGTGCAGGGGGGCCCGGGCACCGGGAAGACGGCCGTCGGCCTGCACCGCGTCGCCTACCTGCTGTACGCCCACCGGGAACGGCTGGCCCGCACCGGCACCCTCGTCATCGGGCCGAACCGTTCCTTCCTCCAGTACATCGAGCAGGTGCTGCCCGCCCTCGGCGAGCTGGAGGTGAAGCAGGCGACCGTCGACGACCTCGTCGCCCACGTGGAGGTGCGCGGCACGGACGAGGCGGCGACCGCGGTCGTGAAGGGCGACGCCCGGATGGCGGAGGTGCTGCGGCGGGCGCTCCGCTCGCACGTGAAGCTGCCGACGGAGCCCCTGATGGTGGTGCGCGGCTCGCGCCGCTGGCGCGTCCCCGCCCACGAACTGGAGGAGATCGTCCGGGAACTGACGGAGCGTGACATCCGGTACGGGGCGGCCCGCGAGGCCCTGCCCCAGCGGATCGCGCACGCCGTCCTCGTCCGGATGGAGCAGGCGGGCGAGGCACCCGACGACCGGGTGCAGAACGCCGTGGCCCGCAACGCGGCGGTGAAGGCCGTCGTCAAGGAGTGCTGGCCGCCGGTCGACCCCGCGAAGCTGGTGCTGCGGCTGCTGGGCGACGCGGACTTCCTGGCGGAGCACGCGGCGGGCCTGCTGAGCGACGAGGAGCAGAAGCTGCTGCTGTGGACGAAGCCCGCCCGCAGCGTGAGGACGGCGAAGTGGTCGGCGGCGGACGCGGTGCTGATCGACGAGGCGACGGACCTGGTCGAGCGGACCCACTCGCTCGGGCATGTGGTCCTCGACGAGGCGCAGGACCTGTCCCCCATGCAGTACCGGGCGGTGGGCCGGCGCTGCACGACCGGCTCCGCGACCGTCCTCGGCGACCTGGCGCAGGGCACCACGCCCTGGGCCACCGAGAGCTGGCAGACCGCCCTCGCCCACCTCGGCAAGCCGGAGTCCCGGGTGGAGGAGCTGACGGCCGGCTTCCGCGTGCCCAGCGAGGTCATCGCGTACGCCTCCCGGCTGCTGCCGCACATGGCGCCGGGGCTGGCGCCGGTGGAGTCCGTCCGGGAGAACCCGGGGGCCTTCGAGATCCGGGCGGCGGGCGACGCCCCCGACGAGGCCGTCGTGGCGGCCTGCGTGGACGCCCTCGCGCACGAGGGCTCGATCGGGCTCATCGCGGCGGACGCGCGGATCGCGCCGCTGGCGGCGGCCCTGGACGCGGCCGGCCTCCCCCACCTCTCGCCCGGCGAGGAGACGACCGCCGAGTCCCGGCTCACGCTGGTCCCCGCGTCGCTCGCGAAGGGCCTGGAGTACGACTACGTGGTCCTCGACGAGCCCGCCGCCGTCGTCGACGGCGAACCCGACGAGCGCACCGGCCTGCGCCGCCTCTACGTCGCCCTCACCCGGGCCGTCTCCGGCCTGACGGTCGTCCACGCGGCGCCGCTGCCCGCGCAGCTGGAGGCCGCCGCGTGACCGCCCCGGCACCGGGCCTGCCGCACCACCTCGAACTGTGGGTGGGCGACCTGGCGCACGCGGAGGAGAGCTTCGGCTGGCTGCTCGGCGCGCTCGGCTACACGCCGTTCCAGCGCTGGGACGGCGGCCGGAGCTGGGCGCTCGGCTCCTTCTACCTCGTGGTGGAGGAGTCCCCCGCCCGGCACGGCGACGCCCACGACCGGCACCGGCCCGGCCTCAACCACCTGGCCCTCCACGTCGCCGGCCGGGCCGCCGTCGACGCCCTGGCCGCGGAGGCGCCCGCGCACGGCTGGCGCCTCCTCTTCCCCGACCGGCACCCCCACGCGGGCGGCCCCGGCCACTACGCGGCCTACCTGGAGAACGCGGACGGCTTCGAGGTGGAGCTGGTCGCCGCCGACCGGCCCGCCTAGTCGGTCTCGATGCCCCGCGCGGCGAAGACCTCCGCCGCGTCGGGCACCGCGAGCACCCCGTCCTCCACGAAGGTGACCTCGCGGAGGCCGGGCAGCAGGTCCAGGTCGTCGAGCGACCGCACGCCGAAGAGGTCGTCCTCGCCGTCCCAGGCCGGGGCGCAGTGCCGGAAGACGTCCGCCCCCGCGTCGAAGCACAGCTCCTCGACGGTGGCGAGCAGCTCGGCCGGAATCTCCAGCGCCTCGAAGTACTCCCGGGGCTCCGGCAGCACCTCCCCCACGAGGTCGTTCTCCAGGACGTGGGCCGCGGGGTCCCCGATCCCCCGGGCGGCCAGCACCTCGCCGAGGTCGTAGACCGGGAGCAGCGTCCCCGCCGAGTACATGAGCTCCTCGATGACGAGCAGCTTGAGGTTGAAGTCGCGGAACTGGGTCATGGGGACAGAGGTATCACGGGGGTGGGACACCCCCGCCCGGCACTTCACCCGGCGACGGGGCGCAGGAAGGCCTCGCGGACGTCCGCGGCCAGTTCCTCGATCTCCGCCCGGCCCATGTGTTCCGCCACGAAGGAGGCCGAGCCGACGCTCCCCTTGTCCGCCCACATGCACACGGCCCTGCGGAGCCCGGTGAGGTCGGTGATCCGGGCGCACTGCACCCAGCCGCCGCGGGCGCCGGCGTCAGCGCTCCAGTCCTCCCGGACGTCGGTGGTCTCCTCCAGTCCCCCGAGCATGCCGTACCGTCCGGACACGTCCTGGGCCCTCACCCGGTGGAAGTCGCCGGCCGCGGCGAAGACCACGAGCTGGTCCCCGTCGGCGGTGTCCGTCCCGGAGCCGTACATCCGGAGCAGCGAGTCCTCCACACCCTCCATCGACCCGGCCGTGCCGAGGGCCCCGAGGTCGGCGCCCTCGGCACCCCGGAACTCGTCGTGGGCGACCACCCGGTAGCGCGGATAGGCGAGGGAGGAGGCGTACGCGGCGCCGCCGGCGATCAGCACGAGGGCGAGGCCGGCGCCCGCGAAGGCGAGCTCTCGGCGGGTGAAGCGCGGTACGGGCGGCAGTTCCGGCGCGCCGAAGCCCTCGGGGGCCGGGGCCTGCGAGCCGTCCGCCTCGGACGGCACCGCGTCCGCCAGGCGGGCGGCGGCCCGGTCACGGGCCCGGCCGAGGAGTCGGCGGAGGGCGAGGTCCGGGAGGCTCAGCAGGACGAGCACGGCGACGGTGACGCCGTACGGCATCGGGAGGACGGTGACGCGCAGGACGACGAGCAGGACGACGAGCGCGGTGCCGAGGAGCCGGTACTCGGAGGCCCGGCACAGCAGCGTTCGCGGCCAGGCCCGGCCGGGGGCGGCGAGGGCGGAGGTCGTCTCGGCGAGGACGGCGAGCCGGCGGTCGTGCGGGGCGGCGGCGGCCCACCGGGCCGTCTGCGCGGCCGCGCCGGCGGGCGTCGGCGCGGCCGCGAAGGCGGCGACCGCGTCGAAGATCTGCACCCGCCGCACCGAGGCGGCGTCCTTGGAGCCGGTGGAGACGGACGTCCCGGCCGCATCGGCTCGCCGCAACTCCGCTGAGTGCGGGGCGAGTTCCCGCAGCCGGGCGATGACCTCCTCGCCGCGGGCACGCCGGCCCGGCCGTTCGAACGCATCGGTCCGGGCGCAGAGTTCGGCGTACCCGCCCAGCAGGGCGATGTCGTCCGGGAAGGCGTCGAGGCCCTGCCGGAAGGCCCGTTCGGCGGCGTCGTCGTGGTCGTCGTCGTCCTCGGCCATGTGCGCGCGGGCGAGCACGAGGAAGAGCCCGGCGTCGGGGCCGTCCGCGTCGAGCGCGTCCCGCGCGGCGGTCCGCGCCTCCCCGGGGCGCCCGGCGGCGATGAACGCCTCGGCGCGCGTACGGATGTCGTTCAAGAGTCCCCACCCTGGTGAACCGGCCGGACAGGCCCGGCCGCGAGCGCCACTATCACCCGGACCGGAATCTCGGTCAACCTCTCGCGGTCGCCTCTGACCTGCGCTTATGTCGCGTTCTCGGCGTCTTCGCCACCCAAGCGGACGGGAATGCGGCCGGGCCGTCAGGCGAACTCGGGCAGGGCCTGGGTCCAGGTGCGGCGGGCGACGGCGGCGAGGACCGGGTTGGGGGCGGGGGCGGTTCCGGGGCCGGTTCCTCCGCCGTAGTGGTGGTCGGTGACGAGGCCCCAGCAGAGGGCCCAGCCGCGGCCCCGGGACCAGGTGGCGGGGTCGACGCGGGAGGCGGCCCGGAAGAGGGGGCGGGTGGCGGGGGAGAGGAGGGTCCAGGCGGGCATGAGGTCGGCGGCGGGGTCGCCGGTGCCGAGGCCGCCGAAGTCGATGACGGCGCTGAGCCGGCCGTCGCGGGTGAGGAGGTTCCCGGGGAGCAGGTCTCCGTGGAGCCAGACCGGGTCGCGGTCCCAGGCGGGGAGGGCGAGGACCCGGTCCCAGGCGTCGAGGGCGGCGCGGGCGTCGAGCAGGCCGGCGTCGGCCAGGGCGGCGACGGCCACCGGGAGGGCGCCGTCCTCCCACGCGGTGACGGGGCCGCCCCGGAAGGACGGGGGTCCGTCGCCGGCGTCGGCCGCCCGCAGGGCGACCCCGAAGCGGCCCAGCTCCTCGGCGGCGTGGGCGAGGTCGGTGACGGGCGCGTTCCAGGCGTCGGCGCCGTCCAGCCAGGCGTAGACCCCCCACGGCGCGCCGAAGCCCTCCCCCGGGACCCCGGCCCCGACGGGCACCGGAACGGGCAGCGGGAGCGCGGGCGCGAGCCGGGGCAGCCAGCGCCGCTCCTTCTCGATCTGCCCGGTCGCCCACGGCGCCTTCGGCAGGCGCACGACGAGGTCGTCGCCGAGCCGGAACATCGCGTTGTCCGTCCCGGCGGAGGCGACCCGCCGCACGCCGAGCCCGGCCCAGTGGGGGAACTGGGCGACGATCAGCCGGCGCACCAGGTCTTCGTCGGGTGCGGGGTCGCGTGGGTCCGCCATGCGGGGAGGCTAGCGAGGGGGGCCGGGCGCCGCACCGCCTTTTCGTCGGCCGGCGCGCCCGCGCGCGGCGAACGGCGTTCCCCCGAAGGGGAGTTCCCCACCGGGCTCCGCAGGGTGGCCCCGCGTCCGTGGGGCGGGAGGAGGCGGGGAGCGGAGGACGCGGAAGAGGGGCGCGGCAGCCGGGAGGACGCGGAAGAGGGGGACGCGGCAGCCGGGAGGACGCGGGGGCCTCCGGCCGTCGCCCCCCGGCTCCTACGCGTCCACCGCCTCGCGCCACGCGCGGACCGCGTCCGCCGAGACCGGGGAGGTCCAGCCCTGGGGGCGCGCGGCGCCGCCGATGTGGAAGGCGGTGAGGCCGGCGGCGCGCAGGCGGGGGAGGTGGTCGAGGCGGAGGCCGCCGCCGACGAGGATCTGCGGTTCGTAGCCGGGTTCGCCGGTGCGGGCGGCTTCCGCCTCCAGGACCGGGAGGCCGTCGTCCACGCCGGTCGCGGCACCGGCCGTGAGGTAGGTGTCGAGGCCGGGGAGGTCGGCGAGGCGCTTGCGGAGGCCGTCGCGGTCGGCGGCGCGGTCGATGGCCCGGTGGAAGGTCCAGCGGGCGCCGTCGAGGACGGCGATGAGCCGCTCGACGGCGACGAGGTCGGGCTCGCCGGCGGGGGTGAGGAAGCCGAGGACGAACTCGTCGGCGCCGGCCTCGCGCAGCTCCACCGCGCGGGCCACCAGGGTGTCGACGTCTCCGGCGGCGAAGCCGTCCGCCAGGCGGAGCATCACGCGGAGCGGGATGTCGACCGCGCGGCGGATGGCGGTGAAGCCGGCCGTCGACGGGGTGAGGCCGTCCGCCGCCATGTCGGTGACGAGTTCGAGGCGGTCGGCGCCCCCGGTCTGGGCGGCGACCGCGTCCTGCTCGTCGAGGGCGATCACCTCCAGGACAGCACGGTTGCTCATTGCGCCCATTCCTCCATGAATGACGGCTACAGGTCTAGTCCAATGACCAGACTAGCCGTGCGAGTGACCTCCCGCATCGTGCTCGCCCGTCTCCGAGGGCGTCGCGGCGGGCGCCGGGGCGGTGGCCGGGGGCGTCGCCGGGGCGCCCGCCTTCACGGTGAAGGCGGCCGTGCGGACCTTGCCCTCGTGCTGGAAGTCGAGGAAGAGGCGGTACGTGCCGGCGCTCGGCGCGGTGGCCGTGAAGGAGACGTCGGGGCCGGGGCCGCCCTCGTTCGGGTGGACGTGGAGGTAGGCGAGGTCGCCCTGGCGGAGGGCGACCAGGTGCCCGTACGCGCCGAGGTACGGCTCCAGGTCGGTGACCGGCTCGCCGTCCTTGGAGACGGTGAGGCGCAGCTCGCCGGCCTTGCCGGGGTCGAGGGTGCCGCCGAGGCGGACCTGGTAGCCGTCGACGGTGGTGGTGGACGCGGCGGCGGGGAGCGGCTGGGGGGCGAAGGCGCCGGGGACGGCGAGGTCGACGCCGAGGGTGAGGCCCTCGGCGCCCTCCGCGGCGGGCTTGAAGTCGGCGAAGGCCTTGTAGGCGCCGGCGGCCGGGAGGTCGGCGTCGACGGTCCAGGTGCCGTCGGGGGCCTTCTCGGGGTGGAGGTGGCGGAAGACCGTCAGGTCGCGCGAGGCGACGATGAAGTGCAGCTCCTTGCCGTGCTCGGTGGTGAAGGCGGTGACCTTCTTCCCGGTGGCGTCCTGGATGGAGAACTTCAGGGTGCTGCGGCCCGCGGGCGGGGCGGGGGTCTCCAGGGCGAGGGTGTAGCCGCCGTCGGAGACCTGGAGGCCGCCGGGAAGCCCGGCGCCGGCGGGGGCGGCCTCCTCGTGGCCCGCGTGGCCGCCGGCGGAGGCGCTGGGCTCGGGCGTCGCGGCGGCGTGCTCGCCGTGCTCCGCCTTCTTCGGCTCCTCCACCGGGCCGACGCCCTTCCCGACCCCGTACGCGGTGCCGAAGGTCGCGGCGAGCGCGGCGGCGAAGGCGGTGATCTTCACTCCGGTGTTCATGGCTGCTCTCCCTGATGCGTGGGGCTGACGCGGTGGTGCGCGGGGCCGACGCGGTGATGCGGGGGCGACGCGCGGTGGTGCGTTCTTCTCGCTCTCTGCACTTCACCATACCCCTGGGGGGTATCAAGTCAAGTCGGGCCGACACTTGCGTCGGATACCACCGGGGGGTATACATGGATCCACACCGCCGATACCCCCCGAGGGTATCCGGTCCACCGGACACACGATGGAGGACGACATGGGTTCCTGCTGCACCCCCGACAACAGCTGCTCGACCGGCACCACCACCGCGGTCGCCGTGGCCGACGCCACCAGCACCGTCTACGCGGTCTCGGGCATGACCTGCGGCCACTGCAAGACCGCGATCACCACCTCCGTCAGCGCCCTGGAGGGCGTCCTCTCCGTGGACGTCGACGTCGCCGGCGGCCTGGTGACCGTCACCACGGACGGCGCGCCCGACGACGCCGCGATCGCCGCCGCGGTCGACGACGCGGGCTACGAGCTGACCGGCCGCGCCTGACCGATCCGGCCGCCGGGGCCCGTCCCGTACCCCCGCCCGGGCCCCGGCCCCCGAACCCGCTACACCGAGGAGCAGGAAATGACCACGACCACTCCGGGCACCGCCCAGGTCGAGCTCGCCATCGGCGGCATGACCTGCGCCTCGTGCGCGGCCCGCATCGAGAAGAAGCTCAACCGCATGGACGGGGTCGAGGCCACCGTCAACTACGCGACCGAGAAGGCGAAGGTCACCTTCGCCGCCGACATCCCGGTCGCCGACCTGATCGCCACCGTCGAGGCCACCGGCTACACCGCCGAGGAGCCCGCCCCGCCGAAGGGCGAGGCCCCCGGCGAGAGCGGCCCCTCCGACGAGGAGAAGGCCGACGAGGAGCTGCGGCCCCTCAGGCAGCGGCTGGTCACCGCCGTCGCCCTCGCCGTCCCCGTCATCGCCATGGCGATGGTCCCGGCGCTCCAGATCGAGTACTGGCAGTGGCTGAGCCTCACGCTCGCCGCCCCGGTCGTCGTCTACGCCGCCTGGCCCTTCCACAGGGCCGCCTGGACCAACGCGAAGCACGGCGCGGCCACCATGGACACGCTGATCTCGGTCGGCACGATCGCCGCGTTCCTGTGGTCCCTGTGGGCGCTGTTCTTCGGCACGGCCGGCACGCCCGGGATGACGCACCCCTTCGAGTTCACCATCGCCCGCACCGACGGCGCCGGGAACATCTACCTGGAGGCCGCCGCCGGCGTCACCGCCTTCATCCTGGCGGGCCGCTACTTCGAGGCCCGCTCGAAGCGGAAGGCCGGCGCCGCGCTCAAGGCGCTGATGCAGCTGGGCGCCAAGGAGGTCACCGTCGTCAGGGACGGGCGCGAGATCACCGTGCCCACCGCCGAACTCCAGGTCGGCGACCGCTTCCTGGTCCGCCCCGGCGAGAAGATCGCCACCGACGGCACCGTCGTCGAGGGCTCCTCCGCCGTGGACGCCTCCATGCTGACCGGCGAGTCCGTGCCGGTCGAGGTCGGCGTGGGCGACTCCGTCACCGGCGCCACCCTGAACGCCGGCGGCCGGCTCGTCGTCGAGGCCACCCGCGTCGGCGCCGACACCCAGCTCGCCCGGATGGCGAAGCTCGTCGAGGACGCGCAGAACGGCAAGGCCGCCGCCCAGCGGCTCGCCGACCGGATCTCGGCCGTCTTCGTGCCGATCGTCATCGCGCTCTCGCTCGGCACCCTCGGCTTCTGGCTCGGCACCGGCCAGGGCCTGACCGCCGCCTTCACCGCCGCCGTCGCCGTCCTGATCATCGCCTGCCCGTGCGCCCTGGGCCTGGCCACCCCGACCGCCCTCATGGTCGGCACCGGCCGCGGCGCGCAGCTCGGCATCCTGATCAAGGGTCCCGAGGTCCTGGAGACCACCCGCAAGGTCGACACCATCGTCCTGGACAAGACCGGCACCGTCACCACCGGCCGGATGACCCTCCTCAAGGTCCACACCGCCGCCGGCACCGACGAGACCGACGTGCTGCGCCTGGCCGGCGCCCTGGAGCACTCCTCCGAGCACCCCATCGCCCAGGCCGTCGCCACCGGCGCCGCGGCGAAGGTCGGCGCCCTGCCCACCCCCGAGGACTTCGCCAACGTCCCCGGCCTCGGCGTCCAGGGCGTCGTCGACGGGCACGCCGTCCTCGTCGGCCGCGAGAAGCTCCTGGAGGAGTGGGCGATGTCCCTCCCGGCGAGCCTCAAGGCCGCGAAGGACGCGGCGGAGAAGGCCGGCAGGACGGCCATCGCGGTCGCCTGGGACGGGGAGGCCCGCGCGGTCCTGGAGGTCGCGGACGCCATCAAGGAGACCAGCGCGGAGGCGATCCGCCGGCTCAAGGGCCTCGGGCTCACCCCGATCCTGCTGACCGGCGACAACCAGGCGGTCGCCGAGTCCGTCGCCGCCGAGGTCGGCATCGGCGAGGTCATCGCCGAGGTCATGCCGCAGGACAAGGTCGACGTCGTCAAGAAGCTCCAGGCCGAGGGCCGTTCGGTCGCCATGGTCGGCGACGGCGTGAACGACGCCGCCGCGCTCGCCCAGGCCGACCTCGGGCTCGCGATGGGCACCGGCACGGACGCGGCGATCGAGGCCGGCGACCTCACCCTCGTCCGGGGCGACCTGCGGGCCGCGGCGGACGCCATCCGGCTCTCCCGCAGGACCCTCGGCACCATCCGCTCCAACCTCTTCTGGGCCTTCGCCTACAACGTGGCCGCCCTGCCGCTCGCCGCGGCCGGACTGCTCAACCCGATGATCGCCGGTGCCGCGATGGCCTTCTCCTCGGTCTTCGTGGTCGGCAACAGCCTGCGGCTGCGCGGCTTCCAGGCCGCGGACAAGTGACCCCCTCCCCTTCTCCCCCGATGTGACGGGAGCCCGCCGTGGCCGGTTACGTGCAGCACAAGGAAGACATCATCAGAAGACTCCGGCGGATCGAGGGACAGGTCCGGGGGGTGCAGCGGATGGTCGACGAGGACGTCTACTGCATCGACGTCCTGACCCAGGTCTCGGCCATCAACGCCGCCCTCCAGTCCACCGCGGTGGCCCTCCTGGACGAGCACCTGAGCTGCTGCGTCACGGAGGCGATCGCCGCCGGCGGAGACCAGGCGAAGGTCAAGGTCGGCGAGGCGTCGAAGGCGATCGCCCGGCTGATCCGGACCTGACGGAGTTCACGGCCGCCCCCGCGCGAGGGGTCCGCGAGAGCGGGCCGCCGCACGGGGGCGGCGGCCGTTCCGGGCCCGTTCCAGGGCGGCTCCCGGGCCGGAACGGGGGCCGTCGCAAACCCGCCACCTTACCCCCAGGGGGTATACCTCGGGCGGGTGTGCGAGCCGTACGATGAGCCGCCCGCGACGGGAGGGGACGCACGTGCGCCGGCTGGGAGAGCTGGAGGCCGAGATCATGGACCGGCTGTGGGCCTGGCAGCGGCCCGCCACCGTCCGCGAGATCGTCGACGACATCAACCGCGGCCGCCGGGTCGCCTACACCACCGTCATGACGGTGGCCGACATCCTGCACCGCAAGGGCTGGCTCCGCCGCGAGAAGGCGGGCCGGGCCTGGCTGTACGAACCCGTCCGCAGCCGCGAGGAGTACACCGCCGGCCTGATGCGCGACGCCCTCGGCGACAGCCGGGACCGCCCCGCCGCCCTGCTCCGCTTCGTCGAGGCCATCTCCGACGAGGACGTCGAGGCCCTCGACGCCGCCCTCCGCGCGGCCCGCGGCGAGGCCGACGCCGAGGCCGCGCCGGGAGGCCGCGCGTGAACCACCACGCCCTGGTGCCCCTCGGACTCGCCCTGCTCTCCGGCCTCCTCGTGCCCTGGCTGCTGGTCCGGGCCCGCTGGACGCAGCAGGTGCCCCGGCTCGCGGTCACCGTCTGGGCCGCCTGCGGCGCCGTCTTCGCCGTCGCCGGCGCGCTGCTCCCCGCGCAGCTGCTGCTGCCGGGCGACTCCAGCCACCGCCTCACCGACATGGTGCTGACGCTCCGGCCGCCCACCCCCGGACAGCTGTTCGCGCTGCGCGGGCGGGAACTGGCCGCGCTGGCCGTGGCCGCCGCGGTCCTCGCCGTGCCGGCCGGCGCCTTCGCCCGCGGACTGCTGCGGGCCCGCCGGGCCCGGCGGGAGCACGCGGGCGTGCTGCGGCTGATCGGACGGTACGACCCCGTGCTGCGGGCCACCGTCCTCGACCACGCCCGGCCCGCCGTCTACTGCCTGCCGGGCCGCAGCCGCCGGGTCGTCGTCTCCTCCGGGGCCGTCGACGCCCTCACCCCCGCGCAGCTCGGCGCCGCCCTCGCCCACGAGCGGGCGCACATCGCGGGCCGGCACCACCTCCTGGTCGCCGCCGCCGAGGCGTTCGGCACGGTCTTCCGGCGGCTGCCGCTCGCCCGGCACGGCTCCGCGGCGGTCCCGCTGCTGCTGGAGATGGCCGCCGACGACCGGGCCCTGCGGCGCTGCTCCCGGGACGCGCTCGCCACCGCGCTCTACGCCCTCGCGGCGGGCCGCGCGCCGCGCTCCGCGTTCGCCGCCGGCGGGCCTTCGGCGGCCCTCCGGATGCGCCGGATCCTGACTCCGCACAGCGCGGGACACCCCGTGCTGCGGGGCCTGCTGACGATCGGCGCGGCGGCTCTCGCGATGGCTCCGCTGGTGGTCGCCTGCTGTTCCTTCCCGGCCTAAAGTCCGCACCAACTCAGCTATTTACTAAGCGAATTCGTAGATTTCGCATCGGTCACACACCCGGGAATCGGTCGCTATTGTGGGTACGTTGGGGCTCCGGTCCACCACGGCGCTCGGCACGGCGAAGGGTACAGATCCAATGCAGCTCGCTGGCGTCCGTACGGCAGCGGCCGGCGACGCGACGTCGATATCCCGGCTGCTCGCCGACGCGATCCGGAGCAGCTACGCCGGAATGCTGGACGAAATCCCGTTGCGCCGGCTGATCTCCGCACAATGCGCGCTGCCCCGGATACGCGCGGAAATAGAAATTCCGGGAGGCGCGCCCGGCTGGCTCGGCTGGCTGGTCGCGGAGCGCCCCGGGGGCGGGGTCGTCGGCGCCGCCGCGTGCGGGGTGCCGGTGCCGGGCGAGGGCGAGCTGTACGCCCTCGCCGTCGAGGAGGGCGCGCGCCGCCGCGGGATCGGTACGGCCCTGCTGGCGGCGGCCACCGACCGGACGCGCGGCTACGACGCGCGGGAGCAGCGGGTTCAGCTGCCGGTGGAGGCGGACCCGGCGCTCCCCTTCTACCGGGGCCACGGCTTCGCCGCCCTGGGGCCGAGGCGCTGGGGCCGCGCGGTCTAGGAACCGGCGGACCGGACCCGTACGGGCGCGTGCGGGGGTGCGTACGAGCGCGTGCGGGGTGTGTGCGAGGGCGCGCGAGGGTGCGTGGCAGATCCACGCCATCGCGTGTTCACGCCGCCCGATCCGGTGGATCGGGGTTCCTTCCGCAGGTCAGGATGGGCGCAGCGGCGCGGTCCCGGCGGCACGGGCGCCCCGCCCGGACGGCATGGACCGCGCGAGCCCCTGGAGGAGCGATGCACACCCCGAGCGGCACTTCCCTGCCCGCCGTGCCCGCAGCGCTCGCGCCGGTCCTGCCGTCCCGATACGACCGGGAGCGGGCGCCCCGGCCCGGGGCCGGGGCGCGGATCGCCCCCGACGCGCTGCCCGGCCTGGAGTCCGTCTCCGCGATGGACGAGGGCTCCGTGTGGCTGCACGACGCCCTGCTCGGCCCGCACAGCGCGGACATCGTCCGCTACCTCGGCCTCGCCCGCTCCACCGGCGGACCCGTCCTGGACCTCGGCTCCGGCGCGGGGCGGCTCGCCGTCCCCTTCGCCCGGCACGGCTTCGCCGTGGACGCCGTGGACCGGGACGCCTCGGCACTGGAGCGCCTCGAAGGCTGGGCCCGGCGGATCGGCCCGCAGGTGGCCGGGCTGGTGGCGACGCACCGCGCGGACCTCACCGAGCTGCGGCTGAGCGGGAGTTACCGGCTGGCGCTGCTCGCGGGCGCGATGGTCTCGGCGGTCCCGCCGGCCCGGCGGCCCGGGCTGCTGCGGGAGGTCGCGGACCACCTGGAGGCGGGCGGGGCGCTGGCCCTGGACTACACCGCGCACCTGTGGCCGGGGCTGGTGGCGGAGCCGCGGCGGACCTGGGCGTTCCAGGTGCCGCGGTTCGACGGGATCGACGAGTGGGTGGTGGCCCGGCAGGTCTTCGACCTGGGGGCGATGAGCGAGCGGATCACCTACTACACGGCCAGGACCGGCAAGCTCTCCTCGGAGCGGACGGTGCTGACCACCGACAAGTGGATCGTGGACCAGGAGCGGCTGGCGGACGAACTCCACTCCGCGGGGCTGCGCGTCGAGGGCCGGCGGCGACAGCGCATCGACGAGCGCACGGAGTCGGTGCTGCTGGTCTGCCGCGCGGACGACCGGCCGGCCGCCGCCTGTCGGGGCGGACGGGCAAGAGGTACGATGCCCACAAAAGTTTGAGCCGACCAGACGGAGCCCGGCGGCCGGCCGGGGCGCGACCGGGCGGCGGCCGGAGAAGAGGGCAGTCGTGGAAGAGCTGACGGGCCGCGAGGCGGTGATCCAGCGCCTGCGGGACGTGGGCCTGCGGGTCACCGGGCCGCGCCTGGAGGTCCTTTCGGTGCTCGCCGCCGGCGGTCACCTCGACGTCGAGGCGATCACCGCGACCGCCCGCGAGCGGCTGGGCTCGCTCACCAGCCAGGCCGTCTACGAGATGCTGCGGCACTTCCAGGAGACCGGCCTGGTCGGCAAGTTCGACCGCCCCGGCCTGCCGGCCGTCTTCGAGATCTCCGGCCCCCGTCACCAGCACGCCCTGTGCGTGCGCTGCGGCCGGGTGGAGAACGTCGAGACGGCCGCGCCCGCGCCGCCGCGCGGAGCTCTGCCCGGCTGGCGGACCGACGAGACCGAGCTGGTCTTCAAGGGGCTGTGCCCCGATTGCGCGGAAGAGCCCGCCTGATCCCGCTCGTGCGGCTTCGTCCGTGAACCTCGTGCGGAGCGTTCGAATGTGTGGCAGGGTCTGCCGGGGCGTTTTTCAACGGGATCCGCGCGATCCGAGGGGAGTCTGCTGCCGCCGTGTCCAAGAACGCCGCCGGAGTACGTACAGGAGGCGAGCAGGCCCTCGCCCTCTACCAGGCCCTCCGCGCCGCCCCGGGCGCCCCGCTCGACGAGGCGGCCCGCGCGCTGGACCTCACCGATGCCGAACGGGACCGGGCCCGGGCCGAGTTGACCGCCCTCGGCCTGATCGACACGAGCGCGCCGGCCCCGCTGGTCATCGCCCCGGACGTGGCCCTGCTCGGACTGCTGCGGCACGAGCGGGACCGGCTGGAGAGCAGGCTCGCCGAGACCAGCCGCGCGCACACCGCCCTGGAGACCCTCGCCGGACCGTTCCTGCGGGCCCGCGCCGAACCCGGCTCCGACGTCGAGGTCGAGATCGTCGACGACCCGGAGCGGATCCGGCGCGCGCTCGACGACCTGACGAAGACCGCCCGGAGCTCCGTCCACTCCATGGCCACCGGCTCGGTCCGGCGCGAGGAGATGGCCCTGGAGCTGGACCGGGACCGCGAGCGGGTGGCCCGCGGGGTCCGCGTCCAGGCCATGTACAGCGCCCGGCTCGGCCAGGTCCCGGAGATGGGCCAGCACCTCGCGGCCCGGACCGCCCTCGGCACCGAGATCCGCCTCTCCCCCGTCGTCCCCATGAACATGGTCCTCGCCGACGACTCCTTCGCCCTGCTGCCGACGGACCCCCGCGACCCCGGCTCCCCCGCGATCCTGGCCCGCGGCCCCGGCCTGGTGCGCGTCTACCGCGCGCTGTACGCCTACTGCTGGCAGGCCGCGACCCCGTACGGCGACCGGCGGGAGGCCGACGGGCAGGACGGCGACGGGCTGACCGAGCAGCACCGGACCGTGCTGCGGATGCTCGCCTCGGGCATCAAGGACGAGCAGGTGGCGCGGACCCTGGGGGTGTCGCTGCGCACGGTGAGCCGGCTCATCTCCGAGGTGATGCACGAACTCGGCGCGGCCAGCCGCTTCGAGGCGGGCGTGAAGGCGGCCCGGCTGGGCCTGCTGGACGGCGAGGGCGCTCCCGAGGGCCTCGGGACACCGCGGCACACCGCGTAGCCTGAACGGTCCGCACGGTCGATTCGCGACGACGAGGGGGAAGTTCGCCATGGTCACCACGGACGGCGGCACGGAGGACGGCAGGACCGGGCTGCTGGTGACGCTCTACCAGGAGCTGCGCCGTCGCGGGGTGTCGAACTACACCGAGGTGGCCGCCGGCTTAGGGCTCGCGCCGGAGGAGTACGAGCGATGTCGGGCCGAACTGCTCTCCCTCGGCCTGATCGTCCCGACCACCAGCCGGCACGCCACCGCCGCCGACCTGCGCAACGCCGACTGGCGGCCCGAGGAGGGCGCCGTCGCGTCGGTGCACCCGGAGATCGCGCTGCTGCGGATCCTCAACCGCGAGCGGGCCCGGCTCCGCGAGCACCTGGCCGAGGCCGACCAGGCGTACAGCACCCTGGAGACGCTGGCCGGGGCCTTCCTCCGGCCCGGCTCGCTGTCCGGCTCCGAGATCGCCGTCGAGGCGATCACCGACTACCGGCGGATCCAGCAGGCCCTGGAGGACATCGTCGACGTCACCCAGGAGGCGTCCTGTTCGATGTACCCCACGGGCCCGGGCCGCCAGGTCCCCGAGCGGATCTTCGAGCGGGACGCGCGCCAGCTCTCCCAGGGGATACGGCTGCGGGCCGCCTACCGCGTCCAGGACGCCGTGCGGCCGGAGGCCGCGGCCGTGATCAAGCGCCGCGCCGAGCTGGGCGTCGAGGTGCGGATCGCGCCCGAACTCCCCATGACGATGGTCCTGGTGGACCAGCAGTACGCCCTGGTGCCGCTGCACCCCGAGGAGCCCGGCCGGGGCGCGATCCTGGCCCGCGGCCCGCTCCTCGTCGGCTCCTTCCTGAGCCTGTACGAGCACTGCTGGCACACGGCCACCCCGTACGGCGACGACGTGGCGCCCGAGCGGGGCGGCGACGGCCTGTCCGAGCAGCAGCGGGCGGCGCTCCAGATGCTCGCGGACGGAATGAAGGACGAGAAGATCGCCCGGAACCTCGGGGTGTCGCTGCGGACGGTGAGCCGCATGCTCTCGGAGCTCATGCAGGAACTGGGGGCGTCGAGCCGGTTCGAGGCGGGCGTGCGCGCGGTGCGGCTCGGCTGGCTCGACTGAGCGCGCGGAAAGCCCCGTGATCGTGGCAGCGATCACGGGGCTTCGGCGGATTCCCTCAGGGGGCCTTTCAGTTCACCGGCGGGGCGGGGGTGGCGGTCGCCGTGCTGTGCGGCCAGTCGACGGTGACGCCGGCGTGCTGGACCGGGGATTCCGGGGCCCCGCCGGGGGCGACCGCGAAGGCGGCGCCGGCGCCGACCGCGAGACACGCGGTGAGGGCGACCAGGAACTGGCGGGCGGTCTTCTGCATTCCGGAGTTCTTCTCGACGGACATGGTTCCTCCAGGATTCGGAACGGTCGAATGGGCTGGTGCGCGCTTCCGGGGGCCCGTGCCGCCGGGCTCTCCCTGAAGACAACTCCATTCTGTCGAGGCCCCGTTGGTGAATCCACGGTTCTCCGATGCGTGGACCCGCCATGGCGTGTGTGCGTCAATCGGCCGCCGAATCAACGGAATTGGCCGGTCCGTACCGCCCCTAACCTTTGGTCGGACCAAAAGAGATGCTAGACTCGTGCGACGGCCTTCTCGTTCCTCCAGGAGAGAGGGGCCGCCGGGGCAGGGGCGTGCCGCCGCCCTTGCCCCACCCGCGGACCCGCCGCCCGCGCCGCCCCCCGGGCCGCCAGCGCGTCCTCGTAGACCTCGACCGTCCGCGCCGCGGAACCCCGCCAGCTCATCCCCCGGGCGTGCCCGACCGCCGCCGCCCCCATCGTCGCCCGCGCCCGCGGATGCCGGGCCAGCCACAGCAGCCGCCGGGCGTACTCCACCGGGTCGTGCCCCCGCACCAGCAGGCCCGTCACCCCCTCCCACACCGCCGTCGGCAGTCCGCCCACCGCCGAGGCCAGCACCGGCGTCCCGCACGCCTGCGCCTCCGCCGCCACCAGGCCGAACGACTCGCTCCGGGACGGCACCACCAGCACGTCCGCCGCCCGGAACCACTCCGCGAGCCGCGCCTGCGGCACCGGCGGGCAGGGCCGCAGCACGTCCGCCACGCCCAGCTCCGCCGCCAGCCGCGCCACCACGCCCTGCTCCCCCGCCCCGGAATGCCCGCCGATCACCGGCACGAGCAGCCGGCCGCGCAGCCCCGGCGCCATCCGCAGCAGCTCCGCGACCGCCCGGACCAGCACGTCCGGGCCCTTCAGCGGCTGGATCCGCCCCGCGTACAGCGGCACGAAGGCGTCCGCCGGCAGCCCGAGCCGGGCCCGCGCCGCCGCCCGTCCCGCGTCCCGGCCGGGTCCCGGGGCGAAGGTCCGCAGGTCCACCCCGGGCCGGACGACCTCGGTGCGGGCCGCGTCCGCCCCGTACAGGCTCCGCAGCGCCTCCGCCTCGTCCGCCGTGTTGGCGATCAGCCGGTCGGCCTCCGCCGCCAGCTGCCGCTCGCCGAGGATCCGGGCCTCCGGCTCGGGGGCGTCGCCCTCGGCCAGGTGGGCGTTCTTCACCAGGGCCAGGGTGTGCGCGGTGTGCACCAGCGGGGTGCCCCAGCCGAAGGCGGCGATCCGGCCCGCCTGCCCGGACAGCCAGTAGTGCGAGTGGACCAGGTCGTAGGCCCGCTCGTGCCGGAAGAGGCCGAGGGCGAAGGGCAGGACGAGACCGGGCACCGCCTCCTTGGCCACCGCCCGGCGCGGGCCCGCCACCACGTGCCGGACCCGCACCCCGGGCGCGAGATCGGCGAGCCGGGGCTCGCCGACGTCCTGGCAGCGGGTGAACAGGTCGACGGCCACGCCCTGTTCGGCGAGGGCCCGGGAGAGCTCGACCATGTAGACGTTCATGCCGCCGGCATCCCCGGTGCCGGGCTGGTGGAGCGGGGAGGTGTGGACGCTGAGCATGGCGACGCGCAGGGACACGAGGAGCTCCTGAGGGGAGGGGGAGCCGCGTGCCCCCGCGCGGGTCGCGCCGGCGCACGCGGCGGAGGGGTTGGGGTGGGTCGGACGTCTCGTCGGAGGGAACTAGAGGACTTCTTAGTGGGTTAGAAGCTCGGGTCCGGCGGGAGTGCCGTTCAGAAGCCGAAGACCGGTCCCGACGGCGGCGCCAGCCGGGTGCCCGGCAGCGGCGGGATCAGCGCGTGCCAGTCCACCGCCCGCCCCGGCTCCACCCGCAGCGCCGCCGCCAGCCGGTCCGCGCCCTCCGGCATCACCGGCCGCGCCCACGCCGTCAGCGCCGACGCCACAGCCAGCTGCGCGGCCAGCGCGGGCAGGTGGCGGCAGGCGGTGGTGGGGCGGCACCGCTCGTGCGCGTTGACGTGGCCGAAGTCGGCCGTCGAGCGCACCATCTCGTCGAGGACGGCCACCGCCCGGCGCGGGTCGAAGGCGTCGGGGCCGTACGCCTCGCGCAGGTCGTCCACCGCCCGGTGCAGCCGACGCTCCAGGACCTCCCAGCCCGTGCCGCCGGGCAGCGCCTGCGGGGCGAGCCCGTCGCACTCCTCGCGGACCGCGGCGAAGAGCCGGGACAGCCAGCTGTTCCAGTTCTCGTCCAGCTCCCGGCGCGCCGCCGCGAGCCGGTCCCGCCGGAAGACCGTGCGGCGGCCCAGCGGCCGGGCCTGCAGGACGTGCCGGCGCAGGGTGTCGGAGCCGTACTCGGTGAGCAGGTCCAGCGCCCACACGTTCCCCTCCCGCACCCCCTCCTCGATCACGAAGGACTCGTTGACGTTGAAGTCCTGCGGCAGCTTCACGCCCTGCGCCAGCAGCAGCACCGGCAGCAGCACCGCGTGGCAGAAGGAGTGCCCGAAGCCGCAGAAGTGGATCGCGCGGGCCGGCAGCGGGCCCGCCGCGCCGTGGCCGAAGAGGTGCATCGCCGCCGCCTCGAAGCAGCCGTCGATCCGGTGCTCGGGGAAGCCCTCCACCGGGACCTCCAGGCCCCACTCGGCCGGGTGCCCGACCGCGATGTCCGGCAGCCCGTCCTCCACCAGCGACTCGCACAGCGCGGCCAGCCGCGGCGGCAGCCCGGCCGCCGCCCAGTACTCGGCGAGCGTCTCCCGGAACGGCTCCAGGGGGATGTAGAGCCGGCGGCAGCGGCGGGCCGTCGCCGGGGTGCCGCACAGCGCGCAGCGCGCCCCGATGAGGTCCCCGCCGTCGTTGGGCCGCGCGCACTCGTGGCACATCCCGCCGTCGCTGGCCGCCCCGCAGTGCGGGCAGGCGCCGGTGGCGTGCGCGCCGTACAGCCACCGCTCGCACGGCTCGCAGTAGGGCAGCAGGCGGGTCCGCGGGGCGATGACGCCGTCCGCGTACAGCTTCGCGAAGAGGTCCCGCACCCAGCGCCCGTACCCCTTGTCGCGGCGGGGCCGGACGATGTGGTCGAAGGCGACGCCGGAGCGCAGCCAGTCGGCGGTGATCGCGGCCCGGTACCCCTCCGCGACCTCCTCCGGCTTGCGGCCGAGCTGCCGCGCCCGCAGCTCGACGGAGCTGGCGTGGTCGGCGGTGCCGGTGGTGAACCGGACGGGCTCGCCCTCGGCCCGCAGGTATCTGGTCAGGACGTCGGCGGCCACGTACGGCCCCGCGAGGTGGCCGATGTGGAGTTCGCCGTGGGTGGCGGGCGGGGTCGCGGTGATCCAGACGGGGGTGCTCACGGAAGCCTCCTGAGCGTGGCGGGAAAGGGGGTCCGGGGGTCAGCGGGGCTCGAAGTGGAAGGAGCGGATGAAGCAGTCGCGGGGCTGCTCGACGGCGTAGACGATGCACTCGAAGAGCGCCTGCGTGGTCAGCTTGTCGTCGGCGTCGGCGCCGCTCGGACGCACGCCGTCCCACTCCGCGAAGCGCGGGTCGGCGGTCGAGAAGTCGGGCGGGAAGAGGGAGAAGACCCGCACGCCGGACGGCCGCAGCCGGCGGGCCAGGATGTCCGCGAAGCCGGCCTGCGCGCTCTTCGCCGCCCAGAACGCCTCGTGCGCCCCGCCGGCGGCGGTCGCGGAGGCGCCCCCCGCGTCCCGCACGGCCACCATGTTCACGATGTCGGGCCGCAGCGAGCCGCGCAGCAGCGGCAGGAAGTGCTTGACCATGAGGACGGTGCCGCCGGCCGTGGACTCGATGGTCTCCATGATCTCGGCGTCGCCGGCGGCCTCCAGGTCCATGCCGTCGAGCCAGCGGGCGCCGTTGTTCACCAACAGGTCGACGTGGCCGGTGCGTTCGCCCACCCGGGCGGCGAACTCCCGGATCTCGGCGGGCCGGGAGAGGTCGCAGCCGAAGGCGTGGATGCGGTCGCGGGCCGAACCCATCACCTCCGTGCGGGTCCGCTCCGCCGCCTCCACCGTCCGCGCCGACACGTAGACCTCCGCCCCGAGATGGGCGAACCCGACGGCGAGCGCACGGCCGAAGGAGCGGGACGCGCCGGTCACGACGACACGCAGATTCTCGAATTTCATGTGCGTCTGCTCTCCCCACGGATACGGCTGCCAATGGCCGGTCCGTTTCAGCGTGGCAGAGGAAGGAAGCGCGGGACCTGCGAAAAGGCTGCGCGTTCACGCCGTTGCGTGGATACGCCAGCGGCCGGGGAGCGGGCAGGCGCGCAGCACGGTCGCCCGCTTGTGGTGCACGCTGACCCGGCCCGGCCGGGCCGAGACGGTGACGGTGCCGCCCGGGGTCCGCACGGGCCCGTCGACCCGGGGCACGACGGTCCCGTCCAGCGCCCCCGCCGCGGCCAGCGCCGCCGCGCCCGTCAGCGCGAGCCGCGGGTGCCAGCCGCCGACGGTGAGCGCGCGGACCGAGAGCCCGGTGGGCGTGGCCTCGACCGCGGCGATCTTCGGCAGGGCGGAGCCCGGCGGGTGCCCGAGCAGCCGCGCGGCCTCCGCGCGGAGCGCCAGCAGGTGCGCCTCGGCGGGCGCGCGGACGTGCCGGGCGTCGACGAACACGTAGGGGTTGCCGTACGACACGAGGCTGACCGGCACCCCGAGCAGCCGGTCGCGGGGGCGTCCGGTGGGCAGCGTGCCGGGGGCGTCGGGCGGCCGCAGGAAGTGCAGGGTGTACGCCCCCGGGTCCCGCTCCGGCTCGCACAGCACGGTGTCGCCGGTGGTGACCGCGCGGACGGTCACCGGTCCCGGCCGCCCCTCCGCGACCACGCACGCGAGCAGCGAGTGCCCGCACCCCGCGCGGAAGTCGAAGCCTCCGCCCGGCAGCACCTGCACGAAGCGGTACCGCAGGCCGCCGTGCCCGTCGTCGCCGTAGAAGGCGAGCTTCCGTGCCCCGCCCGCCGGCAGCCGGGCCAGCTCCGGCGCGAGGCCCAGGGTCCCGGCGGGCAGCGCGTCGGCGCGGACGACGAGCGTCTCGCCCGGCGCGTCGTGGGCCCGCACCAGCAGGCCGCGGCGCGGGGGGCCGCCGGGGGCGGGGTCAGGCGGCCGCATAGTTCGCGGGGACCTGGAGGGTGCGGTGGACCTCGGTCCAGAGTTCGTGCACCGCCAGGGCCCACAGGGCCTGCGCGTCGGGGCGGTTGGGGCGGTCCAGCTGGCGGGCCAGGAGGCGGGCGACCCGGTCGGCGCGGACCTTGCCGCCGAGGACCAGACGGGCCGGCGAGAGCAGTTCGCGGACGGTGTCGAGGAGCGGGCCGCCGGGCGCGATCATCGCCTCGACGGGCAGCGTGAAGGGCTGCTTGGGCCGGCGCAGGACAGCCGCGGGGAGCAGCTCCGCGCCCGCCTCGTACAGGGCCCGCTTGCCGGTGCGGGCGGCGGCAGGCAGGGCGCGCGCGTGGGCGACGACGGCGGGCTGGCAGAAGGGCAGCCGCGTCTCGACGCCCCAGGCCATCGCGAGGTGGTCCACGCGCCGCAGGTGGTAGGCGGGCAGCCGCCACCGGGTCTCCAGGGCCGTCGTCGCGGTGATCCGGTCGGCCCCCGCCGCCTCGGCGGAGCGCAGCTCCTGCTCGACGCGGTCGGCGGCGGAGCCCGTGTCGGCGATGTGGGCGCGGTAGTCGGCGGTGTAGAGGTGCTCGCGCAGGAGGCGGGGGGCGGCGGAGAGCGCGTCGGCGTAGGCCGCGGCCCAGTCCGTGCCGGGCGGGGCGGCGAGGGCCGCCGCCATCCGGTCGTACCCGCCGAAGAGTTCGTCGGCGCCGTCGCCGGTGAGGGCGACGGTGAAGCCCTTCTGCCGGACGGCGCGGAAGAGGGCGTAGGTGGAGAGGGCGATGGGGTCGGCGTTGGGCTGGCCGAGGTGGCGGACGGTGCGGGTGAGGAGGGAGGGCAGCTCGTCGGGGTCGAGGGCGATCTCGTGGTGGACGGTGCGGGCGCGGCGGGCGACGGAGCGGGCGTGGGCGGCCTCGGAGCCGGGCCAGTTGCCGCGGTAGGTGAGGTGGAAGGTGTGCGGCGGCTCCGCGTCGGTCTCGCGGGCGCGTTCGGCGGTGAGCGCGGTGACCAGTCCGGAGTCGAGGCCGCCGCTGGTGACGGCGCAGACGGGCACGTCGGCGTCGGCGAGCCTGCGGACCTCGCGGCGCAGCACGTCCTGGGTGTCGCCGAGGGGCGCGGTCCGGTGCGGCGCCCGGCGCCGGACGACGGGCGCGGCGCCGGGCCGGACGAGGGCGGTGGCGCCGGGCGGGAGGACGCTGACGCCGTCGAGGGCGGTGCCGGTGGAGAAGGAGGTGCGGGTGGCGAGGACGGTGTCGAGGGAGTCGGCGCGCGGGGAGAAGCGCACGCCGCCGAAGGCCAGGAGCGCGGGGACCTCGGAGGCGAAGCGGGTGGAGCCGTCCTCGGGGTCGTGGTGGAGGTGGAGCGGCTTCATGCCCAGGTCGTCGACGGCCAGGACGAGTTGGGAGCGGCCGGGCCGCAGGTCGAGGACGGCGACGGCGAACATGCCGTCGAGGTGTTCGGCGAAGGCGGGCCCGTGCTCGGCGTAGAGGGCGGGCAGCAGGGTGCCGTCGCAGCGGTCGGGGAAGCGGTGGCCGCGGGCGGCGAGGGCGCGGCGCAGCTCGGCGTGGTTGTAGATCTCGCCGTTGAGGACGGCGAGGACGCCGGGGAGGTGGGGCAGGCGGTACGGCTGCCGGCCGCCGCGGGGGTCGGTGACGGCGAGCCGGTCGCAGCCGAGGGACCAGCCGGGGCCGCTGAGCACCCGGTGTTCGTCGGGGCCGCCGTGGCGCTGGCGGGCCGAGGCCGAGGCGAGCGCGGCCGGGTCGGGGCGGGCCGCGCTCGCGGCGAAGGAGCCGAGGATCCTGCACATGCCGGTCGCCTCCGGGTCGTCCGAAACCATCGGGGAGCAGTTCAGTGGGCACTTCGGTGGGCGCTTCGGTGAGCGGTGCCGCGCACACTTCGGCGAGAAGTTCAGTGATTTGAATCTACCAATTTTTTGAATGGCGCGTAAGTGCCATGTCCTGTTCACGCCACGAATCGGCCTTGCGACGCCCCCGCGCCGCCAACAGGCTGGGCGCATGGAGGACTTGGCGACCGCCCACCCCACCGACCGCAGCGCGCCGGAATCACTGCTGGTGGTGGCCGCGCACCCGGACGACATCGAGTTCTGCGTCAGCGGCACCGTCATGCAGTGGATCGCGCGCGGCACCCGCGTCACCTACTGCATCGTCACCGACGGCGGCGCCGGCGGATACGACCCGCTGCTGCCCCGGCAGGCCATGGCGGACCTGCGGCGCGCCGAACAGGTCCACTCGGCGAAGCTCAGCGGCGTCGCCGACGTCCGCTTCCTCGGCTACCCCGACGGCTTCGTCGAGCCCTGCGTCGAACTGCGCCGGGACCTGTGCCGGATCATCCGGGAGGTGCGGCCGCAGCGGGCCGTCATCCCCTCCCCCGAGATCAACTGGGCCCGCGCCGCCGACCTCCACCCCGACCACCGGGCCGTCGGCGACGCGTGCCTGCGGGCGCTGTACCCCGAGGCGCGCAACCCCTTCGCGCACCCCTCGCTCCTCAAGGAGGAGGGCCTGGAGCCGTGGACCGTCCACGAGCTGTGGCTCATGACGGGCCCCACGCCCAACCAGTACGTCGACGTCACGCCCGTCTTCGACCGCAAGGTGGAGGCGCTGCGCCTCCACACCTCCCAGACGGCCCACTTCGACGACCTCGCGGGCCTCCTCCGCACCTGGCTCTCCGAGCACGCCAGGGCGGCGGGCCTCCCCCCGGGCCGCATGGCCGAGGCCTTCCAGACCGTCCACATCGACTGACCCCCGGACCGCGCGGAAAGGCGCGGACCCGGCGGACTCAGACGCGGAGGGCCGGCGGGAAGCCGGTCCAGCGGAGGTCCTCGGGGAGGTGGGCGGTGTCGTTGTAGACGAGGAGGGCCGGGGGGCGGCCGGGGGCGTAACGGATCACCGTGAGCGCCGCGTTCCCGTGGTTGAGGCCCGTCCACCGCCAGGCCGGCGCGTCCAGCGCGTCCCGCACGAGCCAGCCGACGAGGAAGTTGTGCGTGACGAGCAGCTCGTGGCGCGGCTCGTCCCCCGGCACCGGCCCGGTGAAACGGGTCATCGCCTCCGCCGCCAGCTCCGCGCCCCGCTTCCGCTCCTCGGCGGGGAACTGCGCCAGGAACCCGAGCAGGGGGTCGGCGACCTCCGCCGGCAGCTCCTCCCGGGAGGGCTCGTACGGGACGTAGTCGCCGGCCGCCTCGCCGGGCCGCACGGGCACCCCGTCGAGCCGCTCGCCGATCAGCCGCGCGGTCTCGGCGGCGCGGGCGAGCGGCCCGTGGTGGACGGCGGCCAGCGGGACGCCCCGCAGCCGTTCCCCGAGCAGCGCCGCCTGCCGCCGCCCCGCGTCCGTGAGCCCGCTCTCGTCGGGCGTGGCCTCGCCGTGCCGGGTGACGTAGAGGTAGCGGTCGGCCATCGTGGTGCCGTCTGTGCCGGTCATGCCAGGACGGACGCCTCCCGGGGCCTCCCGGTTGCGGGCGCGGACGGGCCCGCCCGCCGGGGCCCGGCCACGCCGGGGGCCCGGCCACGCCGGTCCAGGGCCCCGGGGCGACGGAAGCCCCGCCGGCGACCGCGCCCCGTACCCGCCGGCCGGACCCGCCGTCGAGGCCCACGGGCGAGTCGGGGCGCGCCGGCGGCCCACGGGTGCCGGCGGTCCCGCCGCCGGGGCCCGGTCGTGACGCCCGCCCGGGCGCTGGGCCGACCGGCCGCTGGGCCGACCGGGGGTGGGCGGCAAGGGGTCGGCGGCGCCGAACGAGTGGACTCGGAGGCGGTCCCGCCGGCGGGCCGGGCACCGGCGCGGGTGCCGGTGCTGATCTGGCAGCGCCCGTACGCCCACGTCACGCGGCCCCGGCCCCCAGGGGCCCGCGGGCCCGACGCCCCCGCATCCCGGAAGGCGCTCCCCCATGCGACGCACCACCCCCCGCCGCCGGCTCCTCGCCGCCGCCCTGCTCCTCGCGGCCGCCGCCCTCGCGCCCGCCGCGCTCCCGGCCTCGGCGGCGCCCGGACCCGCCCCCGTGCCCCTCGCCGGCGCCGACCGGCACGGCGACGGCGCCTGCGCGGACGGGGACGGCGGCAGCAGCCTTCCGCCGGCGCTCGCCTCGCGCCTCGACACGACCGTCGAGAAGGTCCGGCGGGAGGCCGGGATCCCCGGGCTCGTCGTCGGCCTCTGGATGCCGGGGAAGGGCTGCTACGTCCGGGCCACCGGGGTCGCGGACAAGAGGACCGGCGAGCCGATGTCCCCCGGCGGCTTCGTCCGGATCGGCAGCGAGACGAAGACGTTCACCGTCACCGCCCTGCTCCGGCTCGTCGACGAGGGGAAGGCCGGGCTCGACGACCCGATCGACGACTACGTCCGCGGGGTGCCGAACGGGCACCGGATCACCCTGCGGCAGCTGGCCGGGATGCGCAGCGGACTGTTCCCGTACACCGCCGACCCCGACTTCACGCACGACCTGCTGAGCGCGCCGGAGCGGCCGTTCAACCCGTGGGAGGCGGTGTCGTACGGCTACCGGCACGCCAACACCTTCCGGCCGGGCGCGGCCTTCCAGTACTCCAACTCCAACCTCGTCCTGCTCGGCCTGGTCGTCGAGAAGGTCACCGGCCGGCCGCTCGCGGAGGTCCTGCACGAGCGGGTGATCCGCCCGGCCGGACTGCGGCACTCCTTCCTCCCCGAGGGCGCGGAGTTCCCGCGGCCGCACCCGCGCGGCTACACCGACCAGACCCTCACGGGCGCCGTCGCCGACGCGACCGACTGGAACCCGAGCTGGGCGTGGGCGGCCGGCGCGATGATCTCCGACCTCGACGACCTGCGCCGCTGGGCCCGGGTCCTGGCCACCGGCGAACTCCTCGACCCGGCCACCCAGGCGCAGCGCCTCAGGACCCTCCCGACCGGCTTCCCCGGCACCTCCTACGGCCTCGGCATCCTGAACACGAACGGCTGGATCGGCCACAACGGCTCGCTGCCCGGGTACGAGACGGTCACCGTGTACCTCCCCGCCAGGAAGGCCACCCTCGTCCTGATGCTCAACACCGACTCCCTCAGCGGCGGCCAGGAGCCCTCCACCCTGGTGGCCCGCGCGGTCACCGGGATCGTCACGCCGGAGAACGTCTACGCGGGCTCGGTCACCCCGCGCGGCTGACCCTCCCGCGAAGGGCCGCCGGGGGAACCGGTTCCTCCGGCGGCCCGGCGGGTACGGGCCGTACATGTCAAAGGGCTGGGGCTGGTGGCTGCTCGCGGGGTTCGCCGTCTGGACGTTCTTCGCGCTGCGGTGGACCGAGGTCGGCTGCGACTATCCGGAGGCGTACCTCGCCGTGGTCCGCTTCGGCACGCCGGAGGGCCTGGAGTTCCTGCCGGCCTGCGCCGGATAGGCGGCCGCCCCTACGATCGGGGCATGAGCGCTGACGGTTCCCGCTGGTCCCTCTGCTCCCGGAACTCGTTCCTGTCGATCGGCTCGGTCGGCTCGACGCTGTCGATCGGCTCGGTCGGCTCCTTCCTCTCCGTCGGCTCGGTCGGCTCGGCCGCGTCCGTCCTCTCCGTGGGCTCCTGGGCCAGCCTCGGCTCCCTCCTCTCGGCGGAGTCCCGCTGGTCGGCCCTGTCCTGGCGGTCGCGGTGCGGCGTGATGGCCGCAGGCACCGCCCTCACCGCGGCGGCCGTGGCCGTGACGGCGGTCGGGCTCGGGACCCGGTCTTCGTCCTGAGCGCGGTGGGCAGCTCCCGGAGGAGCCCCCGAGCGGTTCACCCGGGGAAGTCCCCCTGGACGACGGGCCGTCGGCCGGCGCGGCTGCGGGGACGTCGACGGTGCGACGACGAAACTAAACCGAACCGTTCAGTACGTCAACCGAACAGTTCAGTCTTGACAGTGAACCGAACGGTGTAGTTCTCTCGCCGCATGACGACGACACCCGCCCTCTCCCCTCCCCGCCCTCGGGCCGCCCAAGTGGCGGAACGAAGACGCGGGTTACTGCTCGCCGGACTCGCCGCGCCGGCCGCCGCCGGGGTCTCCGGGCCGGCGCTCGTCGTGCCCCAGGCCGCCGCCTCGCTCGGGGTGTCCGTGGGAGCGGCGGCCTGGCTCCTGACCGTGTTCGGAATCGGCATGGCCGCCGGTACGCCGCTGCTCACCGCCGCAGGACGGCGCCGGGGGCCCGGCGGGACGCTGCGCGTCGCGGCGGCCCTCGTCCTCGCCGGGGCGGTGACCGTCGCCGTCGCGCCCGGCTTCGCCGGCGCCCTCGCCGGGCGGGCCCTGCTGGCGGCCGGGGCGGCGGGCTTCAACGTCGCCGCCTTCCAGCTCGCCGGCCGGGACGGCAGCGGCCGGTCCGCCGGGCTCGTCGCGATCGGCAGCGCCGCGGGCGGCACGGCCGGGCTCTTCGGCGGCGCGGCGGTGGCCTCGGCCGTCGACTGGCGGGCGGCACTCGTCCTCCCCCTCCTGAGCCTCGCCGCGCTCGTCCCGGTGCTGCGCGACGCGACGGCCGCCCGGCCCGCCGGCGCGAAGGCCCCGGAGACGGCGGAGACGACAGGGGCGGCGGAGACGGCGGAGGAGACCGTGCGGGCGGCGGGGACCGCCGAGCGCGGCGGTGGAGGGGTCCCGAGGATCCTCGGCTCCGCCCCCTTCCTGGCCGCCGCCGGACTGATGCTCGCCCTCTCCACCGTGAACTTCGGTCTCATGTACGCCGGCCCCGTGCGCGTCGCCGCCCTGACCGGCTGGGGTCCGGTGCCGATCGGGGCGTACGCCGCGCTGGCCGCACTGGCCGGAGCGCTGGCGTCGTGGGGCCTCGTGCGGCTGGGCCCCCGGCTGGGGACGGCGCGGGTGCGGGCGCTGCTCGCCGCCGGGGGCGTCCTCGCCGTCGCCCTCGCCGCCGTCGGACCCTGGGCCTGGCTCGTCCTGCTCGGTTCCGCCGTCGGCTCGCTCGCCACGGCCGGCGGCCAGGGGCTGCTCACCGGCGCCTCCGCCGCCGGGCTGCCGGAGTCCCTGCGCGACTCCGCCGTCGGCCTGTTCAACCTCGCGTTCCTCACCGGCGTCGCCGCCGGCCCGGCGCTCGCCGCGGCCCTCGTCTGACCCGCCGTCCCCCGCGCCCACCGCGCCCCACCCGCCTTCTCCACAGGAGCCCCGATGTCGTACCCCGACCCCCGCGCGTACCCCGCCGTCCGCTACACCGGCGAGCACGGCGAGATCAGCGCCCGCTACCGGTCCGCCGACACCCCGCCGGACTTCGTCGCCACGGGCGCCGCGCCCGCCGCGTACCACTACCTCTCCACCACCCTGTCCACCCAGGGCGAGTACGGCCTCTACCGGGTCGACATGGGCCCCGAGTCGGCCGGGCCGAGCACCCACTTCCACAAGGCGATGTCCGAGGCCTTCTTCGTGCTCTCCGGGACCATCCGGCTCTTCGACGGCGAGCGGTGGGTGGACGCCCGCTCCGGCGACCACCTCTACGTGCCCGTCGGCGGGCTGCACGCCTTCCGGAACGAGTCCGGCGAACCGGCGTCGATGCTGATGCTGTTCGCGCCGGGCGCGCCCCGCGAGGAGTACTTCGAGCAGGTCGGCGGACTGGCGGGGCTCAGCGACGAGGAGCGGGCCGCGTTCCTCGTGAAGCACGACAGCTTCTTCGTCTGAGCGGAACCGGAACCGGACCCGAGCGGAACCGGAACCGAGCGGAAACGGAACCGACCCCGCCGCTTCTTTACGGACCGAACCGTTCAGTTCATATACTGGCCCCTCCGACACCCGCCCGATCCCCGACCCCGAGGACGCACCCATGGCAGCCGGCAAGGACGTCCTCGACGAGTACGGGATCCCGGTCATCCCCGACCCCGCCGACGCGGCCTCCCGCAAGCGGCAGGCCATCATCGACGCCGCCCTGACGGAGTTCCTGGCGGAGGGGTACTCGGCGGCGTCGATGGACGCGATCACGGCCCGGTCCGGGGTGTCGAAGGCGACGATCTACAAGCACTTCGGCAGCAAGGAGCGGCTGTTCCTCGCCGTCGTCGGCGGCGTGCTGCCGAAGACGTACGCGGACCTGGAGCCGGCGAACTCGACCATCGCCGCCGCCCCCGACCTGCGCTCGGCGCTGGTGCGGCTGACCACGGACTGGGCGCGGATCCTGCTGCGCCCGGACATCATGTCGCTGCGGCGGCTCGTGATCGGCGAGATAGACCGCTTCCCGCAGCTGGGGCAGCTCTGGTACCGCGTCAGCTACGACATGAACAACGGGCCGCTGGTCGAGGCGTTCACCGAGCTGACCGCGCGCGGCGTCCTCGACGTGCCGGACCCGAAGCTGGCGGTGCAGCAGCTGGTCGCGGCGACGGTCGGGGTACCGCAGCTGGTGCGGACCTTCTCCCCGGAGGCGGAGATCGAGGAGGCCGAGCTGGAGCGGACGATCGGCTCGGGAGTCGACCTGTTCCTGGCGCGGTACGCCACCGGCGCCTGAGCCCGGACGTACGGCCCGGAAGGACAGCCCGGACGGACGGCCCGGAAGGGCGTTCTGTCTGATCCCACATCAATTGATATGCAGGAATGGTGTATTCCGCATACCTCCCGATCGATTGTGATCGAGAGGTGACTAATATGCACGCGTCGATGTAGGTGTGGTGTTGGAACGGTCACATCCGTTCCCGGTCGAGGAGCATGCCCTGCGCAAGCGCATATCCGAGCGGACCCGCAGAGCGTCCTCCCCCTCCCTGGGCCGGACCCTGCTCGTCATCGCCTTCGTCCCCGCCCTCGCGCTGATCGCCCTGTGGGCCGTCACCAGCGGGCAGGTCTTCCTCGACTTCCAGCGCCAGGCCGGCCAGGGCCTGCTCGCCGAGAAGGCGGGCCAGCCGTCCAACCTCGTCTACTACAGCCTCCAGGAGGAACGGCGCCTGAGCGCCGAGGTCCTGGCCGGGCGCTCCGGCGCCGCCGCCGCGCTCAAGGAGCAGCGGGGGCGGACCGACGAGGCCGTCCGGCAGTTCCAGACCCTCTCCGACGTCTCCGAGGACGGCGCCCCCCAGGAGGTCCTGGACGCCGTGGCCGGGGCCCGCGCGGCCATCGCCCGGCTCGACGCCCAGCGCTCCCTCGTCGACGGCGGCGACGACGACCAGCAGCAGGCCGTGTACGACTACTACACCGACCTGATCGCCGTCGACCTCGACCTCTTCGCCGCCCTCAGCCACGTCGACAACGGGCGCATCACCACCCTGTCGCAGCCGCTCGTCGACCTCTTCCGGGTCAAGGAGATGATCTCCCGCTCGGACGCCCTGCTCGCCCGCGGCTGGGCCGACAAGAGCCTGAGCGCCCGCGAGTTCGCCGAGTTCCGGCAGGTCGTCTCCGCCCAGCAGCCCACCTACTCCGCCGCCGTGGTGCCCTACCTCCCGGCCGACGAGAAGGCCCTGTGGGACGCGATCGTCGACAGCCCGGAGTGGAAGGCGAAGACCGCCGCCGAGAACGCGATCCTCGCCCCCGGCCGGACCGGCTCCACCGGCTCCGTGCCCCTCACCGCCGACGAGAGGACCTGGCGCACGTCCGTCGACGCCCTCGACGACCGCGTCGAGGCCCTGCTCCAGCACCGCACCGCCCTCGTCGTCGAGGAGGGCAAGGGCACCGTCATGTCGCTGCTGCTGCGGATGGCGCTCACCACCCTCATCGGCCTGCTCGCCATCGTCGCCGTCATCACCGTCACCTGGCGCCTCACCCGCACCCTGCGCCGCCGCATCGACCGGCTGCGCGAGCAGGCCGAGGCGCTGGAGCGCAGCCTCCCCGACATCGTCGAACGGCTCGGCCAGGGCGAACGCATCGACGTCGAGGCCGAGGTGCAGCGCATCCGGCAGGACGAGGACGACCACGCCGACGACGAACTCACCCGCCTCGGCGATGCCCTGAACCTCGCCCGCACCAGCGCCCTCGAAGCCGCCGTCCGCCAGTCCGACCAGCACCGCGGCTTCGAGCGGCTGCTCCAGCGGATCGCCCGCCGCACCCAGCAGCTCATCGGCCAGCAGCTGAAGAAGCTCGACGACCTGGAGCACCGGCACGAGGACCCCCGGCTCCTGGAGGACCTCTTCGACCTCGACCACCTCACCGCGCGCCTGCGCCGGTACGAGGAGAACCTGGTCATCCTCGCCGGCGGCTCCCCGCACCGCCGCTGGCGCCGGCCCGTGCCGCTGCTCGACGTCATGCGCTCCGCCCAGGGCGAGGTGCAGGACTACCGGCGGGTCGTGCTCGACCTCGACGGCAGCCCCTGGCTCGCGCCGCGCGCCGTCGGCCCCGTCACCCACGTCCTCGCCGAGCTGATCGAGAACGCCCTCTCCTTCTCCCGGCCGCCCAGCCCCGTCGAGATCCGGGCCGCCCACGTCAGCCGCGGCCTCGCCGTCGAGGTCGAGGACCGGGGCCTCGGCATGGAGGAGGAACAGCTCGCGGAACTCAACGAGCTGATGGCCCGTCCGCCGCGGATGGACCTCCTCGCCCGCACCGAGGACATCCGCCTCGGCCTCCACGTCGTCTCCCGCCTGGCCGCCCAGTACGGCCTCCGGGTCGAGTTCCGCTCCTCCGCCTACGGCGGCACCCGCGCCGTCGTCCTCGTCCCGCACGAGCTCCTCGCCGGCCCCGGGGAGGCCGCGCCCGCCGCCCCGCAGGGCGTCACCCCGCTGCCGCTCCCGGCCGAACCGCCCGCCCCCGCCGGACCGGCGGGCCCCGGGCACGAGGAGGCCCCGCTGCCCAGCCGCGGCCGGGGCCGGGCCCTCGCCGAGGTCACGGGACAGCACCACCACACCCGCCCGGACGAGCCGCCGCTCCCGCACGCGGAGCCGCAGGGAAGCCCGTTCCCCGAACCGCAGGGACGGCCCTTCCCCGAGGCCTCCCCCGATCCGTACGCGGAACCGCACCCGGAGCCGTACGCCGCGCCGCCCGTCATCGAACCCTTCCCCGCGCCGTACGCCGAGCCGTACGCCGGTCCGCCCGCGCCGGAGCCGTACGCGCCACCGCACGCGCCCGGAGCCGTACCCGCGCCCGCCCCCGAGCCGTACCCCGCCGCGCCCGCCCCCGTGCTCGCCGCGCCCGCCCCCGCCGGCCCGACGCACCCGGACTCGGCGCCGCTGCCGCGCCGGGTGCGGCAGGCGAGCCTCGTCGACGAGCTGCGGGTCGACCCGGCCGCGTCCAGGACCCCGACCGCTCCCCCGCCGGACTGGCGGACCGACCCGCTGCTGCGGCCCGCGCCCCGCCGCGCGGGAGCGACGATCGGCGCCTTCCAGCGCCGGTCCCGCGCGGCCCGCGCCCAGGCCGACCCCTCCCCCGCCCCCTCCACGAGAGAAGACTGGTCATGACCACCCGCACCACCGCCACCCATCAGGAGCTGGACTGGCTGCTCGACGGACTGGTGGAGTCCGTGGCCGAGACCCGCAGCGCCGTCCTGCTCTCCGACGACGGCCTCGTCGTCAGCCACTCCCGCTCCCTCGACCGGGCCTCCGCCGAGCGCCTCGCCGCGATCTGCACCGGCCAGCAGAGCCTGGCCCGCGGCGTCGGCCAGCTCTTCGACGGCGGCGCCGTGCACCAGGTCATCGTCGAACTCTCCGAGCTGTGGCTCTTCATCGTCTCCGCCGGCCAGGGCACCCACCTCGCCGTCGTCGCCTCCCAGGAGGTCGACGCGGAGGTCATGTCGCTCGCCATGCACAACCTCGTCCAGCAGGTCGGCCAGAAGCTCGGCACGCCCGCCCGCTCCGAGTTCGACGCCTTCGGCAGCGCACCCGGTCCCCGCGGATGACCAGCGGGTACGAGGACGCCCCCGGCGACCACGAGGGCTACGAGGACGACGCCGCGGGCACCATGGTCCGCCCCTACACCGTCACCCGCGGCCGGACCGCGCCCGAACGCGACGACTTCACCCTCATCACGGTGATCACCACCGTCGAGGAGCCCCTCGACGAGTTCGGCCGGCCGCTCCGCCCCCAGCGGCTCCAGCCCGAGCACCGGCTGATCCTCGACCGCTGCCGCCGCCCCCTGGCCGTCGCGGAGGTCGCCGCCGCCCTCGGCCTGCCCGTATCGGTGGCCAAGATCCTGCTGGGCGACCTCGTGGGCCTCGGCCTGCTCACCGCCCGGGCCCCGCTCTCGATGGCCCGGGCCGCCGGCGGCGCCCGCCACGACCTGCTGGCCGCCGTCCGTGACGGAATCCGGAGACTCTGACACCCATGACCAGCCCCGCCACGGCCCCCGCCGCCGTCAAGATCCTCGTCGCCGGCGGCTTCGGCGTCGGCAAGACCACCCTCGTCGGCGCGGTCAGCGAGGTCACCCCGCTGCGCACCGAGGAGTACCTCACCACCGCCAGCGTCGGCGTGGACGACCTCGCCGGCGTCGGCGCCAAGGAAACGACCACCGTCGCCCTGGACTTCGGCCGCATCACCGTCAGCGACGAACTGGTCGTCTACCTCTTCGGCACCCCCGGCCAGGAACGCTTCTGGTTCATGTGGAACGACCTGGTCCAGGGCGCCCTCGGCGGCATCGTCATCGCCGACACCCGCCGCCTGGAGACGAGCTTCGCGTCCATCGACTTCTTCGAGAGCCGCGCGATCCCCTTCGTCGTCGCCATCAACTGCTTCCACGGGCACAACACCCGCACCGCGGAGGAGATCCGGGCCGCGCTCGACCTCGACCCGCACGTGCCGCTGCTCATCGGCGACGTCCGGCAGCGCGCCTTCGGCAAGGACGCCCTCCTCGCCCTCGTCGACCACCTGATGAGCCTCCCGGCCCCGGCCTGACCGCCCGAACCCGCCCCCCACCTCCTCCTTCCGTACGCACCAGCCCCTGGAGGCACCCGAGATGACAACCCCCCTGCGCGTCCTCGTCCACGGCGGCGGCATAGGCGGGCTCACCCTCGCCACGCTGCTCGCCCGCCGCGGCCACACCGTGGAGGTCGTCGAGGTCCGCGAGGCGCCGGACGCGCTCGGCGTCGGCATCATCCAGCCCTCCAACGCCCTGCACGTGATGCGCGAGGCCGGCCTCCTCGACGCCTGCCTCGCGGCCGGCTTCGAGTGGGAGATCCTCACCATCGCCGACCCCGCCGGCACCCCGCGCGCCGAGATCCCGCAGCCCCGCATGGACGGCGCCCCGCCCGCCAACGGCATCCCCCGCCCCGCGCTCGCCCGGCTGCTCGCCGACGCCGCCCGCGAGGCCGGCGCCACCCTCCGGTACGGCGCGACCGTCGAGACCCTCACCGACGACGGCGACGGCGTCGACGTCACCCTCACCGACGGCTCCGCCGGCCGCTGGGACCTCGTCGCCGGCTTCGACGGCATCGGCTCCCCGCTCCGCACCCGCCTCTACGGCGACCGCCACACCCCCGAGTACACCGGCTTCGCCAACTGGCGCGTCACCGTCCCCCGCCTCCCCCGGGTGAAGGGCGTCGTGATGTGCATGGCCGGCCCCGAGGCGAAGGCCCTCCTCACCCCCATCACCGACGACCTCATGTACCTGGGCGCGGTCTTCGCCGAGGACGAGTCCTTCCGCCCCGGCCCCGACACCGCCCACGAGGAGCTGGCCAAGCGGCTCGCGATGTTCTCCGGCCCGGTCGCCGAGGCGCTCGCCTCCGTCACCGACCCGGCGTCCGTCGTCTACACCCGCATCTCGCAGGTGACCGTCGAGGACCCGTGGCACGTCGGCCGGGTCGTCCTCGCCGGAGACGCCGCCCACGCCTCCACCCCGCACCTCGCCCAGGGCGCGGCGATGGCCGTCGAGGACGCCCTCGTCCTCGCCGACTCGCTGCGCGACGAGGAGACCGTCCCCGCCGCCCTCGCCGCCTGGGAGGCCCGCCGCCGCCCCCGCGCCCTGTGGGTGCAGGCACTGTCCCGCGCGGTCCTCAAGCAGGAGACGGGCACCCCCACGACCCGCGAGGAGGACGAACTCCTCGAGATCGGCATCCCGGGCGCCGCCCACGTCCTGGCCCGGCCGTACTAGGATCCGCACCCGCCGGCCGGCGGTCCGGTGCCGTGCGAAACCTCCGAACGGCAGATCGGGCCGCGGTACGCATCGCCCGTTCGCGGAACTCCTGAGCCTCCGGGACACCGTCGTACCGCCGCGGGCGGACCCGCACGTCCCGGAGTGCTGCCCGGACCTCGACCGGGCGGACGCCCTGGTGGCGTGCCTCGTGGGCCCCTCCGCCTCGTTCGTCACGGGGCGGTCCGTCCAGGTCGACGGCGGCCGGCTGCTCCACTGGGATTCTCGACGAGCAGGGAGAACAACCGGAATGATCGAACGAGTCCGCGCTGTCCTCGTCACCCCCGACGACACGATGCTGGTCATCCGCCGCACCCGGCCCGGCATCCCCGCGTACTGGGTCCTGCCCGGCGGCGGCGTCGAACCCGGCGACGCGTCCCGCGAGGCGGCCCTCCACCGCGAGATCCACGAGGAGATCGCGGGGAAGGCCGACATCGTCCGCCTCCTCCACACGATGGAGTCCGACGACGAGCGCCAGCTCTTCTACCTCGCCCGCATCGCCACCTGGTCCTTCGACGACCGCACCGGCCCCGAGTTCAGCGCCGAAGGCCGCGGCGCGTACGCGCTGGAGGAGATTCCGCTGACCGCGGAGGGGCTCGACGGCATCGACCTCAAGCCCGAGGAGATCGCCCACGTCCTGCGGGAAACCTTCGGCGCCGGAGGGCCCGGAGTCGAGGCGTCGCTCTGAGCCTCCGGCGAAGCCCCCTCCCTCAAGGGCTCACACCACCAGCCCCACCGCCAGGACCGCGATCAGGGTGCTCGACGCCAGGTTCGTGAGGAGCCGGGGGCGGGGGGCGGTCAGGGCGTGGCCGAGGAGGGTGCCGGTGGCGGCCAGGAGGAGCTGCCAGCTCGCCGAGGCGGCGAAGGCCGCGGCGACGAAGACGGCCGCCTCGGCCGGGCCCGTCGTGACGTGGCCGCCGAGGACGAGGGCCGTGAAGTAGAGAACCGTCATCGGGTTGAGGACCGTGATGCCGAGGAAGGTCCAGAAGGCGCGGTGCGGGGCCGTCACCGGCCGTCGCTCCGGCGGGATCCCGGCGCGGTGCGCGCGCAGCGCCGTACGGGCCGAGGCCGCCGCGAGGGCCAGCAGGACGAGGGCGGACGCCCAGCGCAGGGGCGTCGCCACCGGCGCGAGGAGCGGGACCAGGGCGGACCCGCCGGCGACCGCGACCAGGGCGTACGCGCCGTCCGCCGCCGCGATGCCGAGCGCCGCGCCCGCTCCCGTGCGCCACGGGCTGCGGGCGGCGACCGCCACCAGGTGCGCGCCGACGGCGCCCACCGGGATCGCGATGCCGTAGCCGGCCAGCAGGCCGGCCACCGCCGCGGACGTCACGCGACGGCGGGGGCCGCACCTCCGGGGGCCGGGGCCGTGCGCTGTCGGTGGTAGGCCGCGCCGTCCCTCGTCCGGGCCAGGTGGCCGCCGACGACGAGGTGGCGGCGCAGCGCCGGGTAGTCGTCGTGGACGGTCTTCAGCGCTTCGTCGACCTCGGCCTCGCGGTAGAGGCGGCCGAGGTCGAAGAGGGTCTCGGCGAGGTGCGCGAGGAGCGCCTCGCGGCGGGCCTGCCGGCGCGGGATCGCGACGAGGCGCCCCTCGGCGGAGAACAGGTCCGCCACGGGGCGGGGGGAAGGATGGCTCATGGGGGGAAGGGTGGCCGCCCCGCCCCCGTGCCCGCAAAGGGTTTTCGCCCGGCGGCCCCGGGTGCGGGGCGCCGGGGCTCAGCGGTAGATCAGGAGCTCCTCCTCGGTCGCGCCCGTGAGGGCGTAGCGGGTGCGGACCAGGGGGCGGCCCGCGTAGATGCGGATGAGGGTGGCCGCGTCGCCGTCGAAGACGGCGGGCGGGCGGCCCTCGATCTCGTTGCCGAGGGCCACCTCCCCCGCGTGGTCGGCGAGCCGGCCGACCAGCCGCGGGGTCTCCCGCTTCCGGCTGGTGACGGAGAGCAGGGGGAGGGCGAGGGAGAGGGCCTCGCCGCAGTAGGCGCCGGGTTCGCCGAAGGCCTCCCGGACGTCCCCGGCGTGCACCCACTCCCCGAGGGCGACCGCGTCGAGCCGCCCGTCCTCGTGCCCGGCGATCACCGGGCCCGCCTCGGTGAGTCCGCGCTCCAGCTCGTCGAGGATCCGGCCGAGCGGCCAGTCCTCGCGTTCGGCCACGTCGCAGGCGTTGGCCTCGGGGAGGAAGACGCCTTCCTCCAGGCGCCCTTCCACGATCCGGACCAGCGCCGCGCCGCAGTGCGCGAGGACCTGGCGCGCGGTCCAGCCGGGGCAGGCGGTGCGCAGCTCGTACGCCTCCTCGGGGGTGCGGCGCAGGAGCGGCATCAGCAGGTCCCGTTCCGTCCGCAGGAGCCGGTCGGGCAGCCAGGGGTCCCGGCCGGCGGGAAGACAGTCGGTACACATGCGGGCTCAGTAGCGGTAGTGGTCGGGCTTGTACGGGCCCTCGACCTTGACGCCGATGTAGGCGGCCTGCTCCGGGCGGAGGGTCGTCAGCTTCACGCCCAGCGCGTCGAGGTGGAGACGGGCGACCTTCTCGTCCAGGTGCTTGGGCAGCGTGTACACGTCGGTCGGGTACTGCTCCGGCTTCGTGAACAGCTCGAT